>NZ_SCNE01000007.1:0-185173 GCF_005503595.1 Enterobacter sp. 2VL
ACGAAAGTGGGGGTGATCGACCTGAAGAAAAAGTCGATCACCATGGGTAAAGGATGTTAAAAAGTGTTCACCATGTCCCCGAACACCTGTCTGCTATGTCCCCGGACTGTACAGTGGGAGAGGGCCAGGGTGAGGGCATCAGGCCGCACCGATTAAAGCGTCACTCCACTCTTGAAGATCGCCAGCTCGCGGAAGTCGTTTTTCTCGTTGCAGGTCTGCTTGCCGTTAGCAAATTCCACGATGGTATCGACAAATTCATTAAGCAGCTGCGGCATCGCTTTACCGTGGATCAGCTGTCCTGCATCAAAGTCGATCCAGTGTTTCTTCTTCGCCGCCAGCTCGCTGTTGGTCGCAATTTTTACCGTCGGCACAAAGCCGCCGTAAGGCGTACCACGACCGGTACTGAACAGCACCATATGGCAACCCGCTCCTGCCAGCGCGCTGGTCGCCACCGCATCGTTACCCGGCGCACTCAGCAGATTCAACCCGTGCGTTTTCAGGCGTTCACCATAGCGCAGAACGTCGACCACCTGGCTGGCGCCTGCTTTCTGGGTACAGCCGAGGGATTTCTCCTCAAGCGTCGTGATGCCGCCCGCCTTGTTACCCGGCGACGGGTTCTCATAAATAGGCTGGTTGTGGGCGATAAAATACTGTTTGAAGTCGTTCACCATCGCGACGGTCTTTTCAAAGGTCTCTTCGTCGCGGCAGTGGCTCATCAGAATACGCTCAGCGCCGAACATCTCCGGCACTTCGGTCAGCACGGTGGTGCCGCCGTTGGCAATCATATAGTCCGAGAAACGGCCCAGCATCGGGTTGGCGGTGATGCCCGAAAGCCCGTCCGATCCGCCGCACTCAAGGCCAAATTTCAACTCGCTCAGCTTGCCCGGCTCACGTCTGTCGTGGCGCATCACCTTATACAGCTGGTGAAGTTGCTCCAGACCCGCTTCCACTTCGTCATCCTGATGCTGACACACCATGAAGTGCACGCGCTCAGGATCGAACTCACCCAGCGTTTCGCGGAAGGCATCCACCTGATTGTTTTCACAGCCCAGGCCAATCACCAGCACCGCCCCCGCGTTCGGGTGGCGCACCATGTTTTGCAGCATCGTGCGGGTATTGATGTGATCGTCACCCAGCTGCGAGCAGCCGTAGGTGTGGCTGAAAAGATGCACGCCGTCGGTGCCTTCAGCGTCATTGGTCTCTTTCAGGAAACGCGTCTGGATTTGACGCGCAATCCCGTTTACGCAGCCAACGGTTGGCAGGATCCACAGCTCATTGCGGACCCCTACCTCGCCGTTCGCACGGCGGTAGATCTGTACGTCACGATCTGCCGCCTGCGCCTCTTCCGTCTGGAAATCCGGTTGATAGCTGTACTCGTCCAGATCGCTAAGATTGGTGCGGGTATTGTGGGAATGAATATATTCACCCGGCGCAATGTCCGCCAGCGCATGACCAATTGGCAAACCGTACTTCACGACGTTTTCCCCTTTGGCGATGGGGATCAGGGCAAACTTATGCCCGCGTCCAACGGCCTGGCGCAACGTCACCGACTGCGTATCGAAAGTCACTTCCGTGCCTTCGGACAGATCCGCCAGTGCGACGGCAACGTTATCCAGCGAATGGATTTTGATGTATTGCATATCAACCTCAGACAGCACTAGTTCAGTTCAATGGCGAAGTAGTCACGCGCATTGTTAAAGCAGATGTTTTTCACCATCTCGCCGAGCAGCTGGATATCCGCCGGAGCTTCGCCAGCCTGTACCCAACGGCCAATCATCTGGCACAGAATGCGGCGGAAATATTCGTGGCGAGTGTAAGACAGGAAGCTGCGGCTGTCGGTCAGCATGCCGACAAAGCGGCTTAACAGGCCAAGCTGCGCCAGCTGCGTCATCTGACGTTCCATGCCGTCTTTCTGATCGTTGAACCACCAGCCGGAACCGAACTGCATCTTGCCCGGCATCCCTTCACCCTGGAAGTTGCCGATCATAGTGCCCAGCACTTCGTTATCGCGCGGGTTCAGACAGTAGAGAATGGTTTTTGGCAGCAGGTTTTGTTCGTTCTGCTTGCTGAGCAGCTTAGAGAGCTCTTCCGCCATCGGACGGTCGTTAATGGAGTCGAAGCCCACGTCTGCGCCCAGCAGTTTGAACTGGCGCAGGTTGTTGTTGCGCAGCGCCCCAATGTGGTACTGCTGCACCCAGCCGCGACGGGCATATTCCGCACCGAGGAACACCAGTACCGCGGTTTTGAACTGCGCCACTTCGTGTTCGCTTAACGTCTCACCCGACAGACGACGCGCCAGAATGCTGTCCAGCTCGGCTTCGTTTGACTCGGCAAACAGCACCACGTCAAGCGCGTGGTCAGAGACCTTACAGCCGTGCGCCGCAAAGTGGTCCAGACGTTTGGTCAGCGCGCTTTGCAGGTCAGCGAAGCGGCGGATGTCGGTATCGGACACGTCCGCCAGCTTAGCCATATAGTCGTTGAAGGTCGCCTGCTCAATGTTGAAAGCCTTATCCGGACGCCAGCTCGGCAGGACCTTAACATCGAAAGTGCTGTCTTTCGCCACGACGGCGTGATGTTCCAGCGAATCGATTGGGTCGTCGGTGGTCCCGACCATTTTGACGTTCATCTGCTTCATGATGCCGCGCGCGGAGAAGGCATCCTGCGCCAGCAGCGCGTTGCACTCATCCCAGATTTCATCTGCGGTAGCCGGAGAAAGCAGCTTGCCGGTGATGCCAAACGGACGGCGCAGCTCGAGGTGCGTCCAGTGGTATAACGGGTTACCGATGGTGTGCGGCACGGTTGCCGCCCAGGCGTCAAACTTCTCACGGTCAGTGGCATCCCCCGTACACAGACGCTCCGCGACGCCGTTGGTGCGCATCGCGCGCCATTTATAGTGGTCACCTTTCAGCCAGATGTCATACAGGTTTTTGAAGCGGTAATTTTCGGCAACCTGCTGCGGCGGTAAATGGCAGTGGTAGTCGAAAATCGGCTGGTCTTTTGCATAGTCATGATACAGGCGACGGGCAAATTCGGTATCTAACAGAAAATCGTCGGTCATAAACGGGGTCATTATCGTCATCCTCTGTAACGGGAGCGTCAGAAAGCGTATGTTCAGATGCTGCAAAGTTATCACACCAATTTCCAGCACCCGAAGGTTTTTTCGTGAGTTAGATCAATAAACGCCGACAAATAAATTACCCTCAAAGGAGTAAACCCGCCTGTAAGCCGCGCCAGTTCTGGCTTCCCACGACTGAGCGAAAGCCCCTACAAAGATTCCAGCATTTGTGATGTCACTCACCTTTTAAAGTTGTATGACAAGTTATCTTTTCGCCGTCGCAAACGATAAGCCGACTAAATGCATTCCCGGTGAGAGATACACCGGATTTACGGTACGGATACCGACTTAAGCACGATTACTTATGGCAAGGTTCGGGCCGTACCGGGAAATACCGCCGGTAGCGCCCCTCCCGTTAACAGCCACTCCCGAACACGGTTGAGAGGTTGCCGCGCCCCGGTGCGGAAATAACATAACGATGAGGTTTTAGATGCGTAAAATTAAAGGGTTACGTTGGTACATGATCGCACTGGTGACGCTCGGCACCGTGCTGGGCTATCTGACACGTAATACCGTGGCAGCGGCCGCACCAACGTTGATGGAAGAGTTACATATCTCCACGCAGCAATATTCTTACATCATCGCTGCTTATTCCGCTGCTTACACCATCATGCAGCCTGTGGCGGGCTATGTCCTTGATATTCTGGGTACGAAAATCGGTTACGCCTTCTTCGCCGTGGCCTGGGCCGTGTTCTGCGGCGCGACGGCGCTGGCCGGCAGCTGGGGGGGCCTGGCGCTGGCACGTGGTGCAGTCGGTGCCGCAGAAGCCGCGATGATCCCGGCGGGCCTGAAAGCCAGCTCCGAGTGGTTCCCGGCGAAAGAGCGTTCCATTGCGGTGGGTTACTTTAACGTTGGCTCCTCTATCGGGGCGATGATTGCACCGCCACTGGTGGTGTGGGCTATCGTGATGCACAGCTGGCAGATGGCGTTCATCATCTCCGGTGTGCTGAGCTTTGCATGGGCGATGGCGTGGCTTGTCTTCTATAAGCATCCGCGCGATCAGAAAAAACTGTCCGAAGAAGAACGCGATTACATCATCGGCGGTCAGGAATCTCAGCATCAGACCAACAACGGCAAAAAAATGTCCGTCTGGCAGATCCTGGGTACCCGCCAGTTCTGGGGTATTGCCCTGCCACGCTTCCTGGCCGAACCCGCCTGGGGGACCTTCAACGCGTGGATCCCGCTGTTCATGTTCAAGGTCTACGGCTTTAACCTGAAAGAGATCGCCATGTTCGCCTGGATGCCGATGCTGTTTGCCGACCTCGGCTGCATCGTGGGCGGCTACCTGCCACCGCTGTTCCAGCGCTGGTTTGGCGTGAACCTGATTGTCTCCCGTAAAATGGTGGTCACCATGGGCGCGCTGCTGATGATTGGCCCGGGCATGATCGGCCTGTTTACCAGCCCGTACGTTGCCATTGGCCTGCTGTGCATCGGTGGTTTTGCTCACCAGTCGCTGTCCGGCGCGCTGATCACCCTCTCTTCTGATGTCTTTGGCCGTAACGAAGTGGCGACGGCAAACGGCCTTACCGGCATGGCCGCCTGGACAGCAAGTACAATGTTTGCTCTGGTCGTGGGTGCGCTGGCCGATACCATTGGCTTTAGCCCACTGTTCGCGGTGCTGGCTATCTTCGACCTGTTGGGGGCCGTGGTTATCTGGACGGTGCTGAAAAGCAAATCCGCAGATGAGTTGGCAAAAGAGTCGCTCGGACGACCAGCCACGCAGAGTTAGCGCGAGCGGCACCCGGCAAAAGCCGCCTTCGGGCGGCTTTTTTGATGGCAAAATCTGGAGACTGGCACGCAGAAGTGGTATAACAAATAATCCGCCGTACCCTGCCTGGAGCGCATATGGAAATCACCGAACCACGACGTTTATATCAACAACTTGCTGCCGAACTGAAAGATCGCATCGAGCAAGGGGTGTATCTTGTCGGTGACAAACTTCCCGCTGAGCGCTTTATCGCGGATGAAAAGAGCGTGAGCCGCACGGTTGTGCGCGAAGCAATCATCATGCTGGAAGTCGAAGGCTATGTTGAGGTACGCAAAGGCTCCGGCATTCACGTCATCTCGAATCAGGCAAAACACTCCCCGGCACCGGACGAAAGCCTGGAGTTCGCCAACTACGGTCCGTTTGAACTGCTGCAGGCCCGCCAGCTGATTGAGAGCAACATCGCTGAATTTGCCGCCACGCAGGTGACCAAGCAGGACATCATGAAGCTGATGGAAATTCAGGATAACGCGCGTAAGGAAAAATGCTTCCGCGATTCTGAATGGGATTTACAGTTCCACGTGCAGGTCGCCCTGGCAACCCAGAACACGGCGCTGGCGGCAATCGTTGAAAAAATGTGGACTCAGCGCGTTCATAACCCGTACTGGAAGAAACTGCACGATCACATCGATTCCCGCACCGTCGATAACTGGTGCGACGATCACGACCAAATCCTTAAAGCGTTGATTCGCAAAGACCCGCACGCGGCCAAACTGGCGATGTGGCAGCATCTGGAAAATACCAAGCAGATGTTGTTCAACGAAACCAGTGACGACTTCGAATTTAACGCAGACCGCTATCTTTTTGCCGATAATCCTGTCGTTCATCTCGATACGGCGTCCAGTCTGGCAAAATAGCTTGCCTTATCGCTGGCAGGCGCTTCGTTGCGCCTTACGCCAAAGGTGGGTAAGCAAATATATAGAGTGTCAGCCTTTGTAAATCCCCTCGCGCCCCTCCAGGGGTTACGCCAAAATCATCTCATCCCTGCAAATTCTGTGACGCAGATGGTTGGGCTTTGTTACAATTGGATTCAATTCGCTATTTTGTAAGTTAGTGCTTGCTAACCAGCCAATTAACAGGGAACAGTGTTGGCCACATCGTAATGTGTCCGCGAGCGACCACAATGAAATCACAATAATGTCGCCGTGCTGTTTTACCCGGATAACAGGCGTGACGTTAACCGATTTCCAGGAACACTGAATGGAACTTTTGACCCAACTTCTGCAGGCCTTGTGGGCGCAGGATTTTGAAACGCTGGCCAATCCCTCCATGATTGGCATGCTCTATTTCGTCCTCTTTATGATTCTGTTTCTTGAGAACGGATTGCTTCCTGCCGCCTTTTTACCCGGCGACAGCCTGCTTGTTCTGGTTGGCGTGCTGTGTGCCAAAGGGGCCATGGCGTTCCCGCAAACCGTCTTGCTTCTGACTATTGCCGCCAGCCTCGGCTGCTGGGTGAGCTATATTCAGGGCCGATGGCTGGGCAACACGCGCATCGTACAAAACTGGCTCTCGCACCTCCCGGCCCATTACCACCAGCGAGCGCACCACCTTTTCCATAAGCACGGGCTATCTGCCCTGCTGATTGCACGCTTTATCGCGTTTGTCCGCACCCTGCTGCCGACCATCGCCGGCCTTTCCGGGCTGAGCAGCACGCGCTTCCAGTTCTTCAACTGGATGAGCGGCCTGCTGTGGGTGCTGATCCTCACCACGCTCGGCTACGCCCTTGGTAAAACACCGGTATTCATGAAATATGAAGATCAGCTGATGTCCTGCCTGATGCTGCTGCCGGTTGTGCTGCTGGTTGTCGGTCTGGTCGGTTCGCTGGTCGTGCTGTGGAAGAAGAAATACGGGGCAAGGAGCTAACTATGGCTATCTCTCCGCTCGCCCTTCGCCGCTTGTCCTGGGCCATGATTGCGTTATTGATGTTCATCGCCCTGTTCCTGGCATGGACGGCGGTGCAGAATCAGGAATCTACGCTGGCGATACGTTCTGTGAATCAGGGTGCCAGCGTGCCGGACGGTTTTTCCGTCTGGCATCATCTGGATGCGAACGGCATTCGTTTTAAGAGCATTACGCCGCAGAACGACGTGCTGCTGATAAAGTTTGATTCCAGTGCGCAAAGCGCCGCCGCGAAAGCGGTGCTCGACCGAACGCTGCCGCGCGGTTACATCATCGCGCAGCAGGATGATGACAGCCAGCCAGCGGCGTGGTTATCACGTCTTCGCGATACCTCGCATCGGTTTGGTTAATTACCAGGATTCCGAATCTTTTCACTAACTTTGGTGAATCCCCCGTTTACTTACTATGCTTAAGTACGCGGAGCACCCCTCAGATGTTCTCCGCAATGAACTGGAAACGGCTCACGCCGTAACACAATGGAAGGTTTCGATAATGAAATACCGCATGACTCTGGCTCTGGCCCTTTTTTCTTTAAGCACAGCGTCCTTCGCGAACACTCTCTGTCAGGAGAAAGAAAAGGACATTCAACGCGAAATCAGTTATGCCGAAAAGCATAATAATCAGCACCGTATTGACGGTCTGAAAAAAGCGTTAAGCGAAGTGAAAGAGAATTGCACGGACAGCAAACTGCGTGCCGATCATCAGAAAAAAATCGCTGAACAAAAGGACGAGATCGCCGAGCGCCGTCAAGACCTGCAGGAAGCGAAAGAGAAAGGTGATGCGGAAAAAATTGCCAAGCGTGAGAAAAAGCTGCAAGAGGCGCAGGACGACCTGAAAGCGCTGGAAGCTCGCGAATATTGAGTTAACGGAAATCTCAACAGGAGAGAATCATGTCAAAAGATACGACGTCAGAAAACCTACGCGCTGAACTGAAATCCCTGGCAGACACCCTGGAAGAGGTGCTTAGCTCCTCTGCCGACAAATCAAAAGATGAAGTCAGCAAACTGCGCAGCAAAGCCGAGAAAGCACTGAAAGAGAGCCGTTACCGCCTGGGTGAAACCGGCGATGTGCTGGCAAAACAGACGCGTGAAGCTGCCGCGCGCGCTGACGAATACGTGCGTGACAATCCATGGACTGGCGTAGGTATTGGTGCCGCGATTGGCGTGGTGCTGGGTGTCCTGTTGACGCGTCGTTGATTATGGAAGATCCACGTCACGCACAAGGGCCTGCTAATAACGTCCTCGGCATCGGTCAGCGTATTTTAACGACGCTGGTCGGGATTGCCGAAACGCGCGTCCGCCTGGCGGTAGTCGAGCTGGAAGAAGAGAAAGCCAACCTCTTCCAGATGCTACTGATGCTCGGGCTTACCATGCTCTTCGCCGCGTTTGGTCTGATGAGCCTGATGGTATTGATCATCTGGGCCATCGATCCGCAGTATCGTCTTAACGCGATGATTGCAACGACCGTGGTTCTGCTGGTTGGGGCCTTGATCGGTGGCGTCTGGACGCTTCACAAAGCCCGCACGTCTACCTTCATGCGCCACACTCGCCAGGAGCTAGCCAACGATCGCTCGCTTCTGGAGGATGACAAATCGTGAGCAGCGCAGCCGAACGTCAAAAGCGAAAAGCGTATCTGTTGAGCCAGATCCAGCAGCAACGGCTGGATCTGTCCGCCAGCCGTCGTGACTGGATAGCATCCACGCGTCGTTTTGACCGTGGCTGGAATACTGTCCTGAGCCTGCGCTCCTGGGCGCTGGTCGGCAGTAGCGTCATGGCTATCTGGACGGTTCGGCATCCCAATATGCTGATCCGCTGGGCCCGCCGCGGCTTTGGTGTCTGGAGCGCCTGGCGTCTGGTCAAGACCACGCTGCGCCAGCAGCAGTTGCGGTAGCCTTCTCGCCGGGTGGCGGCTTCGAGGTAAAAGCAAAACGGTAACTCAGGTTACCGTTTTTTGTTTTTGCGCCCTCTCCCCGTGGGAGAGGGTTGGGGTGAGGGCACCAGCGCGCACCTCTTTTTACTCAATATCTTTGAAGAAGATTGACAGTTTTCCTAGCTAACAATTCTTTTCCGCCCCGTTTACACTCCTCTCCATCGACAGCAAAGACGCGGTATCTACCCGAATTTGCACATAAATAACGTTATGCCGCGCATGTGGTTTCCTGGAGAGTAAAATGAAAAAATTAGAAGATGTTGGCGTACTGGTCGCACGTATTTTGATGCCTGTGCTGTTTATCACCGCAGGCTGGGGCAAAATCACCGGCTATGCAGGCACTCAACAATACATGGAAGCGATGGGCGTTCCGGGGTTCCTGCTGCCGCTGACCATCCTTCTTGAGTTTGGTGGCGGTCTGGCCGTGCTGTTTGGCTTCCTGACCCGTACCACCGCCCTGTTCACCGCAGGCTTCACCCTGCTGACGGCGTTCATCTTCCACAGCAACTTTGCGGAAGGCGTGAACTCCCTGATGTTCATGAAGAACCTGACCATCGCAGGCGGCTTCCTGCTGCTGGCCATCACCGGCCCGGGCGCATACAGCATCGACCGCGTTCTGAATAAGAAGTGGTAAGCACGCTATACTGAATGAACAAAGCGAGGAGACATCTCCTCGCTTTTGCTATCTGACGGAGGAGAAAAAAATGGGACAACTCGTAGACGGCGTCTGGCAGGATGTCTGGTATGACACCAAATCCACCGGCGGACGCTTTAAGCGCTCCGTTTCCGCCTTCCGTAACTGGCTGACCGCCGATGGCGCACCCGGCCCAAGCGGCGAAGGCGGCTTTGCGGCCGAGAAAGATCGGTATCATCTGTATGTTTCTCTCGCCTGCCCGTGGGCGCACCGCACGTTGATTGTACGCAAACTGAAAGGCCTTGAGTCGCTGATCCCGGTGTCGGTTGTTAACCCGCTGATGATGGAAAACGGCTGGACGTTCGACAGCAACTTCCCGGCAGCCACCGGCGATGATCTTTATCACCACGATTTCCTGTACCAGCTCTATCTGCGTGCCGATCCGCACTACACCGGGCGCGTCACCGTGCCGGTCCTGTGGGACAAAAAAAACCAGACCATCGTCAGTAATGAGTCTGCGGAGATCATCCGCATGTTCAACACCGCGTTTGATGCTCACGGCGCGCTCGCCGGAGACTACTACCCGGTGGAACTGCGCGATAAAATCGACGAACTGAATAGCTGGATCTACGACAACGTTAACAACGGCGTCTATAAAGCCGGTTTTGCCACCAGCCAGGAAGCCTACGATGAGGCGGTCGGGAAAGTGTTCGAGTCGCTGGAACGCCTGGAGCAGATCCTCGGCCAGCACCGCTACCTGACGGGCGATCGCCTGACAGAGGCGGATATTCGCCTGTGGACCACGCTGATCCGTTTCGATCCGGTCTACGTCACCCACTTTAAGTGCGATAAACATCGCATCGGTGATTACCTGAATCTGCACGGTTTCCTGCGCGATATCTACCAGACGCCAGGCATTGCTGAAACGGTCGATTTTGACCATATCCGCACCCACTACTACCGCAGCCATAAGACCATCAACCCAACGGGCATTATCTCAATTGGGCCATGGCAGGATCTGGATGAACCGCACGGGCGTGACGTCCGTTTTGGATAAATATGAAGGGCATCAATAGATGCCCTTTTTTAATTCACAATATCCATCTATTCTTACCTCGATCGCTTAGAAAACAAGTGATTGACTGATTAATGAGGCAAGGAAAATGGACTGGTATTTAAAAGTACTGCGCAATTACGTTGGATTTGGTGGCCGCGCCCGCCGCAAAGAGTACTGGATGTTCATTCTGGTGAACTTCGTCCTGCTCATGGTGCTGGGTATTGTTGATAAATTACTCGGCTGGCAGCGGGACGGCGGGGAAGGCATTCTTACGTCAATCTATGGGATCTTTATTCTGCTGCCGTCCTGGGCCGTCCAGTTCCGGCGTCTGCACGATACCGACCGTTCAGCCTGGTGGCTACTACTGCTGTTGATCCCCCTGGTGGGCTGGATCGTCATTCTGATCTTCAACTGCCAACGCGGCACAAAGGGCGAAAACCGCTTTGGCCCGGATCCTAAATTGAGCCAATAATTTTTCTGCGGTGACGAAACGGGATAATTGATCGCTTAAAATGTTCGTTATTCTGAAAACGCCGTCATCTCACTTTACCCTGATGTATCACCAACCTATGATGTTTGCCGCTCAATGAATGAGCATATGGTTAATAAAGGGATAAACCTTATGGGTTGGTATTTAAACGTTTTAAAAAATTATTTTGGCTTTAAAGGCCGTGCACGCCGCAAAGAGTATTGGATGTTCGTACTCATCAATATGATCGTTTCAGCGTTAGTATCGTACCTGAATTACTTACTGGGTGATTTAAGCCTCGACAGACTTTACGAGCTTGCAATCCTGATTCCAGCGTTTGCGCTGGCTTTTCGTCGCCTGCACGACACCGGACGTTCAGCGTGGTGGCTATTGTTAATTTTAATCCCGCTGCTGGGCTGGCTGGTTTTACTCTTCTTCATGGCCCAAAAGGGTTATGCAGGCGAAAACCGCTTCGGTCCTGACCCTAAGCTCAACGCATAAAAAAAGCCCGGTGGCGCTGACGCTTACCGGGCCTACACGCTTATTTGTTGTAATGCGCAAAGAGCTTCGGGATTTCGCGTAAGCACCACGACTTCGCCTCGCCCATGCTGTCGCGTCGCCACGCCATAATGATATCCACTTCGCTGGTGTACTCCGGGCTGACAACCCGCAGCCGCCCTTCGGCAATATCCTTTTCAACAAACGGATACGGCATGGTGGCAACGCCTAAACCTGCCAGCAACGCCTGACGTTTATCTTCCAGTGACGTGACGGTCAGGCGCGGCTGTTTATCCAGCAGCTGCACCGTTAACACCGGGCGCTCGCGTGCGGTATCGGCGACCGCCACGCCGCGATATTTCACGCGCGTCACCTCTGAGAGCGGCTCCGCCTCCTGGTGGATCGGGTGATCCGGTGCCGCGACGTAGACGTTCATCACGCTGTAGAGTTTTTTCGAGTTAATCTCTGAGGAAGAACGGAAGTGCATGTCCGGCGCGATCACGATATCCGCTCGCCCCGTCTCCAGACGCTCCCAGGCACCGGCCAGCACTTCGGTGATGATCGACAGCTGGGTGTTGGCCTTGTCCGCCAGACGCTCCACCAGCGGGAACAGCGCCTCGGTAGGGACCAGCGCTTCCGTGACCAGCGTCAGATGCGTTTCCCAGCCGCGGGCCAGGGCTTCGGCATCGGTTGTCAGCTTGTCTGCCGCTTCCAGCAGCACGCGCCCGCGCTCAAGCAGCATACGGCCTACATTGGTGAATTTTGTTCGATGACCGGAGCGGTCGAACAGCACCACGTCCAGCTCTTCCTCCAGCTTCTGCATGGTGTAGCTCAGCGCAGACGGAACGCGCCCCAGCTCATCCGCCGCTGCGGCAAAGCTGCCGCGACGGTCTATTGCGTCCATGACGCGAAGCGCCTCAAGCGTCAATGCTCTCTCTTTAGCCATCTCGTTCTCATTCAGGAAATTTGAACATACCGGGCAGAATATCTGGCTAACAATGCAGCGTCCATACCTTTACCATTGTTTTAGTGTAAAGAGAGGTCAAGTTTATGATTACGACAAGAACAGCTAAACAGTGCGGACAAGCCGATTTCGGTTGGCTGCAGGCGCGCTACACCTTCTCCTTTGGACACTACTTTGACCCGAAACTCCTCGGTTACGCCTCACTGCGCGTGTTGAATCAGGAAGTGCTCGCCCCTGGCGCCTCTTTCCAGCCGCGTACGTACCCGAAAGTCGATATTTTGAACCTGATCCTGGAAGGCGAGGCAGAATACCGCGATAGCGAGGGCAATCATGTCCAGGCGAAGGCTGGCGAAGCCTTACTGATTTCAACGCAGCCGGGCATTAGCTATAGCGAGCACAACCTCAGCAAAGACAACACGCTGACCCGCATGCAGCTGTGGTTAGATGCCTGCCCGCAGCGGGAAAATCCGCTGGTGCAGAAGCTGGATCTGAAAGGCGGTCAGCAGCAGCTGATTGCCTCCCCGGACGGCAGCAACGGCAGCCTGCAACTGCGCCAGCAGGTATGGTTGCACCACATCGAGCTGAAGAAAGGCGAACAGGTTAGCGTGCAGCTTCACGGCCCGCGTGCATACCTGCAGTCGATTCACGGGACGGTGCATGCCGTCACGCATACGGAAGAGAAAGAAGCGCTTACCTGCGGTGACGGGGCGTTTATTCGCGACGAAGCGAATATTACGCTGGTTGCCGATACGCCGCTGCGGGCACTGCTGATTGATTTGCCGGTTTAATTAAACCTTTCCCCTCTCCCCAAAGAGGAGAGGGAACGATCGAGCCCCTCGCCCCGTTGGGTAGAGGGGTTGGGGTGAGGGGAATTCTTTACACCTTACTCGCCATTATTTCAATAATCTGCCGATCCGTTGCCTGCATTGAACGACACGCCAGCGCGCACAGATTAGCGATAGACTGCTCCACGTCGTGCGCCACAATCCCTTCGTTGCCCGTCACGGCCGTTTCATCCAGCGCCATCATCACCGCTTTCCAGGCGCTGCCTACGCTGGTAGAGACCTTCATCGCGCAGCTGTTCGATGCGCCATCGCAGATCATCCCGCTGACATCCCCGATCATGCTGCCGATCGCCATGGCAATGGTCTGGTAGCCTCCGCCCATCAGCCACGCCATCCCGGCCGCAGCGCCCATTGCTGCCGTCGTTGCCGCACACAGCGCGGATAAACGTGGAAGCTGATGATGGATGTAGATAGCCGACAGGTGCGAGAGCATCAGCGCCCGGGCAAGCCGCTCTTGATCGGCCTGTACGTGCTCTGCCACGACCACCACAGGCATGGTCGCGGCGATCCCCTGGTTGCCGGAACCCGAGTTGCTCATCGCCGGGAGCGTCGCCCCGCCCATACGCGCATCTGACGCCGCGCTGGTGCGGATAACGATATCCGACCCGACATCCTGCGCCAGCCAGCCGCGCGAGCGTTGCTTAGTGAGCGTTGCGCCAATGTGCAGCCCCCATTTACCGCTCAGTCCCTCGCGGGAGAGCGCATCGTTCAACTCCCCTGCTTGCAGAATAAAGCGGATCGCCCCGAACGGAACCTGTTCGGCAAACGCCACAATCTGCGCAAGCGTGGTGTCCGAAAGCACCGACAGGGGATCGGCGTTCACCTCGTCCTGAGGCTCGTCGAGCGTAAAGCGCGTTTCGCCCCGGCACACCACCTCGACAACGCGCGTATGCCCCCCTGCGATGGTCACCATCGCAGAGGCCTCTCCGGCGTAAACACAGGCGCGGGAATAGAGGATCTCATCGCACGGTTCTTGCAGTTTCACCTGCACCAGACCGGCCTCCAGCAAGGCTTTGGCGCGCGCCAGCGCCTCAGGCGTGGCATCTTTCAACACCTCCAGCCCGGCCTGCGCGTTGCCGCCAATGGCCCCCAGCGCCGCCGCAATCGGCAGGCCGACCATGCCAGTACCGGGCACCGTAACGCCCAGACCGTTTTTCATCAGGTTTGGCGATACCCACGCCTCAATTTTCGTGACCTCAGCGCCCAGCTGCTCAGCGGCAATCGCACAGGCCAGCGCCAGAGAGACAGGTTCCGTACACCCCAGGGCAGGCTTAACTTCTTCCTGCACCGCACGAATAAACTGCGTCCATAAAGGATTCATTTGCTCAGACATCGTGACAACCTTATTCACTCCTCAGGAAAACGCGAGGAAAGGAGAAACACACAGCAGCAGTCCGGTAATAACGATAATCACCAGCGACACGCCTTTATATTTGTGCAGCGCCGGGACTTTGTAGACCAGCCACGCCGGAATTAAGCAGCCCACCATGCCGAAAATGGGGCTGCAAATTGAGGTAAAGCTCAGCACGGGCGCATTTAACACAATGGCGCTCCAGGCCAGCAGAATGGCGAACAGCATGATGCCGCGCTGCACGGTATGTTCATTGATTTTGTCTGTCGGCATTTTGCGGCGCAGGATATTCATCACAATGCCCTGCGTCGCCTCGCGAAAGCCGAGATACACGCCGAAGAACGCGGTCATGACGGCGAAAATATTGAGGATCACGCTGACGATTTTGACCCAGCCCGCGCCGTCACCGCTGATAAACTGCGCCGCAATCGCCAGAGCTGAAATATTCTGCTCGTAAGCTTTTACCGCTTCGTCGTGGCCCATTGCCAGGGTGAAGGAGACGGCGTAAAAAAAGACCGTCACAAACAGGATGCCGAAGGCGATATTCATTGCCCGCAGAGCCTTGTGGCGCGCGACCTCAACGGACTTCTCACGTGAGCGATACGAAATGACCATCGGGCTTAAGGTCTGAATAAACAGGATCGACGTTAAGGTAAACGGCAGCGTGATAATGGCGTTTTTAATCAGCAGCCCCATCGGCGGCAGCATGCCCACGTTGGCTAAATGCCAGAGGCCGATCATCGACAGCCCAAGCGCCGCCACCACAAACAGCTTGGTGAGCACCATCAGGCTTGAGACTTTAAACAGCAGCTTCTCACCGCGCGACGAGATCGCGACCAGAATGCAGATCAGGAATAAGCCGTAGAACGGGTTTTCCGAGAGCAAGCCGTCGGTCAGACCAAAGGTGTGCAGATAAGAGGCGCTGTCGTTGGTGATGGCAGTAGAATAGACGAACATCCAGATCACCAGCATCACGAAATAGAGCGCGCCTAATAATATGCCCCAGTTTTTCCCGAGATAACCGCTGATCACGCTCGGGTAATCTTTGCATTCCGGGGATTCAGCCAGCGTATTAATAAACAGACGCTGGAATAAATACATGGCCGGATAGCCAATGATCGACGAAAGTAAAAACACCCACAGGCCCATTAATCCGACCTGCACCGGGAGAAAAACGATCCCCGCGCCGATAGCCATCCCAATACTCATGATGACCCACCCCGTGTCGGTGCTGTCGAATTTAATCGCCTCGCGCCATTCGCTTTCACTCATACCTGCCCGCCTTGCCGCGGACGAGTCTTTCACAATCACACTGCTTTTTGTTGCCGTTTCCATTGGGCACTCGCTTATTTTGTAGGGTAACTAATTAATTTTTATTTGGTTTTTTCTCATCAGCGATAATGAGCAGAACTGCCGCAGGTGTGTGTTTTTAGAATGAAAAGATGATATCCGCAGAGGAAGAGAAAAAAGTCACAATTTTTATGGGGATTTACGTAAGCGGGAGGAAATTTTACTTCTTAATGGAGGGTTTTCGCCCTGTTTTGCTAAAAGTGACGGCGATCAAGAAAAAAAAGCCCCCTGTTATCGAGGGGGCTGGAGACATCGCAGGTTACATCGCCTGGGTAAAGGTTCGGGAGATCACGTCCTGCTGCTGCTCGCGCGTCAGGGCGTTAAACCGCACCGCATAGCCTGAAACGCGGATCGTCAGGTTCGGGTAATTCTCCGGATGATCAATAGCATCCATCAGCATCTCCCGGTTCATGACGTTGACGTTCAGATGCTGCCCACCCTCTATGGCCGCTTCGTGATGGAAGTACCCGTCCAGCAGCCCCACAAGGTTGGTTTTGCGCACGCCTTCATCTTTGCCCAGCGCCTGCGGCACAATCGAGAAGGTGTACGAAATACCGTCTTTGGCGTAGGTAAACGGCAGCTTCGCGACCGACGTCAACGAGGCCACCGCCCCTTTCCTGTCGCGCCCGTGCATCGGGTTGGCGCCCGGTGCAAACGGTGTCCCGCCGCGGCGGCCGTCCGGCGTGTTGCCGGTCTTCTGGCCGTAGACCACGTTCGATGTGATGGTCAGGATCGACTGGGTCGGCACGGCGTTACGGTAGGTTGGCAGCGCCTGAATCTTCTTCATAAAGCGCTCGACCAGATCGCAGGCGATGCTGTCCACCCGATCGTCATTGTTACCGTACTGCGGATAGTCGCCTTCAATCACAAAATCCACCGCCAGGCCAGTGTGGTCGCGCACCGGCTTCACCGTGGCGTACTTGATGGCTGACAGCGAATCCGCCGCCACCGACAGCCCGGCGATGCCGCAGGCCATGGTGCGATAGACATCGCGATCGTGCAGCGCCATCAGCGAGGCTTCGTAGCTGTACTTATCATGCATGTAGTGAATGAGATTCAGCGCGCTGATGTACTGTACCGCCAGCCAGTCCATAAAGTGATCGAGGCTCGCCATCACGGTGTCGTAATCCAGCACCTCGTCCAGCAGCGGATCGGTTTTCGGCCCCACCTGGATCTTCAGCTTCTCGTCCACGCCGCCGTTGATCGCATACAGCAGCGTTTTGGCGAGGTTGGCACGCGCCCCGAAGAACTGCATCTGCTTGCCGATCACCATCGGGCTGACGCAGCAGGCTATCGCGTAATCGTCGCTGTCGAAGTCAGCGCGCATCAGATCGTCGTTTTCATACTGCAGCGAAGAGGTGACGATCGACACCTGCGCGGCATATTTCTTGAACGCGATCGGCAGGTGTTCAGACCAGAGGATCGTCAGGTTCGGCTCCGGCGCAGGCCCCATGGTGTGCAGCGTGTGCAGGTAGCGGAAGCTGTTTTTGGTGACCAGCGTGCGGCCATCCAGCCCCATACCGCCGATCACCTCCGTGGCCCAGATAGGATCGCCGGAAAAGAGCGTGTCGAACTCCGGCGTGCGCAGGAAGCGCACCATGCGGATCTTCATAATGAAGTGGTCGATCAGCTCCTGCGCCTGCATTTCGCTCAGGCGGCCTGCCTGCATATCCCGCTCAATGTAGATATCCAGGAACGTAGCCGTGCGCCCCAGCGACATCGCCCCGCCGTTCTGGGATTTTACCGCCGCCAGATAAGCAAAGTAGACCCACTGCACCGCCTCCTGAGCGTTCATCGCCGGGCGGGAGATGTCAAAGCCATAGCCCGACGCCATCTGCTGGATCTGCAGCAGCGCGCGTTTATGTTCCGCCAGCTCTTCGCGCAGGCGGATCGTCGCCTCCAGATCTTCACCGCGCTCAAGTTTTCCCTGCAGATCGGCGAACTGCAGCTCGCGCTCGCGCACCAGATAGCTGATGCCGTACAGCGCCACGCGACGATAATCACCGATGATCCGCCCGCGTCCGTAGCCGTCCGGCAATCCCGTCAGCACGCCCGATTTTCGGCAGCGCATCATCTCCGGGGAGTACACATCAAATACACCCTGGTTATGGGTTTTGCGCAGATCGGTAAACAGGTACTCAAACTGCGGATCCATTTCGCGCCCGTAGGCCTCGAAAGAGCTGCGGATCATGTTGATCCCACCGTACGGATGCAGGGCGCGCTTGAGGGGTTTATCAGTTTGCAGGCCGACGATCGTCTCCAGATCTTCGTCGATATAGCCCGGCCCATGCGCGGTAATGGTGGTAGCAATATTGGTGTCAAAATCCACCGGGGCGTGGGTGGCATTCTCCTGACGAATGCCGACCATCACCTTCTGCCACAGCGCCGTCGTTGCAGGCGTCGCCTGCGCGAGGAAAGCCTCATCACCTTCATAAGGGGTGTAGTTATGCTGAATAAAATCGCGCACGTTAACGGCGTCTTTCCATTCTTCACCGCGAAACCCGGCCCATGCGTCGCTGTAGGGCGCAACGCGCGTATCGATAGTTACTTTCATTCTCTTCTCGCTTTATCAGGCATAAGCCGCAGCCGATGTGACCTTCCCAAGACGGAGGGCATCCTGCGCGATCATTTTTTCTTCGTTGGTCGGGATCACCGCGCAGGCCGCACGGGACGCGTCGGTGGAAATAATGCGCTCGCCTGCGCTTCCCGGCAGGGCGTTTTTGGCGTCGTCCAGCGTGATGCCAAAGACCTTGAGCCGTTCAGCCACCAGCGCGCGGATAAGCGTTGAGTTCTCGCCGATTCCACCGGTGAAGATCACAGCGTCCAGCCGGTGCAGCGACGCCGCGTGCCCGGCAATGTGCCGCGCGATACGGTGCACAAAGGTGTGTATCGCCAGCTGCGCCCGCTGATGGCCTTCATGCCAGGCTTTTTCGAGCGTTCGCAGGTCGGACGATATTCCGGAGATCCCCAGCAGACCGGACTCTTTGTTAACCATCCGTTCCAGATCGTCGAGCGATTGATCCGTCTGCCGGGCAATCCACGCCATCGCGCCAAAATCCACGTCGCCGCAGCGCGTGCCCATCATCAACCCTTCCAGCGGCGTCATGCCCATAGAGGTATCGACGCTTTCACCGTTACGCACCGCGCAGATGGATGCCCCATTGCCCAGGTGGGCGATAACCAGCCCGCTGTCGTCAGGCGAAAGCCCGAGAAGCGTATGCGCCTGCCCGCTAACGTAGCGGTGCGAGGTGCCGTGGAAGCCGTAGCGGCGCACGCCCAGCTCTTCGAAATAGCGATACGGCAGCCCATAGAGCCAGGCGTGCGGTGCCAGCGTCTGGTGGAAGCTGGTATCAAACACCGCAACCTGCTGCACGCCCGGGAACATGCGTTCAGCCGCTTCCACGCCGCTCAGGTTGGCGTAATTGTGCAAAGGCGCCAGCGGAGACACCTGGCGGATCTGCTCGATGACCTCTTCGGTGATAAGGGTGGATTCGCTGAAGCGATCGCCACCGTGGGCAATGCGGTGGCCAATCAAGGCCACGCTGCTCATCAGATCGCGCTTCTCCAGCTCAAGGGCGATGGCCGCCAGCGCCCCTTCGTAATCCTGGTGAGCCAGTTTGACCAGCTCACCGCCGTTCACCGAGATACAGGCGTTCTCAGTGTTGATGCCGTCTGCAATGCCCGTCATCAGGGCATCGCAGTGTGCTGCGTCGAGTACTGAAAACTTAACCGAAGACGATCCGCAGTTAATGACCAGTACAACCGGAAATTCAATCATGGTGTGACTCCGCTCATCCTGAGCTTTGGGTTAGAACAGTTTGTAAACGATATTCAGAATGGTCAGCAGGCCGACCGCAGTAACGAAAATGTTCTCCGCTCTGCCTTTATATTTCGCCAGCGCCGGTGCCTTGCGGATGGCATACATCGGCAGCAGGCACAGCAGTGAGGCGATGATTGGCGCACCCATGGCTTCAATAAGGTCGAGAATGTTCGGGTTGGCGTAGGCCACCACCCAGGTTGACCCCATGATGAATACCATGCTGATGGTGTTCAGTTTGCCGACCGAGACGTTCTTCTTGTCACCCTTGTAACCGAACTTCAGGATCAGGCCGTTCAGCCCTTCCAGGGTGCCCAGGTAGTGGCCGAAGAAGGATTTGAAGATCGCCACCAGCGCGATGATAGAAGCACCGTATTCCAGTACCGTCGCGAAGGTCGATTTGCTGCCCGACATCGAAGCAAAGTGGTTCGCCAGATAAGAGAGCACCGGAATGTTCTGCGCTTTGGCTTCCGCCATGTTCTGTGGGGAGAGCGTGAACAGGCAGCTAAAGGCAAAGAACATCACCACGGCGACCATCAGCAGGCTGGCGCGACTGATGATTTTGGAACATTTCTGCTCGGTGAACGCTTTGCCAAACTCCGGCTCGTACTCTTCGCGTTTGGAGACCACAAACGAGGAGACGATAGGCGAGAAGTTAAAGGAGAAGACCATGATGGAGATCCCCAGCCAGACCGTCACCAGAATGCCGTCGTGCCCGGTAAAGGCGATATCGCTCAGGTTGACCTGGTCGATCACCGCCGAGTTCCAGTAGGGGATCAGCGACAGGGAGATCAGCACCAGACTGGCGATAAACGGGAACACCAGGAAGCTCATCACCTTCACCATCAGGTCTTTACCAAACCAGATCACAAAGGCCATCAGCAGCAGCAGGAACAGCGCCACAAAGCCACGGTTAAGCGCCGGGAGCTGCAGCTGGTTTTCCCAGAAGGTCATAAAGGTGTTGGTAATGGTGACGCCGTAAATCCACAGCAGCGGGCAAATCGCAAAGAAGTAGAGGAAGGTGATCACCACCCCACCGGTCTTGCCGAAATGCTCTTCCACCGTTTCCGTAATGTTCCCGGAGACGTTGCTCCCGGACAGGCACAAACGCGCCAGCGCGCGGTGGCAGTAAAAGGCGATGGGATAGGCCAGCACCAACATCAGCAGGATTGGGATCAGCCCGCCAAAGCCTGCACGGATCGGGAAGAACAGCACGCCTGCGCCAATGGCGGTACCAAACAGGCCCAGCGTCCAGGTGGTATCAGACTTACGCCATGCGGACGTTTTTGTCTGGCCAACGATAATGCTTTCTGTGTTGCTCATAGGTCATCCTTTATGCGTCAACGAAGCCGGTAATTTGCGAAACGCGGGAAAGATCGATATTGCCGCCGGAAATAATGCACACCGTTTTGCGGCCCTGAATATAGTGGTCCAGTTTGCCGCTTAATAAGGCGGCACAGGCCAGCGCGCCCGCCCCTTCTGTCACCACTTTATTTCGCTGAATAAGTGCAATCATGCTGTTGCGAATGTCATCCTCGCTGACCAGCACAATGTCATCGACTAATTCACGAACAATGTCGAACGTTAATTTACCCGGGCGAGAGACATCGCAGCCGTCGGCTAATGTGCCGGTTACACGGTGATTAATGATTTCTCCGGCTTGCCAGGACGCCGCCATACCGTGAACGTTTTCTGACTGCACGCCGATAATATTAATGGTTGGGTTAACGGATTTAATGGCCGTAGCAATGCCGGCAATTAATCCGCCGCCGCCAATAGGCACAATCACGTTATCCACATCATAGAGATCTTCAAGAATTTCCAGGCCAATCGTTCCCTGCCCGGCAATGACCTTAGGATCGTCATAAGGCGGGATAAAAATGCGCCCTTCCATCTCAACGATTTCGCTCACTTTCGCGATGGTATCGTTGAAGTTTTCGCCGTGGAGCACCACCTCGGCGGAGTAGTCGCGCGTGGCGGCGACCTTGGATTTCGGTGCGCCCATCGGCATGACCACTTTGCCATCGATACCGAGCATGGCGCAGGAGAGCGACACGCCCTGAGCATGATTTCCGGCGGAACACGCCACCACGCCTTTACGTTTCTCCGCCTCCGTAAGCGAACTGAGTTTATTAAACGCACCGCGAATTTTAAAAGAGCCGGTGCGCTGCATATTTTCAAATTTCAGAAAAATTTCACCCTTGCAACGTTCGCTGAGATAATTTGAACGCGGCATACCGGTTTTATAAACCTTACCGGCCAGGCGTTTTCTGGCATCCTGAATATCTTCGATGGTCACCGGGAGGTCGTAGGTAATGTGCATAATATCCTCGTTATAATAATTGATTGTTTTCAGGCAAACTCAGGGTATCAGAGCGCTAAAACGACACGCTCCGGGTGTTTTTTAAACTGTTGTTACGATTTCATCGTCGTCGTTCGATATTCATTGACGAATATTGTTTCGCCAGTTCGACTAATACCGAGGCGGATTTTTTAATACTGTAATTTTTGGACCATACCGCGGCGTAACGTGCCACGGGTAATTCATCTTCAACCGGCAGCATAATAAACTGGTCAGAACCGAACGGCGCAATCATGTCGCGAGGAATAACCGTCAGGTAATCGGCATTAAGGACAAGGTTATAAATGGTGACGACCGAATCGGTCTGGACGATATTTTCAATGCTGATGTGGTTGTCTTGCAGGGTAGTCAGAAGTTCTTTGTAGTAGCCCATATCGGTTTGCGGCATCACCCACTGTTCATGCGTGAGCGATGCCAGTGTAGTCGAGCCGGTGCACGTTCGTGATTTGCTGGCGACCAGCACAAACTCGGACTCAAACAGCGGCTCCACGTGAAGATCCTGCAGCAGCATCTCGTCGCTCAGCGTGCCGATAGCAAAATCCAGCCGACCATCGCGAATGGCGGGCAGGAAAGAGGAGAGCTGCGCTTCATACATGGATACCCGCGCTTTCGGGAACACTTCCTTGAACTTTTTGATCATCTCCGACAGGAAGGTGAAGCCGATGAGCGACGGATAGCCGAATGAAACGTCCATGACGGTGCTAAAGCTGAGGCTGTTAATTTCGCTCACCATGTTCTTCATCTCTCGGGTGATCGACTCTGAGTACGACAGCAACACCTGGCCTGCGGCAGTAAGCTTTACGCCGGTATTTTTACGAACCATCACTTCGACGCCGAAGTAGGATTCGATATCGCTGATGATTTTGCTGACCGCGGGTTGCGTCAATCCCAGTTGTCTTGCAGCAGAACCTATGGAGCCACTTTTAATGACTTCCTGAAATACCACGAGATGCTGTGTTTTCGGTAGAATAATAGTGTTCATAATATTCTGCGCTTATTTCCCTATGACGGGGCGAATTCTACCCAATATTGTTTCAGGGGGTATGTGCTGTTACTCACAATTTGCCTTTACGCGCTTTCACCACTCATAATAAAAACTCCTTAAATTTCTTTTTATTCAATCATTTAAACAAAAATAAACGCGCTATTTGGCTGATATTGATCAACAAAATCGCAGGTAATAAAAATATTTTATGGTGATAACTGAGGTGAATTTTTTGGATATATAAGCGGCAAGAAAGGCGATATTTCAAGCAATTAAAGACTACTAAGTAACCATTATTTTATTAAAACATTCCTGTATTTTATCAAATAAAGCGATAACGAATGATTGCTGCCAAAGTAAAGAGTGGAGCGGGTCACATATTCACATGGCAAATGTATTGAATTTCAATATATACATTTCAACTACGAAAACTTTCACCCTCATTCAGGCAACAATATTCACATCATAACAACACTGCGAATCGTCACTTTTTTAGCGTGAAATTTTGTGATTGCGATCGTCTACGGGTGATGAGCTGCCAGCAAAACGTCGTTGGGAGTGAAATGTGCTTAATGTCGCAAATATGAGAATTGATGTCGTTTACCGGGGTTATGGGTGGTACGCGCTTAGCTGGCCAACGACCGACAGATAGCAAATCATTTAGTGTACATAGCAAAAACCCCGCCGAGGCGGGGTTCTTTAAGAAGTTGAAGCTGACCGATAAGCCGGGTTCTGTCGTGGACAGTCATTCATCTAGGCCAGCAATCGCTCACTGGCTCAAGCAGCCTACCCGGGTTCAGTACGGGCCGTACCATGTGAACCCCTATTTGGCCTTGCTCCGGGTGGAGTTTACCGTGCCACGGACTGTTGCCAGCCGCGCGGTGCGCTCTTACCGCACCCTTTCACCCTTACCTGATCCCGCTTGCGCGGGCCATCGGCGGTTTGCTCTCTGTTGCACTGGTCGTGGGTTTCCCCCCCAGGCGTTACCTGGCACCCTGCCCTGTGGAGCCCGGACTTTCCTCCCCTCCGCCCGTCTCCCCCCGAAAGGGGACGACGACGAAGCGGCGACTGTCTGGTCAGCTTCGGCGCGAAGTATAGAGGGTTTGCGTCTCGCTGTCACCCTTGCGTGCGCATCCCCACCTGCAAAGTGGCGGCGATATTGCGCGAGGCGCGATAAATATTGTCATAAGCCCCGCGAAACGCCTCCTCCAGCGAGCCAATACTGGTCAGCACGCTGAACACCGCGTCGATGCCATACTGATGCACCACGCCGACGTCCTGCGTCAGGCTTCCGGCAATGCCGATCACCGGCTTATGGTATTTTTTGGCGACGTTCGCCACGCCCACCGGCACCTTGCCATGAATGCTCTGGCTGTCGATGCGCCCTTCCCCCGTCAGCACCCAGGTACAGTCGTGTATATGTTCTTCAAGGTTGAGTGCCTGGGTGACAATCTCAATGCCGCTCTTCAGCTCTGCGCCGAGGAAGGCCATCAGCGCCGCCCCCATTCCGCCTGCGGCCCCCGCGCCCGGTACCTGTTTAACATCGATGCGCAGGGATTTTTTAATCACGTCGGCATAATGGCTAAGGTTGGCGTCGAGTTCGAGGATCATCCCCTCGGTCGCCCCTTTCTGTGGGCCAAAGATCCGCGACGCGCCCTTTTCGCCCACCAGCGGGTTCGTCACGTCACAGGCGACGCGGATCGTGCAGCTTTTGAGCCGGGCATCCAGGCCCGTAAGATCGATACTGTTCAACGCCATCAGGCTGCCGCCGCCATAGCCAATTTCCGTGCCGTTCGCGTCGGTGAGCTTCGCGCCCAGCGCCTGCATCATACCCGCCCCGCCGTCGTTGGTTGAACTTCCGCCGATGCCGATAATAATGTTGCGTGCGCCTTTATCCAGCGCACAGAGGATCAACTCGCCCGTGCCGCGCGAGGTGGTCACCAACGGGTTACGCCGCGTGGGAGGCACCAGCGCCAGGCCGCTGGCCGCCGCCATCTCGATAAAGGCGGTGCCGCCATCGCCAGACATCCCCCAGCAGGCATTGACCTTCTCGCCCAGCGGGCCAGTGACCACGGCATGCTGTTCTGTGCCCCGGGTCGCGGCAATCATCGCTTCGACTGTCCCTTCTCCACCGTCAGCAACAGGCACAGAAACATAAAGTGCATCGGGGAAGATTTCCCGAAATCCTTTTTCAATCGCCTGTGCTACCTCGGTGGCAGAAAGGCTTTCTTTATACGAGTCTGGCGCGATTACGATTTTCATAGTTGTAGCCTGTTACTACACAACGCCCGGCAGGCGTAGCGCCGCCGGGCAGGACGTCATTAGCGAGAGACTTCCACCTTCGCCAGCTTTTCGTAGTAGCACGCAATCGCGCTATGGTCGGCGGTGCCCAGACCGTCGGCGCGCAGCGCCTGCATCATCTCCATCACCGCGGCGGTCAGCGGCAACTGCGCGCCCACGCCGTGCGAGGTATCCAGCGCGTTCGCCAGATCTTTAATGTGCAGATCGATACGGAAGCCCGGCTTGAAATTACGATCCATTACCATCGGCGCTTTGGCATCCAGCACGGTACTGCCCGCAAGGCCGCCACGGATCGCCTGATACACCAGGTCCGGGTTAACGCCGGCTTTGGTTGCCAGCGTAAGGGCTTCAGACATCGCGGCGATGTTCAGCGCGACAATCACCTGGTTTGCCAGCTTGGTGACGTTGCCCGCCCCGATTTCACCGGTATGCACTACGGAACCGGCCATCGCTTTCATCAGGTCGTAGTATTTGTCGAAGATGGCCTTATCACCGCCGACCATGACGGAAAGCGTGCCGTCGATGGCCTTTGGCTCACCGCCGCTTACCGGCGCATCCAGCATATCGACGCCCTTCGCTTTTAGCGCTTCGCTGATCTCGCGGCTCGCCAGCGGGGCGATAGAACTCATGTCGATCACCACCAGGCCCGGCTTCGCGCCCTCAATAATGCCGTTCTCACCCAGCGCCACCTCTTTGACGTGCGGGGAGTTGGGCAGCATCGTAATGATGACATCGCACTGTTCGGCAATGGCTTTGGCCGTGGTCGCAGCTTCTGCCCCGGCCGAAATAACCTCAGCCACCGACTCCGGATTACGGTCAGAAACCACCAGTGAGTAACCGGCTTTGATGAGATTTTTGCTCATGGGCTTGCCCATGATCCCCAGGCCAATAAATCCGACTTTCAGCGTCATAATCTTTTCCTCGATGATGGTTATTTTTTAAAAGCGTCCGCTAATTTCTGCGTGGCCGAGCGGAACACGCCGAGATCGCTACCCACGGCGACGAAGGTTGCCCCCCACTCCAGGTAACGGCGGGCGTCTGCCTCAACCGGTGCCAGGATGCCGCACGGTTTGCCGTGTGCTTTGGCGCGGGCAAAGATGTGCTGGATGGCGCGCTGCACCTCCGGGTGTCCGGCATTGCCGAGGTGGCCGAATGCAGCCGCCAGATCGCTTGGGCCGACGAAGATGCCGTCCACGCCGTCGGTCGCCGCGATAGCATCCACGCTATCAACGCCCTGCTGGCTCTCGATCTGCACCAGGATGGTGATGTTCTTGTTGGACTGCGCGAGGTAATCCGGCACGGTGCCAAACATATTGGCGCGATGTGAAACGGACACGCCGCGGATGCCTTCCGGCGGGTAGCGGGTAGAGGCCACGGCCTGCACCGCCTCTTCTTCACTTTCCACAAACGGGATCAGGAAGTTGTAGAAACCGATATCCAGCAAACGTTTGATGATCACCGGCTCGTTAGTCGGGACACGTACCACCGGCGCGCTCTGGCTGCCTTTCAGCGCCATCAGCTGCGGGATAAAGGTGCTGATGTCGTTCGGCGCATGTTCGCCGTCTAACACCAGCCAGTCGAAACCGGCAAGACCCAGCACTTCGGTACTGATGGGGTTCGCCAGCGCAGACCAGCAGCCAATCTGGATCTGGTGTGCCGCGAGGGCCGCTTTAAATTTGTTCGGGAAGATATCGTTACTCATCGCTTATACCTTTGCTTATTTCTGCAATTCCATACGTTTGATGTCGCCTACCACAAACAGGTAGCAAACCATCGCCATCAACGCTGAACAGCCCACGAATACCAGCGCCGCGTTGAACGAATGCAGCTCGCTGACCAGATAACCAATGACCAGCGGCGTCGCGATAGACGCCACGTTACCAAAGACGTTAAACACCCCACCGCACAGGCCGACAATCTCTTTTGGTGCGGTGTCGGAAATGACCGGCCAACCGAGTGCACCAAATCCTTTACCGAAGAAGGCCAGCGCCATCAGCGCTACCACAAGCGTGGTGTTATCGGTGTAATTACACAGGATGATGGAGGACGCCAGCAGCATGCCCAGCACAATCGGCAGCTTACGCGCCAGGGTGATCGACTTGCCCTGCTTAATCAGATAGTCCGAGAACACTCCGCCGAGCACGCCACCGGCAAACCCGCACAGCGCCGGAATAGAGGCCACCAGGCCCACTTTCAGAATCGACATGCCTTTTTCCTGCACCAGATAAATCGGGAACCAGGTGAGGAAGAACCAGGTGATGGTGTTGATAAAGTATTGACCAAAGAACACGCCCAGCATCATGCGATTGGTCAATAACTGTTTGATGTAATGGAGCTTAGGCCCGCTGGCAACCTGCGCGCCCGGCTTTTTATGATCCATATCCACCACGGCGCCGCCTTCAGTAATGAAGTTCAGCTCCTGCGCGGACATCCGCGGATGGTCGGTCGGGTTATGGATAAACTTCACCCAGATGCCCGTCAGGACAAAACCGATCGCGCCCATCACGGTGAACACATGTTCCCAGCCCCAGGCGAAGGTCAGCCAGCCCAGCAGCGGAGAGAAGATCGCCAGCGAGAAATACTGCGCGGCGTTAAACAACGCGGAGGCCGTCCCGCGCTCTTTGGTCGGGAACCAGGCCGCCACAATACGGGCGTTCGCCGGGAAGGACGGCGCTTCAGAGAAGCCGAGCATAAAACGCATGACAAACATCGACACGCCTGCCCAGGCCAGGGGGAAAACGTCCACAAAGCCCTGTAGGAAGGTGAACAGCGACCAGAAAAACAGGCTATAGGTATAGACCTTTTTGGAGCCAAACTTATCGAGAAGCCAGCCGCCGGGGATTTGCATCAGCAGGTAGGCCCAGCCGAATGCGGAGAAAATATACCCCATTGAGACGGCGCTAAGCTGCAGCTCTTTCGCCACTTCCGTACCGGCAATCGACAGCGTGGCACGGTCAGCGTAGTTAATGGCCGTCACGATAAAAATAATAAGCAGAATTAAATAGCGGGTAGGCATACCCTTTCTCGATTCTACGGTCGTATCCAGTATCATGTTTATTTCCTCGGGCACATCGGGAGTTTTATATTTATAATTTTAGGAAGAGTCTCTCCTGATTATTTATCGATAGCAGCTCATATCAGGTAATTAACCAGACGCAATGAAATCGTGATTCAGTATAGCCACCGTCCAATGGCATCACATTGGATTAACGCTCAATTATTACGGCAATTTTCAATAATGTTTTGAGCATATGCACAACGTACTGGGCGCTGATGCACAGAATCATCGATAACCTGCCGGGTGGCGTGTTCTCTCGCCTGACGAGGTGATCTTGATCACATTTTTATATCCCAGGTCCTGACATTCTTTATTTAGAAAGCAGCGTCTTTATTTCGACAATAAGAAAATAAATACTCATCTGGCTGCATTTATTATCAGACACTTTGCTGGAGAATACTGAACAATGGCCGACATTGAAATTCGACAAGCATCGCCGACGGCGTTCTATATTAAAGTTCACGATACCGATAACGTGGCGATTATTGTCAACGACAACGGCTTAAAAGCGGGGACGCGTTTCCCGGACGGGCTGGAATTAATTGAGCATATTCCTCAGGGGCATAAAGTCGCACTGGTGGATATCCCGGCTAACGGTGAAATCGTGCGTTACGGCGAAGTGATTGGCTACGCGGCGCGAGCCATTGCCCAGGGAAGCTGGATTGAGGAGTCCCTGGTTGAGCTGCCAACCGCGCCGCCACTGAACACCCTGCCGCTGGCGACCCGCGTACCGGAGCCGCTGCCGCCGCTGGAAGGCTATACCTTTGAAGGCTACCGCAATGCGGACGGCAGCGTCGGCACCAAAAACCTGCTCGGTATTACCACCAGCGTGCACTGCGTGGCGGGCGTGGTGGATTACGTGGTGAAGATCATTGAGCGCGACCTGCTGCCGAAATACCCCAACGTCGACGGCGTGGTGGGTCTGAACCATCTCTACGGCTGCGGCGTAGCCATCAACGCCCCCGCTGCCGTGGTCCCGATTCGTACTATTCACAATATCGCCCTGAACCCCAACTTTGGCGGCGAGGTTATGGTGATTGGTCTGGGCTGTGAAAAACTCCAGCCTGAGCGCCTGCTCCAGGGCACCGAAGATGTCAAAGCCATTGCGGTCGACGACGCCAGCATCCTGCGCCTGCAGGACGAGCACCACGTCGGCTTTCGCTCAATGGTTGACGACATTCTTCAGGTGGCAGAGCGTCATCTCGACAAACTGAACATGCGCCAGCGCGAAACCTGTCCGGCTTCCGAGCTGGTAGTGGGCACCCAGTGCGGCGGCAGCGACGCGTTCTCCGGCGTGACCGCTAATCCGGCGGTCGGCTATGCGTCCGATTTGTTAGTACGCTGCGGGGCGACGGTGATGTTCTCCGAAGTTACCGAAGTACGCGATGCCATTCATCTGCTCACGCCGCGCGCCGTCAATGAAGAGGTCGGCAAACGTCTGCTGGAAGAGATGGCCTGGTACGATAACTATCTTGATATGGGCAAAACCGATCGCAGCGCCAACCCCTCGCCGGGCAATAAAAAAGGCGGTCTGGCAAACGTGGTGGAAAAAGCCCTCGGTTCGATTGCGAAATCGGGCCAGAGCGCGATTGTCGAAGTGCTTTCGCCGGGCCAGCGCCCGACCAAACGCGGCCTGATCTATGCGGCAACCCCCGCCAGCGATTTCGTCTGCGGCACGCAGCAGGTGGCGTCAGGCATTACGGTACAGGTCTTCACCACCGGGCGCGGCACGCCGTACGGCTTGATGGCAGTACCGGTGATCAAAATGGCGACCCGCACCGAGCTGGCAAACCGCTGGTATGACTTAATGGATATCAACGCGGGCACTATCGCGACCGGGGAAGAGAGCATTGAGGAGGTGGGCTGGAAGTTGTTCCACTTTATTCTGGATGTGGCGAGTGGACGTAAGAAAACCTTCTCCGACCAATGGGGACTACACAATCAGCTGGCGGTATTTAACCCGGCGCCGGTGACGTGATTATGCCCCTCACCCTGCCCTCTCCCCAAAGGAGAGGGTGAAAATCGCACCGAACGGTTCCCTCTCCCCGTCGGAGAGGGTTAGGAAGCCCTTTAAACCAGCACCACCTCAATCCCGCTCTTACGCAGCCCCTCCAGGCTTTCAACCGGTATCCCTTCGTCAACGATAATCATATCAATCCGCTGCGTATCGATAATTTTATGCAGGCTGGAGCGGTTAAACTTGCTTGAGTCAGTCACGACAATAATACGCTCGGCCACTTCGCACATTTTACGGTTCAGGCGGGCCTCGTCCTCGTTGTGCGTGCTCACGCCGCGATCCAGATCGATGGCATCAACCCCCAGGAACAGCAGGTCGAAATGGTAGTTCTGCAACGACTGTTCCGCCTGGTCGCCATAGAAAGATTGCGACTGGCGTCGCAGGTGTCCACCGGTCATCAGCAGTTCTACCCCATCCGCTTCCAGCAGGGCATTCGCAACGTTCATACCGTTCGTCATGGCAATCACATCCGTATGCTGGCGCAGCATGCGGGCGATTTCAAAGGTGGTGGTACCGGAGTCCAGAATAATGCGATGCCCCGGCTTCACCAGCCCGGCCGCGGCCTGGGCGATGCTGCGTTTCACCGCCGTGTTCAGCGAGCTTTTGTCCTCAACGGAAGGCTCGACCCCGGCGGCAGTGCCTTCGCAAATGAGTGCGCCGCCATAGGCGCGAACCGCAATCCCCTGCTTCTCAAGAAACGCCAGGTCGTTGCGGATGGTCACCGTCGACACGCCGTATAAAGAGGAGAGATCGTTCACCTGCACGCTTCCCTGCGCCCGCAACCGCTGAATAATGTGTTCTCGCCTTTCACTGGTCCCGGTGATGCGCTTCTCTGCGGAAGAATCGGTGCTGCTCATGCGAGCTCCTTAATCAATAAACTTTCGTTTCATTTCGTTTTATCTATTAACGCCTTTCTTTTACGAAAATGCAACCCCGCCACGGCCCCGTGGCGTCAGCACTTTTCGCGCTGAAACCTTTCATTATGTTTCTTTTGTGAAACAGATCGGAAAACTATTATCTTTCGTTTTATTTTTATACCACCATGATGCAGTATCAAATGAAACAAAACGAAAGATTGACACCATCACCATCCGAAATGGAGAGGAAAGTGAAACATCTGACAGAAATGGTGAAGCAACATAAACGGGGGAATGCAAACGGGATTTATGCCGTCTGTTCCGCACATCCGCTGGTCCTTGAAGCCGCAATTCGTTACGCCCAATTGCACCAGACACCGCTGCTGATCGAAGCCACCTCGAACCAGGTGGATCAGTTTGGCGGCTATACCGGCATGACGCCCGCCGATTTTCACGGGTTTGTCTGCCAACTGGCGGAGTCTCTTGGCTTCCCGTCGTCACAGCTGATCCTCGGCGGCGACCATCTGGGGCCAAACCGCTGGCAAAGCCTGCCTGCGGATCAGGCAATGGCCAATGCCGACGATCTGATCAGGTGCTATGTCGCAGCCGGTTTTAAAAAGATCCACCTCGATTGCAGCATGTCCTGCGAAGACGATCCGGTCCCGCTAACCGATGCCATTGTTGCCGAACGCGCGGCGCGTCTGGCAAAAATTGCCGAAGAGACCTGCCGCGCGCGGTTTGGCTCCGCTGACCTGGTCTATGTCATCGGCACGGAAGTGCCGGTGCCCGGTGGTGCGCATGAAACATTAAGCGAGCTGGACGTCACCACGCCCGAGGCAGCACGCGCCACGCTTGAGGCGCACCGTCACGCGTTCGAAAAGGAAGGATTAAACGCTCTCTGGCCACGCATCATTGGCCTGGTGGTGCAGCCCGGCGTCGAATTCGACCACACCCAGGTGTGTGATTATCAGCCGCAAAAAGCCGTCGCGCTCAGTAAAATGGTAGAGGCTTACGACACCCTGGTGTTTGAGGCACACTCCACCGATTACCAGACGCCGCAGGCCCTGCGACAATTAGTGAACGGTCACTTCGCGATCCTCAAAGTCGGCCCGGCGCTCACCTTTGCCCTGCGTGAAGCCTTGTTCTCTCTGGCCGCGATAGAAGAAGAGTTATTACCCGCCAAAGCCAGCTCTGGCCTGCGTCAGGTGCTGGAAAACGTCATGCTCGACCGCCCGGAATACTGGCAAAGCCACTACCACGGCGACGGCAACGCACGGCGTCTGGCACGTGGCTACAGCTATTCCGACCGCGTGCGCTACTACTGGCCAGACGGCCAGATAGACGATGCCTTCGCGCGGCTGGTGCGTAATCTGGCAGACGAACCAATCCCCCTGCCGCTTATCAGCCAATATCTGCCGTTGCAGTACAGCAAAGTTCGCGAGGGTGCTCTCAAGTCGACGCCACGGGACCTCATCATTGACCACATTCAGGACATACTCCAGCAGTACCATGCCGCCTGCGAAGGCGTAACGACTCAACACGCATAATTAAAAAAGAGGAACACGCTATGCCAAACATTGTTTTATGCCGCATCGATGAACGCCTGATCCACGGTCAGGTAGGCGTGCAGTGGGTTGGGTTTGCGGGGGCAAACCTGGTGCTGGTGGCTAATGACGAGGTTGCAGGGGATCCGGTTCAGCAAAACCTGATGGAAATGGTGCTCGCAGAAGGCATTGCCGTGCGCTTCTGGTCGCTGCAAAAAACGATCGACAACATTCACCGCGCCGCCGACCGCCAGAAAATTCTGCTGGTTTGCAAAACCCCCGCTGATTTTCTGACGCTGGTAGAAGGCGGCGTGCCCATCACCCGTATCAACGTCGGAAATATGCACTATGCCAATGGCAAACAGCAAGTTGCCAAAACGGTGTCTGTAGACGCGAACGATATCGCCGCGTTCAACGGCCTGAAAACCGCCGGGGTGGAATGCTTCGTTCAGGGCGTTCCAACAGAAACTGCTTTGGATCTCTTTAAACTGCTCTGAGGGATTCACAATGGAAATCAGTCTGTTGCAGGCATTTGCGTTAGGCATTCTCGCCTTTATCGCAGGCCTGGATATGTTTAACGGGTTAACACACATGCACCGCCCGGTGGTGCTTGGGCCGCTGGTCGGCCTGATTCTGGGCGATCTCCACACCGGTATTTTGACCGGCGGTACGTTAGAGCTGGTCTGGATGGGGCTGGCACCGCTGGCAGGCGCGCAGCCGCCGAACGTGATTATCGGCACCATTGTCGGTACCACGTTCGCGATTACCACTGGCGTGAAGCCGGACGTGGCCGTTGGGGTCGCCGTGCCCTTCGCCGTGGCGGTACAGATGGGCATAACCTTCCTGTTCTCGGTTATGTCCGGTGTGATGTCGCGCTGCGATCGCATGGCGGCCAATGCGGACACCGACGGCATTGAACGGGTTAACTATCTGGCGCTGCTGGCGCTCGGGGTCTTCTACTTTCTGTGCGCGTTTCTGCCCATCTACTTTGGTGCGGAACACGCAAAAACCGCCATTGATGTCCTGCCGGAGCGTTTGATCGACGGCCTCGGCGTCGCGGGCGGCATCATGCCGGCTATCGGCTTTGCCGTGCTGCTGAAGATCATGATGAAAAACGTCTACATCCCTTACTTCATTATCGGTTTCGTGGCGGCGGCCTGGCTGAAGCTCCCGGTGCTGGCCATTGCGGCAGCGGCGCTGGCGATGGCCCTGATCGACCTGCTGCGTAAATCCCCTGAACCGACGGCGCCCGCAGCCCAGAAAGAGGAATTCGAAGATGGCATCTAATCACACTACCCTGCCGGACGTCACCGAAAGCGAAACGTCGCTGCTCACCGGCGTAAACGAAAACGTCTACGAAGACCAGCAGATCGGGGCTGAGCTGACAAAAAAAGATATTAACCGCGTGGCCTGGCGTTCGATGCTGTTACAGGCGTCGTTCAACTATGAACGTATGCAGGCTTCCGGCTGGCTGTATGGCCTGCTGCCCGCGCTGAAAAAAATTCACACCAACAAACGGGACCTGGCGCGCGCCATGAAAGGCCATATGGGCTTCTTCAATACCCACCCGTTCCTGGTGACCTTTGTGATCGGCATTATCCTGGCGATGGAGCGTTCCAAGCAGGATGTGAACAGCATTCAAAGCACCAAGATTGCCGTGGGCGCCCCGCTCGGCGGCATCGGCGATGCCATGTTCTGGCTCACCCTGCTGCCCATCTGCGGCGGTATTGGTGCCAGCCTGGCGCTGCAAGGCTCCATTCTTGGCGCGGTGGTCTTTATCGTACTGTTCAACGTGGTGCATCTCGGCCTGCGCTTTGGCCTGGCGCACTACGCATACCGAATGGGCGTTGCCGCCATTCCGCTGATTAAAGCCAACACCAAAAAGGTGGGCCACGCGGCCTCTATCGTCGGGATGACGGTGATTGGCGCGCTGGTAGCAACCTACGTACGCCTCAATACCACCCTTGAAATTAAGGCCGGGGATGCGGTGGTCAAACTGCAAACCGACGTTATCGACAAGCTGATGCCCGCATTTCTGCCGCTGGTCTATACCCTGACCATGTTCTGGCTGGTACGCCGTGGCTGGAGCCCGCTGCGCCTGATTGGTATCACCGTGGTCCTGGGCGTTGTCGGTAAATTCTGTCACTTCCTGTAAACGCGAAGAGGTTGCGATGTTAGGCATTATTTTGACGGGTCATGGCGGCTTTGCCAGCGGGCTTGAGCAGGCGATGAAGCAGATCCTCGGCGAACAGCCACAGTTTATCGCCATTGATTTTCCCGCGTCTTCCACGACAGCGCGGCTGACCGCTCAGCTCGAGCAGGCGGTGAGTGAACTGGACGGGCAATTCGACATTGTGTTCCTTACCGACCTGCTGGGCGGTACGCCGTTTCGCGTGGCTTCTACGCTGGCGATGCAGCGGCCCGGCAGCGAAGTCATCACCGGCACGAATCTGCAGCTTCTGCTGGAGATGGTGCTGGAGCGCGAGGGACTGAGCAGCGAAGCGTTCCGCCTTCAGGCGCTGGAGTGCGGACACCGCGGCCTGACGAGCCTGGTGGATGAACTTGGCCGCTGTCGCGAGGAAGCGCCTGCCGAGGAAGGGATATGAGCCAGGTACTGCGCGCACGGCGGCTACTCACCGAAGGGGGCTGGCTGGACGACCACCAGTTGCGCATTGAAAAAGACGTGATCGTTGCCATCGACCCCATACCGACGGGCGTGACCGCGCGCGATGCCGAACTGCTTTGTCCGGCCTATATCGATACTCACGTTCACGGCGGCGCGGGGGTGGATGTGATGGATGAGGCGCCCGGCACGCTGGATACGTTAGCCCGGCATAAAGCGCGTGAAGGCGTGGGGGCGTTTCTGCCCACCACCGTCACCGCGCCGCTGGAGGCCATTCACGGTGCGCTTATGCGGATTGCCCGGCGCTGTCTGGCCGGTGGTCCCGGCGCGCTGGTGCTGGGCAGTTATCTGGAGGGGCCGTACTTTACGCCGCAGAATAAAGGGGCGCACCCGCCCGGACTGTTTCGCGAACTGGATATCGCCGAGCTGGACGCGTTGATGGCGGTCTCGCAACACACCCTCAAAGTGGTGGCACTGGCACCAGAAAAACCGGGTGCGCTGCAGGCGATTCGCCATCTGAAGCAGCGAGGCATCCGCGTGATGCTGGGCCACAGCGCCGCCACCTACGGGCAGACGCTTGCCGCCTTTGACGCAGGGGCAGACGGGCTGGTCCACTGCTATAACGGCATGACGGGGTTACATCACAGGGAACCCGGTATGGTGGGTGCCGGGCTAACGGACGAGCGGGCGTGGCTGGAGCTGATTGCCGACGGGCACCACGTTCACCCCGGCGCCATGCGCCTGTGCTGCTGCTGCGCAAAAGATCGCATGGTGTTGATTACCGACGCCATGCAGGCGGCCGGTATGCCCGATGGCCGTTATCGGCTTTGCGGTGAAGACGTTACTCTACGCAGCGGCGTGGTGCGTACGGCGTCAGGTGGGCTGGCGGGCAGTACGCTATCGCTGGATGCTGCCGTACGCAACATGGTTGAACATACGGGCGTAACGGCAGAAGAGGCGATTCATATGGCCTCCCTGCACCCTGCCCGCTTGCTGGGCATTGACGGGCAGCTCGGATCGCTCGCCCCGGGCAAGCGCGCCAATATTATCGCGCTGGACGGCGGTTTACACCTCCAGACGATCTGGATCCAGGGTCAGGCTCTCTCCCTCTGACCTTTCACTTTGCCCCTTTTTGGCTTTACGACACCCCCTCGTAAGGCCTTTCTTTTCCTTTCCTTCATTTTTTGCTTTTCCTTTTCGATCACACTTTTCGTTTTATTTCTTCTTTCGCATTGAACTTTCGATTTCTTTTCTATAAATTTTATTCAACTGCTAAAGTGAACAAGTGAAACGAAACGAAAGATAGCGACACGTTTGCCAGCGTCTGATGTGGAATTCACACGACTAAGGACTGAGTTATGCCAGAAACTATCCCCACCGCCACGACCGGCACATGGACTGAAGAAGAGATCCGCCAGCAGCCATCAAGCTGGATCCGATCGCTGAACAACATCGATAGCCTGCGCGCCTCAATTGACGGTTTTCTTCAACCGCTGCTGCGCAAGCGCGATCTTCGGATCGTACTGACAGGCGCAGGCACCTCCGCCTTTATCGGCGATATCGTTGCGCCGTGGATCGCCAGCCACACCGGGAAAAACATTACCGCCGTACCCACAACCGACCTGGTCACTAACCCAATGGACTACTTCAGCGCCGCACATCCGCTGCTGCTGGTCTCCTTTGCCCGCTCGGGCAATAGCCCGGAAAGCGTCGCAGCTGTACAGCTGGCTAACCAGTTCGTGCCGGAGTGCTATCACCTGACCATTACCTGCAACGAGGCGGGAAGCCTCTACCAGAACGCGGTCGACGGTGATAACGCCTTTGCCCTGCTGATGCCTGCCGAAACGCACGATCGCGGGTTCGCGATGACCAGCAGCATCACCACCATGATGGCGAGCTGCCTGGCGGTGTTCATGCCAGAAGTCTTTAACAGTCAGGCATTCCGCGCCGTCGCCGATCGCTGTCAGGCGATCCTCTCCTCGCTGGGCGATTTTAGCGGCGGCGTTTTTGGCAACGAGCCATGGAAGCGGATCGTCTATCTGGGGAGCGGCGGCCTGCAGGGCGTAGCACGCGAGTCGGCGCTGAAAGTGCTGGAGCTGACCGCAGGCGAGCTGGCGGCCTTTTACGATTCCCCAACCGGCTTCCGCCACGGGCCAAAATCCCTGGTAAATAACGAAACGCTGGTGGTGGTCTTCATCTCCAGCCATCCGTATACCCGCCGCTACGATCTGGATCTGCTGGCCGAGCTGCGCCGCGATCGTCAGGCGATGCGCGTGGTGGCGATCGCAGCCGAAACAGATCCCATTATTGAGGCTGGTCCGCATATTTTGCTGCCGCCTTCCCGCGCGTTTAACGACATGGAACAGGCGTTCTGCTTCCTGATGTACGCCCAGGTCTTTGCGCTCACCCAGTCCATTCGCGTGGGCAACACGCCAGATACCCCGTCTGCCAGCGGCACGGTCAACCGTGTGGTGCAGGGCGTGGTTATTCATCCGTGGCAGGCTTAAGAGGATCGCATTATGAGTATCATCTCAACCAAATACCTTCTGCAGGACGCGCAGGCCAAGGGCTACGCCGTACCGGCATTCAACATTCATAACGCCGAAACGATCCAGGCGATCCTTGAAGTGTGCAGCGAAATGCGATCACCGGTGATCCTCGCGGGCACGCCGGGCACCTTCAAGCACATTGCGCTCGAAGAGATCTACGCCCTCTGTAGCGCTTACTCCCTCAGCTATGACATGCCGCTGGCGCTGCATCTCGATCACCATGAATCACTGGACGATATTCGTCGCAAGGTGAACGCCGGTGTGCGCAGCGCCATGATCGACGGCAGCCACTACCCGTTTGAACAGAACGTGAAGCTGGTGAAATCGGTTGTCGATTTCTGCCACCTCAACGACTGCAGCGTCGAGGCCGAACTGGGGCGACTGGGCGGCGTGGAAGATGACATGAGCGTGGATGCCGAGAGCGCATTTCTGACCGACCCGCAGGAAGCGAAACGCTTCGTTGAACTGACGGGCGTGGACAGCCTCGCCGTCGCCATCGGAACGGCCCACGGTCTGTACACCAAACGGCCAAAAATTGACTTCCAGCGCCTGGCGGAGATCCGCGACGTGGTGAGCGTTCCGCTGGTGCTCCATGGCGCGAGTGATGTGCCGGATGAATATGTACGCCGCACCATCGAGCTGGGCATTTGCAAAGTCAACGTGGCTACCGAGCTAAAAATTGCCTTTTCTGATGCGGTTAAAGCCTGGTTTGCCGACAACCCGCAGGGCAACGATCCGCGCTATTACATGCGCGTCGGCATGGACGCCATGAAAGAGGTGGTCAGAAGCAAAATCAACGTGTGCGGCTCGGCCAACCGACTGCTGCTTACGGCTGATGCCTGAATCCCGTCGTAAATAACATCGCTCTCTGAAAATAACTATAAGCCTCGCAAATATGAAGGCGCGTCCTTAAGCCGGACAGCGCCTTCCTTTACCATAAAAAAATTCCGAGGAGTCCCTACATGACACAGGAAAAGTCGTTTAAATCGAAAGCGTGGGCGTTTTTTCAAAGTCTGGGAAAGACCTTTATGTTCCCGGTCTCGCTGCTGGCCTTTATGGGCCTGCTGCTGGGGATCGGCAGTTCCGTCACCAGCCCTTCAACCATTAAAAGTTTCCCTTTTCTGGGTGGCGAGCTCACGCAGCTCACCTTTGGTTTTATTGCCATGGTCGGCGGTTTCGCCTTTACCTATCTTCCCCTGATGTTCGCGATGGCGATCCCGATGGGGCTTGCCAAACGCAACAAGGCCGTGGGCGCGTTTGCCGGGTTCGTGGGCTACATGCTGATGAACATGAGCATTAACTATTACCTGACCGCAACCCACCAGCTTGCCGATGCGGCCACCATGAGGCAGGTGGGGCAATCCATTGTGCTGGGGATCCAAACCCTGGAGATGGGTGTGCTGGGTGGGATCGTGGTTGGGGTAATTACCTATTTTCTGCATGAGCGTTTTCAGGACACGGTATTACACGACGCCTTCGCTTTCTTTAGCGGCATCCGCTTTGTGCCCATTATTACCGCGCTGACCCTCTCGCTGGTCGGCCTGTTCATTCCCCTGCTGTGGGAATACGTGGCGCTGGGCATTGCCGGAATTGGCCATATCATTCAGAGCACCAGCGTTTTCGGCCCGTTCCTGTACGGCGTGGGCGTGCTGCTGCTCAAGCCTTTTGGCCTGCACCATATCCTGCTGGCAATGGTGCGTTTCACCCCAGCGGGCGGCATTGAGATGGTCAATGGTCATGAAGTGGCCGGTGCGCTGAATATCTTCTACGCCGAACTCAAGGCCGGACTGCCGTTTAGCCCGCACGTCACCGCATTCCTGTCGCAGGGCTTTATGCCGACCTTTATCTTCGGGCTCCCGGCGGTGGCGTATGCCATCTACCGCACCGCACGCCCGGAGAATCGCCCGGTCATCAAAGGGCTGCTGCTCTCCGGCGTGCTGGTTTCCGTTGTCACCGGTATTTCAGAACCGATTGAGTTCCTGTTCCTGTTTATCGCGCCGGCGCTTTACGCCTTCCATATCGTGATGTCTGGTCTGGCGCTGATGGTTATGGCCCTGCTGGGTGTCACCATCGGCAACACCGACGGCGGCATTCTGGACCTGCTGATCTTCGGTGTAATGCAGGGCATGTCGACCAAATGGTATCTGCTGTTCCCGGTAGGCATCGCCTGGTTCGCCATCTACTTCTTCGTCTTCCGCTGGTACATCCTCAAGCACGACATTAGAACGCCAGGGCGAGAAGTGGATACCCAGGGGGCGCTGCAGGCCGTAGAGGCCAACACCCGGGCGCGCGGAAAATCGAAATACGATCATGGGCTTATCCTGCGTGCGCTCGGCGGTAAAGAGAATATTGAGTCCCTCGACAACTGCATTACCCGCCTGCGTCTGGTGGTGAAGGATATGGGGCTTGTGGATCAACAGGCGCTTAAAACGGCCGGGGCGTTATCCGTCGTGGTGCTCGACGCACACAGCGTGCAGGTGATTATCGGCCCGCAGGTCCAGAGCGTGAAAACCGGCATTGAAGCCTTAATTTAACAGGGGGTAGTTGTGTTTGATTTTGACAAAATCATAGAGCGCAAAAGCGATAGATGCCGCAAATGGGATCACGCCTTTGTCTGTTCACGCTTCGGTGATGTGCCTGAGGGGTTTATCCCGCTGTGGATTGCGGATATGGATTTCACCTCACCGCCCGCCGTGATTGAAGGCTTTCAGCGCATCGTGGAGCACGGCACCTTTGGCTATACCTGGTGCTTCGACGAATTCTACGATGCCGTTATCGCCTTCCAGCGCCAGCGCCATCAGGTAGAAGTTGAGAAAGCGTGGGTAACGTTAACCTACGGCACCGTCTCCACGCTGCATTACACGGTACAGGCATTCTGCGAGCCCGGTGACTGCGTGATGATGAACACACCGGTATACGACCCGTTTGCGATGGCAACGCAGCGTCAGGGCGTGCAAGTACTTGCTAACCCGCTGCGCGTGGACGACAACCGCTATTACCTGGATTTTAACCGGGTGGAGGAGCAGCTTAAAACGCACCGACCCCGGCTGTGGTTCTTCTGCTCGCCGCATAACCCCTCCGGAAGGATCTGGCGGGCAGATGAGATCCGCCAGGTCTCCGAGCTGTGTCAACGCTACGGCACTCTTCTGGTGGTCGACGAGGTGCACGCGGAACACATTCTCGACGGCAGGTTTGTTAGCTGTCTGACAGCCGGCTGCGCTGCGCAGGACAATCTGATCGTTCTGACCTCGCCGAATAAGGCGTTCAATCTGGGGGGGCTGAAAACCTCTTATTCCATTATCCCGGATGATTCTCTGCGCCAGCGCTTCCGCCAGCAGTTGGAGAAGAACTCCATCACCTCACCCAACATCTTCGGCGTATGGGGAATTATTCTGGCCTATCAGCACGGCCTGCCGTGGCTTGACGCGCTGAACAATTATCTGCGCGGCAATGCACGTTATCTGGCAGATGCCCTCCAGACCCACTTCCCGGCATGGAAAATGATGAACCCGGAGTCGTCGTATCTCGCCTGGATAGACGTCAGCGCCGACGATCGGAGTGCCACCGAGTTGACCCGGCATTTCGCCCGGCAGGCGGGCGTCGTTATCGAGGATGGCACCCACTACGTACAAAACGGCGAAAACTACCTGCGGATTAACTTCGGCACCCAGCGCGACTGGCTGGAGCAGTCCATCGACCGCATGCTGAAGCATTACTGATATCGACCCGCGTCGGCTGGTCAGGTCAGGCTATGACCTGCCAGCTGCCTCCTTTTCTGGCACCTTCACGCTTCACTTTATTTTTGTGTTGTAACGTACGGAGATAACGCTCAACGGTGCGGGAACTCACGCCTAACGCGGATGCCAGCATCGCGGCGGTCATCTGAGGATGGGCGGTAAGAAGGTGCAGAATCGCGATCTCTTTTTCCGACATTTGTTCCGACATTTGTTCCGACACCTCTGTCGGAACGGCAATACCTTCACGCAGCGTATCCGCCATATTCCGCAGCATAAACTCGATAAAAGCGGTGCAATCGCTCGCACGATCGCACTGGCCCAGGATTTCGTAATAACGTGATTGCTGGAAATGGATCAACGTCTCGACAGGCAACCAGGCAAGTTCAGCCCGCCAGTGGCTCAGGATAAGCGTTTGCCACAACCGTCCCATACGGCCATTGCCATCGGAAAAGGGATGTATAAATTCAAACTCGTAGTGAAACACAGAGCTGGCTATCAGGGGATGGATGTCGGTTTGCTCCAGCCAGCAGAGGAGATCGTTGATAAGACGTTGCATTTGCGAAGCGGGCGGGGCCATATGAACCAGCTGCGTTCCACGGTAGATCCCCACATCACCCTGCCTCAGTTTACCGGGTTTATCGACCAGACCAGACATCAACACCCGATGCGCGCTGAGCAGATCGTTGAGACGCCAGGGTTTCCAGTCGGGCAGTTTCTCGTAGGCAAGGATAGCGTTGCGCACCTCCTGAATATCCTTCTCAGGTGCAAGTACACGTTTCCCGTCCATAATCGCCGTTACCTGCCCGGTCGTTAGCGAGTTATGCTCAATCGCCAGGGATGCCTGAATGGTCCGAATGCGATTCTCTTTGCGTAGCAGAGGGGATGTTCTGCCAGAATGCGCCGCCCAGTGCCCCAGTAGTTCGCCGATCTCAATAACCTGATTGAGGATAGAGGGCGTAATCGTAAAAGGAGGCTGATAGCGGCTCATGTGTTACTCCCCCTGCTGCTCCAGCGCATACTTATACAGCGCATTTTTCTTCACGCCGTGAATCTCTGCAGCCAGCGCGGCGGCTTTCTTGAGCGGCAGTTCAGCCTGCAGCAGCGCCAGGGTGCGCAGCGCATCGGCGGGCAGTGCATCTTCCTGCGCTTTATGGCCTTCGACTATCAGAACCATTTCGCCCTTGCGGCGGTTTTCGTCCTCTTTGACCCATGCCAGCAGTTCGCCCACCGGCGCGCCGTGGATGGTCTCCCAGGTTTTGGTCAGTTCACGCGCCAGCACCACATAGCGGGATTCGCCCCAGACGGTGACCATATCGTCCAGGCTTTCCAGCAGACGATGGGTAGATTCGTAGAAAATCAGCGTACGCGGCTCGGCTTCCAGATCTTTTAACACATCGCGACGGCCTTTGGATTTCGCGGGCAGAAAGCCTTCGTAGCAGAAACGGTCGGACGGTAAACCGGCCGCGCTTAACGCCGCAATGGCCGCGCATGGGCCTGGCAGAGGGACCACGCGGATGCCCGCTTCACGGCAGGTACGCACCAGATGGTAGCCCGGATCGTTGATCAGCGGCGTGCCGGCGTCGGAGACGAGTGCAATGTTCTGCCCCTCTTTCAGCTTTGCCACCAGCGTTTCTGCTTTTTGTTGCTCATTATGATCGTGCAGGGCAAACAACCGGGCGCTAATGGCGAAGTGTTGCAGCAGTAAACCGGTATGTCGGGTGTCTTCAGCAGCAATTAAATCAACGGCTTGCAATACGGTAAGTGCACGTTGGGTAATATCAGACAAATTCCCGATAGGAGTAGGTACAATATAAAGCTGGCCTTGAGAATTATCTGCCGTTTCGTGTTGTTTCATTGTTTAGTCCGGATTGCCGATTTAATATTGAGCATTGCGTAAAAAAATCACTGGATACAGTATGGTACCGTTAACGTTTATAAGAACAAAAGCCGCACGCAGCGTGCCTCTCCTGCTGGCCGCCCTGATCTTCGCAGGCTGTGGCACCCAGGCACCCGACCAGAGCACGGCCCACATGCAGGGTTCGGCTCAGGCTGATTCTGGCTTTTATCTGCAACAAATGTCGCAGAGCTCGAATGATACCAAGACCAACTGGCAATTACTCGCCATTCGTGCACTGCTGAAAGAGGGTAAAACCCAGCAGGCCGCCGAACTGTTCAACCAGCTGCCGCAAGATCTGACCGACACCCAGCGTCGTGAGCAGGGTTTACTGTCTGCCGAGCTGAAAGTGGCGCTGAAAGATTACGAATCAGCGAAGAAAATCCTCGGTAACATTGACGTGGGTGCGCTGGATAAAAACCAGCAGGCCCGCTTCTGGCAGGCCGGTATCACCGCGGAGCAAGGCCGTCCGTCCCTGACGCTGCTGCGCGCGCTGATTGCCCAGGAGCCGTTGCTGAGCGGGGCCGACAAACAGAAAAATATCGATGCCACCTGGCAGGCGCTCGCCTCCATGACCCAGGATCAGGCCCGGGCGATGGTCATCAATGCAGACGAAAACGTGCTGCAGGGCTGGCTGGATCTGCAGCAGATGTGGTTCACCAACCGCAGCGATCCGAACATGCTGAAAGCAGGCATTACCGACTGGCAAACACGTTATCCGCAAAACCCGGGGGCCAAAATGCTGCCCGGGCAACTGGTCAACGTGCAGAACTTTAAGCCAGCCTCCACCAGCAAGATTGCCCTGCTCCTGCCGTTGAACGGTCAGGCGGCGGTGTTTGGCCGCGCGATCCAGCAAGGTTTTGAAGCCGCGAAGAACGGCACAACGACAGTGTCAGGCAGCGCGGTGCCGGATCAGGCAGCCCAGGCGGCGAACGTCAGTGACGTGATCAGCCCGTCCGCGGCAGAGACCAGCGACCTGACCACAGCGCAAGCTCCGGCTCAGGGGACCCTGCAAAACCCGGTTACGGCACCGACGACGCCACCGGCTGAGACAGCGGCACCGGCCCCGGCGGCCCAGCCCCCTGTTGAAACGCCAGCCGCGCCAGCGACCGAGGCGACAACTACGGCGCAACCGCAGGCCACTCAGCCAGAGCAACAGCCTGCCGCGCAGCAGCAGACCGTAGCAACGCCCGGCGCTAACCCGGGCGCAGAGCTGAAAATCTACGATACCAGCGCCCAGCCGCTCGACCAGGTTCTGGCGCAGGTGCAGCAGGACGGCGCGAGCATCGTTGTCGGCCCGCTGTTGAAAAACAACGTAGAAGAGCTGATGAAGAGCAACACCCCGCTGAATGTGCTGGCGCTTAACCAGCCGGAGCAGGTGCAAAACCGTGCCAATATCTGCTATTTCGCCCTCTCACCGGAAGACGAAGCACGCGATGCGGCGCGGCATATTCACGAGCAGGGCAAACAGGCCCCGCTGCTGTTGATCCCGCGTAGCGCGCTGGGCGACCGTGTCGCTACCGCCTTTGCCGACGAGTGGCAAAAACTGGGCGGCGGCGTCGTGCTGCAGCAGAAATTTGGCTCAGCCGGTGAATTGCGAGCTGGGGTAAACGGCGGCGCAGGCATCGCGCTGAACGGCAGCCCGGTCGCCTCCAGCCTGCCACAGCAGCAGGGTGTGACCATCGGCGGCCTGACCATTCCGGCACCGCCAACGGACGCACAAATCAGCGGTGGCGGTAAGGTCGATGCGGCTTACATCGTTGCCACGCCGGAAGAGATTGCCTTCATCAAGCCGATGATCGCCATGCGTAACGGCAGCCAGAGCGGGGCGACGCTCTACGCCAGCTCCCGCAGCGCGCAGGGCACCGCAGGCCCGGATTTCCGTCTGGAGATGGACGGCCTGCAGTACAGCGAAATCCCGATGCTGGCAGGCAGCAACCCTGCGCTGATGCAGCAGGCGCTCGGCGCAGTACGTAACGACTACTCCCTGGCACGTCTGTATGCCATGGGCGTTGATGCGTGGGCGCTGGCCAACAACTTTACCCAGATGCGTCAGGTACCGGGCTTTGAGCTGAACGGTAACACCGGCGATCTGACGGCAACGCAGGACTGCGTGATTAACAGGAAGTTATCATGGCTCAAATACCAGCAGGGGCAAATCGTCCCGGCCAGTTAAGCCGTAAAGAGACCGGCGACGCGTGGGAGGTAAAAGCGCGTCGCTGGCTTGAAGGCAAAGGACTGCGCTTCATCGCCGCCAACGTTCGCGGACGCGGCGGCGAAATCGACCTGATTATGAAAGACGGCCCGGTCACCGTGTTTGTTGAAGTGCGCTATCGACAGTCGTCCCGTTTTGGCGGTGCTGCCGCCAGCGTGACGCTCGCCAAACAACATAAATTATTACAGACTGCCCACTTGTGGCTCGCCCGCCATAATGGGAGTTTTGATACTGTGGATTGCCGGTTTGATGTGGTAGCCTTCACCGGAAATGAGATCGACTGGCTTAAAAACGCTTTTGGCGAAGACGCATAATTACGATTTAAAGGGATAACGTGCTCGATAGAATTAAAGTGTGCTTCACAGAAAGCATTCAAACGCAGATTGCCGCGGCGGAAGCTCTCCCGGACGCGATTTCCCGCGCCGCGATGACGCTGGTGCAGTCCTTGCTCAACGGCAACAAAATCCTCTGTTGTGGTAATGGAACCTCGGCCGCCAACGCACAGCATTTTGCTGCCAGCATGATCAATCGTTTTGAAACCGAACGCCCAAGTTTACCCGCCATTGCACTAAATACCGATAATGTGGTCTTAACTGCGATTGCAAACGACCGTCTGCATGACGAAATTTACGCAAAGCAGGTGCGCGCCTTAGGCCATGCCGGAGATGTGCTGCTGGCGATTTCAACCCGCGGCAACAGCCGTGACATCGTCAAAGCCGTTGAAGCGGCCGTCACCCGTGACATGACCATCGTGGCATTAACCGGCTATGACGGCGGCGAACTGGCCGGTCTCCTTGGGCCGCAGGATGTGGAAATCCGCATTCCTTCTCACCGCAGCGCCCGCATTCAGGAAATGCACATGCTGACGGTGAACTGCTTATGCGATCTGATCGATAACACGCTTTTCCCTCACCAGGATGATTAAGGAGTTTTCATGAAGGCTTTATCGACCCTTGCAGTCCTTATGTCTGCACTGCTACTCCAGGGTTGTATCGCGGCGGCCGTCGTCGGTACCGCCGCCGTGGGTACCAAAGCGGCGACCGATCCGCGCACCGTCGGCACACAGGTTGATGACGGCACGCTGGAGCTGCGCGTCAACAGTGCGCTGTCCAAAGACGAACAGATTAAGAAAGAAGCGCGCATCAACGTGACGGCCTATCAGGGCAAAGTCCTGCTGGCAGGACAGGCGCCAACCACTGAACTCGCTTCACGTGCTAAACAGATTGCGATGGGCGTAGAAGGGACAACCGAAGTGTTTAACGAAGTGCGTCAGGGGCAGCCAATCAGCCTTGGTACCGCATCGTCAGATACCTGGATCACCACCAAAGTACGTTCCCAGCTGTTGGGCTCTGACCAGGTCAAATCCTCTAACGTGAAAGTGACCACCGAGAATGGCGAAGTGTTCCTGCTGGGTCTTGTGACCGAACGTGAAGGGAAAGCGGCAGCGGATATCGCCAGCCGGGTGAGCGGCGTGAAACACGTCACCACCGCGTTTACTTACATCAAGTAACCTAAACCTGCCCCCAGGCCCGGTAATCGCTAGCGCCACCGGGCTTTTTTTTACAGCAGCGCAATACTTCCCACAATTATCCCACTCAAGGCCACCAGCCCCGCCGTCAGCCACAGCGCTTTCGCAGGGAATGACTTACGCAGCATAACGAACGAGGGCAGGCTTACCGCAGGTAGCGTGATAAGCAGCGCCAGCGCGGGCGCGGTGCCCATTCCGGCCAGCATCATGGTCTGGACAATCGGAATTTCTGCCGCCGTTGGGATCACAAACAGGCATCCTGCCACCGCCATCGCAATCACCCACATCAGCGTGTTGTCGATAGCCCCATCCGCATGGGGGAACAGCCAGACGCGCGCCGCGCCGAGAACCAGTACCGCCAGGATATAAACCGGGATAGTGCTCCAGAAGAGCTGCCACAGCGCTTTGCCCCAGCGAGCGAAGAACCCGCCCTGCGGCTCGCGCATCTCCAGCTCAACGGACGCTGTTTCTACCGTCTTGTCCTTCACCAGTTGCTGCACCAGCGTGGCGACCACCAGCACGGTCAACAGCCCGGCGACCAGGCGGATAAAGGCAAAATGCCAGCCGAGGACAAAGCCCATGAACACCAGCGTGGCCGGATTAAGCAGCGGGTTTCCCATCCAGAACGCGAGCGCCCCGCCCATTGAGACGCGCTGGCGACGCAGACCGGCGGTAACCGGCGCAGCGCAGCAGGAGCACATCATGCCCGGCAGGGAGAAAATCGTCCCCAACAGCGTGCCCTGAAAGCGCGGCTGGCCTAAGGTTTTCACCAGCCAGTTACGCGGGATAAGGACCTGAACCAGCGAGCCGAGGAGCACCCCTAATACCGCCGCTTTCCAGACGGCAAGGAAATAGACCATGGCGTAGTCCCACGCCGCCCGTAGCGGGCTGGCATCGGCCTGTGCGAGGATGGATTTACCAATACTGTGCGTGTCGGCAGCGGTGAAGGCTTTACCGTAGTAAGGCTGCCACTTCACGTACCAAAGGCCAACGATGACCACAAGAAAGAAGAGTGCGGGCTTCCACCATTGAACAGGTGTTGCCGCCTGAGATGAAGACTGACCAGTCATAGCATTCCCCGGAGAGTGTTATTGAATAAGCCGGGGGAGTTTACGCCTCGCCCTGCGCGATTTCACGCAGTTTTGCTGAGGGGATAATATTCACACCTTTCTTAGAGGGCGACAGGCCTTCTTTTAACATGGCGCGGGCGACGTCTCTTGCCTCGATGGATTTCCAGTTGCCGGGCAGGATTTTAAACAGCGGGGCAAAAAAGGATTCGTTGAACCGTCGCTCGTCACGGTGCCCGAGCAGCATCGAAGGCCGGACAATGGTCAGATACTCCCACTCCTGAGCGATCAGCGCCTCCTCCATTTTGCCTTTTACCTTGCTGTAGAAAAAAGGCGAGCTGGCGTTGGCACCCATTGAGCTGACCACCACAAAATGCTTCGCCCCCAGTTTTTTGGCCGTCAGGGCCGTATCGACAATCAGCGTGTAGTCGGCATGCACGAACGCCTCTTTGCTGCCCGCCTCGCGCCGCGTGGTGCCGAGACAGCAAAAGGCGATATCTATGGGGTCCTGCACCTGCCCCAGCGCATCGGTAAGCTGCGGATCGTGAGGATTAAAGATGACTGAGATATCGGCCAGCGGGCGACGCGTAGGCGCGGCGATATAGTTTACCCTTCGCTCCTGAATCAACAGCCGCAGCAGATGGTCGCCCACCAGCCCGGTTGCGCCTGTTATCAATACCTGGCTCATCCTCTTCCCCTTTACAGAATAGTCCGTTTGCGATTCTGGCCTGCTCGACCACACTTAAAAGTCTGTACGGTAAGTATTTACCACAAACGGGAAAAAAACAGTCTGAAGCGATAACAACGGAGGAACCATGGGTAAAAAAATCGCAGTCTTGATTACCGACGAGTTTGAAGATTCAGAATTCACGTCGCCAGCAGAGGCATTCCGCAAGGCGGGCCACGAGGTCGTTACCATCGAGAAAGAAGCGGGTAAAACCGTGAAGGGCCACAAGGGCGAAGCCAGCGTGACCATTGACGAATCCATTGATAACGTCAGCCCGTCAGATTTCGATGCCCTGCTGTTACCAGGCGGCCATTCACCGGATTCCCTGCGCGGAGACGATCGTTTCGTCACGTTCACCCGCGATTTCGTCGCCACCGGCAAGCCGGTCTTTGCCATTTGCCACGGGCCTCAGCTGCTGATCAGCGCTGATGTCGTGCGCGGACGTAAGCTCACCGCCGTGAAACCGATCGTTATCGATCTGAAAAACGCGGGTGCCGAGTTCTACGATCAGGAGGTGGTCAACGATAAAGATCAGCTGATCACCAGCCGTACGCCGGACGATCTGCCAGCGTTTAACCGCGAAGCGTTACGCCTGCTCGGCGCGTAACCAGTGCAGCTTTTTGCCAAAGCCCAGCGTGTTGTCGGTAAATTTCAGCTCATCAAGGCGGATTTCCCACACCGGGGCTTTTAGCGCAGCGGCAACCGGGAAGCGTCGCGTGTAGCGTTTACGCTGCGCGTCGCTTTCCTCTCCTTCCAGACGGCGAATTTCCCCTTTGAACTGAAGCCCGCGGATCAGCGCCACCGTTTTCGGCTGGCCGTTTACCGTGCCGGCCACCTTCGCCTGCTGGCCCGTCATTTGGGCATGACGCGTTTTGTCTTCGCTGAGGACGTAAAACGCCACCCGCTCCGGGTCGTAATAGTAGAACGCGTTCGCGCACCACATCTCCCCTTCGTCGTAGACACACCAGGTGACAACATGCTGCTTCGCAAGCCAGCGGTTTATGGCGGCCAGTGTTTCCATTTTTACTCTCTCTCATGCTAAGGTGCGTTTCACCTTAACATACTGAATCTGAATACCGTGTGCTGGTTTCTTTATCTTGTCCGAACCGCTGATAACGCGCTCTACACCGGGATCACCACCGATGTGGCGCGGCGTTTTATCCAACATCAGACGGGGAAAGGGGCTAAAGCCCTGCGGGGAAAAGGGGAACTGCGGCTCGCGTTTTCTGCCGCCGTTGGCGACCGTTCGCTGGCACTCAGGCTGGAGTACCGCATTAAGCAGCTGACGAAGCGCCAGAAAGAGCGTCTCGTCAGTGGAGACGGCTCCTTCGAGGCGCTACGCGAAAGCCTGATTAAAAGCGATTGAAATGGTCGTGATACTCCACCAGACCATTAACGCCGTTCAGCGCGTCATCCGCCAGACGATGTACCTGGAAGGCGGATTCGGTGCCCGGCCAGCGGCAGCGCAGATCGTAATGCGCCGCCTGCTCAAAGCCTAAACGGCCATAGAACGCCGGATCGCCAAGCGTCACCACCGCCGCGTAGCCGAACTCATTCAGCGAATCCAGCCCTTCATAGACCATCTGGCGCGCCAGCCCCTGGCCGCGATAACGCTCATCGACCGCCAGCGGGGCCATTCCTACCCACTGTAGCTCTTCGCCCTGAACCACCACCGGACTGAATGCGACATAGCCCACCACCTGACCTTCGTCATCGGTGGCGACCAGCCCCAGCGTAATCAGGCCGTCTTCACGGAGATCCTGAACCAGTTGGGCTTCGGCATCGCTCTCAAAGGAGCGGCGCAGCAGCGCGTCAATACCCGGAGCATCAATCCCAATTTCGACTCGAATCAGCATGGCTCACCTACTGAAGTGTGTTTACCGTCCGGCGGGGTTTTCAGCCCGGCCTCAACGAAATCTGCCATTTGCATCAACATCATGCGCAGCGCTTTTGGCATCTGCTCCAGCTCAATGGCATCCATTAAATTTTTGACGTACAGACCCAGTTCCGTGTCACCTTCAATCACCAGACGGCGCTGGAAGAACAGCGTATCCGGATCCTGTTTGCGCGCGGCGATCATCAGCAGATCGCTGGCACAGGCGCTAAAGCTCACATCCGCTTCGGCAGATTCACGCACGATCAGCTGGTCGTTCTCAACGGAGGTAAACCAGCGCAGCCCGATATCGCGGACCTCAATACTTAACCAGCGGCCTTCAAGGAACGCCAGCTCGCCGTCCTGCAGCGCCTGGCGGAATTGCCAGCTCAGGACCTGCTCCAGCACCTGGCGCTTGAGCGCGAACGGGGCCAGTTTGACCGGCACGCTCAGCATTGATGGGCCAAATTGTACGAGACGCGAACGCAGTTTATCCAGCACGAGCATTACTCCCTGATGTCTATAATCCTGTTATTTTGCCATATCCCGACGAGAACATAGCGGCGTAAATCAACAAACCGGCGTCCGCCTTACCTCATTATTGGTGTCATCAATACGCCATTAGCTGCCTTAAATCAAAAATTGTCGCGTATAGGTTAATTAAAATCCCAGCTCGTTAACAATTTTGCGATCGCTGCGATCGTCAACATCGGGATAATTTATGGAGCTGCTCTGCCCTGCCGGAAACCTTCCGGCGCTTAAGGCGGCCATCGAAAATGGGGCCGACGCGGTCTACATTGGGCTTAAGGATGATACCAACGCCCGTCATTTCGCTGGCCTAAACTTTACGGAGAAAAAGCTTCAGGAAGCCGTCAACTTCGTCCACCAGCACCGCCGCAAGCTGCATATCGCCATCAACACCTTTGCGCATCCTGATGGCTACGCCCGCTGGCAGCGCGCGGTGGACATGGCTGCCCAACTGGGCGCCGATGCCTTAATCCTGGCCGATCTCGCCATGCTTGAGTATGCGGCAGAACGCTATCCGCATATTGAGCGCCACGTCTCTGTTCAGGCATCTGCCACCAACGAGGAGGCGGTGCGTTTCTACCATCGTCACTTTGACGTTGCCCGCGTGGTTCTGCCGCGCGTGCTCTCTATCCATCAGGTGAAGCAACTCGCACGCGTCACGCCGGTGCCGCTGGAAGTGTTTGCCTTCGGCAGCCTGTGCATCATGGCTGAAGGGCGTTGTTATCTCTCGTCCTATTTAACCGGTGAGTCTCCGAATACCGTCGGAGCCTGTTCTCCTGCCCGCTTCGTTCGCTGGCAGCAAACGCCGCAGGGGCTGGAATCTCGTCTCAACGAGGTGCTGATCGACCGTTATCAGGACGGTGAAAACGCGGGCTACCCGACGCTGTGCAAAGGCCGCTATCTGGTAGACGGCGAGCGTTATCACGCGCTTGAAGAGCCGACCAGCCTCAACACGCTGGAGCTGCTGCCGGAACTGCTGGCGGCGAATATCGCCTCGGTAAAAATTGAAGGTCGCCAGCGCAGCCCGGCCTACGTAAGCCAGGTGGCGAAAGTGTGGCGTCAGGCGATTGACCGCTGCATGGCCGGTCCGCAGAACTACACCGCCCAGCCCGCCTGGATGGAGACGCTCGGATCGATGTCAGAAGGCACGCAGACCACGCTTGGCGCCTATCACCGTAAATGGCAGTGAGATAACCATGAAATATTCATTAGGGCCGGTGCTTTACTACTGGCCAAAAGAGACGCTGGAAGATTTCTACCAGCAGGCGGCAAACAGCAGCGCCGATGTGATTTACCTCGGCGAAGCGGTGTGCAGCAAGCGCCGGGCCACCAAAGTGGGCGACTGGCTGGATATGGCGAAAAGCCTCGCAGGAAGCGGTAAACAGGTTGTGCTGTCAACCCTCGCGCTGGTGCAGGCCTCGTCGGAGTTAGGCGAGCTGAAGCGCTACGTTGAAAACGGCGAGTTTCTGGTGGAGGCCAGCGACCTGGGCGTGGTGAACCTGTGCGCCGAGCGCAAGCTGCCGTTTGTCGCCGGCCATGCGCTGAACTGCTATAACGCGGTGACGCTGCGCCTGCTGCTTAAACAGGGGATGACGCGCTGGTGCATGCCGGTTGAGCTTTCCCGCGACTGGCTGGACAATCTGCTGAAACAGTGCGACGAGCTGGGTATTCGCCATCAGTTTGAAGTAGAGGTACTGAGCTACGGCCATCTGCCGCTGGCCTACTCTGCCCGCTGCTTTACTGCCCGTTCAGAAGATCGTCCGAAAGATGAGTGCGAAACCTGCTGCATTAAATACCCGAACGGGCGCAGCATGCTGTCCCAGGAAAATCAGCAGGTCTTTGTCCTCAACGGCATTCAGACCATGAGCGGCTATGTGTATAACCTCGGCAACGAGCTGGCATCGATGAACGGACTGGTGGATATGGTGCGCCTGTCACCGCTGGATACCGGCGTCTTTGCGATGCTCGACGCGTTCCGCGCCAACGAAAACGGCGCCTCGCCGCTGCCGCTTACGTCCAACAGCGACTGTAACGGCTACTGGAAACGTCTGGCCGGGCTGGAACTTCAGGCCTAAAAAAGGCTCACTTTGTTAACAACGGTTAGTAAACTTTAATGCAGTATGAAAGATTCACCGTCGACAAAGTGAGCTGTTATGACTGACAAAACCATTCCGTTCTCGGTGCTGGATCTGGCGCCGATCCCACAGGGCTCCTCGGCACGAGAAGCCTTTTCGCATTCGCTCGCGCTCGCTCAGCTGGCCGAAAAGCGCGGCTATCACCGCTACTGGCTGGCCGAACATCACAATATGGTCGGCATCGCCAGCGCCGCCACGTCCGTGCTGATTGGCTATCTGGCGGCCAATACGACGACGCTGCACCTCGGCTCGGGCGGCGTGATGCTGCCTAACCACGCCCCGCTGGTGATTGCTGAGCAGTTTGGCACCCTGAATACGCTCTATCCTGGCCGTATTGATCTGGGGCTTGGCCGCGCGCCGGGAAGCGATCAGCCAACGATGCGCGCGCTGCGCCGCCACATGAGCGGTGATATCGACAACTTCCCGCGCGATGTCGCCGAACTGGTGGACTGGTTCGACGCGCGCGATCCGAACCCGCACGTGCGTCCGGTGCCGGGCTACGGCGAAAAAATCCCGGTCTGGCTCCTGGGCTCCAGCCTGTATAGCGCCCAGCTCGCGGCACAGCTTGGGCTGCCGTTTGCGTTCGCCTCGCATTTCGCGCCAGATATGCTGCACCAGGCGTTGCATCTGTACCGCACCCACTTCAAACCGTCCGCGCGTCTGGAGAAACCGTACGCGATGGTGTGTATCAACATCATTGCCGCCGACAGTACCCGCGATGCGGAATTCCTGTTCACCTCCATGCAGCAGGCCTTCATGAAGCTGCGTCGCGGCGAAACCGGCCAGCTACCGCCGCCGGTGGAGAACATGCATCAGCTGTGGTCCGCCTCCGAGCAGTATGGCGTTCAGCAGGCGCTGAGTATGTCTCTGGTGGGGGATAAGGCGAAAGTGCGTCACGGGCTGGAAGCGGTGCTGCGTGAAACCCAGGCGGATGAGATTATGGTTAACGGCCAGATCTTCGATCACCAGGCGCGTTTGCATTCGTTTGACCTGGCGATGCAGGTAAAAGAAGAGTTGGTGGGGTAGCCTTTTCGCCCGGTGGCGCGTTGCTTACCGGGCCTACGGGATCGCATAGGCCGGATAAGGCGTAGCCGTCATCCGGCACAAAAAACTTACTGATACACCGGCAACAAATTGAAGCTCGACAATACGTGTACCACCGCGTTGCCTACCCCGAACACCAGAATCAACGCAATCATCGGCTTACCGCCCCAGACGCGGAACGTCGGGCTGCCAAAGCGCTTACGGGATTTGCGTGCCAGCAGCGCCGGAACGATTGCCGCCCAGATGGTTGCTGCCAGCCCTGCATAGCCAATGGCGTACAGGAAACCGTTCGGCCACAGCAGACCGCCGACAACCGGCGGCAGGAAAGTCAGCAGCGCGGTTTTGAAGCGTCCCGTCGCCGAATCGTCAAAGCCAAACAGATCCGCCAGGTAATCAAACAGACCCAGGGTGACGCCCAGGAAGGAGCTGGCCACCGCAAAGTTAGAGAACACAACCAACAGCAGATCCAGGCTGCGGCTGTTCAGTACGCCGCTCAGAGCCTGGACCAGCACATCAATATTACCGCCCTTCTGTGCAATGCCGATAAATTCCGGGCGCGGGATGTTACCCATCGTCCCCAGCAGCCAAATCACATACAGCCCCAGTGCCAGCAGCGTGCCATAGATCAGGCACTTCACAATGGTGCGCGGATCTTTACCGTAGTATTTCATCAGGCTCGGCACGTTGCCGTGATAGCCAAACGAGGCCAGACAGAACGGCAGCGTCATCAGCAGGTATGGCGTATAGGAGGTGTTCACTTCCGCCACGTTAAACAGCGTCGCGGGGGTGACATGGCCTAGCAGGCTGCCGAAAGTCAGGAAGAAGGTAATCACCTTCGCGCCCAGCACGATCGCCGTCATGCGGCTCACCGCTTTGGTGCTTAACCAGACGATAAACGCCACGACCAGCGCAAAGCTGAATCCGGCCACGCGTGCTGGAACGTTCAGCGACATCTCTGAAAACGTATGGTGCAGAATTGAACCACTCGCGGAGATGTACGCGTAGGTCAGGATATAGAGCACGAACGCAATCGAGAGGCCATTGATCAGGTTCCAGCCCTTGCCCAGCAGGTCTTTGGTGATGGTGTCGAAGCTGGAGCCCACGCGATAGTTCAGGTTAGCCTCCAGGATCATCAGCCCGGAATGCAGCATGCAGAACCAGGTAAAGACCAGCGCCGCCAGCGACCAGAAAAACCACGCACCGGACATGACCACCGGCAGGGAGAACATCCCAGCACCAATGATGGTTCCGCCGATGATCACCACGCCGCCAAGCAGCGAAGGTGACGTTTGGGTGGTGGTTAGTGTCGCCATACAGCCTTTACTCCAGTCAAAAATGTGGTTCGCAGTTTAATGTGCAGCACTGTACCAGTACAAGAGTACAAAGGAAATAAAAAAAGCCCCGATCGCGTTGATCGGGGCTGTATATTTTACTTTACGTCTGAAACGTAAGGCTTACGCGTCACGGCGACGGCTTGCGCCTTCGTCACGACGTGGGCCACGGTTTTCACGGCGTTCGCCAGAGAAACGACGACCTTCACCACCGCGACCTTCTGGACGACCGCCTTCACGACGCTCGCCACCGAAGCTGCGGCCACCGCCACGACGTTCGCCGCCGCGGTCAGTGCGAGGCTGTGCATCGCCCATCAGCTGCATGTTCATCGGCTTGTTCAGGATGCGAGTACGAGTAAAGTGCTGCAGTACTTCGCCCGGCATGCCTTTCGGCAGTTCGATGGTAGAGTGGGTACCGAACAGCTTGATGTTACCGATGTAACGGCTGCTGATGTCGCCTTCGTTAGCGATCGCGCCAACGATGTGACGCACTTCAACGCCATCATCACGGCCCACTTCAATGCGATACAGCTCCATATCACCCGCATCACGACGCTCACGACGTGGACGGTCTTCACCACCACGCTCTGGACGGTCGCCACGTGGGCCACGGTCATTGCGGTCGTTACGGTCGCCACGACGTTCGAAACGGTCGTCACGGTCACGGAACTCACGCTTAGGACGCATAGGCGCATCTGGTGGAACGATCAGGGTACGTTCGCCCTGTGCCATTTTCAGCAGTGCTGCAGCCAGGGTTTCGATATCCAATTCTTCGCCTTCAGCGGTAGGCTGGATCTGCGACAGCAGCGCACGGTACTGATCCAGATCGCTGCTTTCCAGCTGCTGCTGAACTTTGGCGGCGAATTTTTCCAGACGGCGTTTGCCCAGCAGATCTGCGTTTGGCAGCTCAGCTTCTGGAATGGTCAGCTTCATGGTGCGTTCAATGTTACGCAGCAGACGACGCTCGCGGTTTTCAACGAACAGCAGTGCACGGCCAGCACGACCCGCACGACCGGTACGGCCGATACGGTGAACGTAAGACTCAGAGTCCATCGGGATGTCGTAGTTTACAACCAGGCTGATACGCTCAACGTCCAGACCACGTGCTGCCACGTCAGTTGCAATCAGGATATCCAGACGACCGTCTTTCAGACGCTCTAGAGTCTGCTCACGCAGGGCCTGGTTCATGTCACCGTTCAGCGCTGCGCTGTTGTAGCCGCTACGTTCCAGGGCTTCAGCCACTTCCAGGGTCGCGTTTTTGGTACGAACGAAGATAATCGCCGCATCAAAATCTTCTGCTTCCAGGAAGCGAACCAGCGCTTCATTTTTACGCATGCCGTATACAGACCAGTAGCTCTGGCTGATGTCCGGACGAGTGGTTACGCTGGACTGAATGCGTACTTCCTGCGGATCTTTCATGAAGCGACGGGTAATACGACGGATAGCTTCTGGCATGGTGGCAGAGAACAGAGCGGTCTGATGACCTTCCGGAATCTGCGCCATAATGGTTTCTACGTCTTCGATGAAGCCCATACGCAGCATTTCATCTGCTTCATCCAGTACCAGACCGCTCAGTTTAGAGAGATCAAGGGTACCGCGCTTCAGGTGATCCAGCAGACGGCCCGGCGTACCGACAACAATCTGTGGACCCTGGCGCAGGGCGCGTAACTGCACGTCATAACGCTGGCCGCCGTACAGGGCTACCACGTTTACGCCGCGCATATGTTTAGAGAATTCAGTCATCGCTTCAGCAACCTGAACAGCCAGTTCACGGGTTGGAGCAAGGACGAGGATCTGCGGTGCACGCAGGTCCGGATCAATGTTGTGCAGCAGCGGCAGCGAGAATGCTGCGGTTTTACCGCTACCAGTCTGGGCCATGCCCAGCACGTCACGACCAGAGAGCAGATGCGGAATACATTCTGCCTGGATCGGAGATGGTTTTTCGTAACCCAGATCGGTAAGGGCTTCAAGGATAGGAGCCTTCAGGCCCAGATCTGCAAAAGTGGTTTCGAATTCAGCCATGTAGTACAAGTGCCTCGATATTAATGGCGGCCAGTCTACTTAGCTCATCGTGAAAATGATTAGCAATTTTCATTGAAAAGTGTGAACCGGCTCAAAGTAGGTGTATTGACGAACAACAACGCCCTCACCAGTTAAGGTGATGGCAATCAAAAAGATTACGGGCTGATGTTTATGTCGTCAGCTATTGCTGGTCCGATTCTGCCAGGTCGTCTTGCTCCTGGCCCAAGAGCGATAATTCCAACAATGCATAACGGTGCTCAACGAAGTTGTGTACGTTGTTAGCAACCGCTAATTTGAACAGTGCCGTAGCGCTGTCCTTTTCCCCCAGACTTAGGTAGTACTTACCTAAATAGAAGTTGGTTTCACTGAGATGCTCAGCGAGCGAGGTGTTATCCGTTGCGTCCGCCTTGAGGCGTTCCATCAGCGTTGCTTCGCTAATGTTGCCCAGGTAGAACTCGACAATGTTCCATCCCCACTGTTCCTTGTCCGATTTATCGAAGCGCTGTTTTAGTGCTTCTTTTGCCTGCTTCTCATCGAGCTTCTGCTCAACGATGTAAAGCCACAGGCTGCGGAAAGGATCATTAGGATCGTCTTGATAAAACGCCAGCAGATCATCTTGCGCTAACTTGTCACGACCGCCGTAATACAATGCGATACCGCGATTCAAGTGCGCGTAGTTGTAAGTTGGATCAAGCTCAAGTACAGAATCAAACGCTTCATAGGCAGCATCAAAATTGCCTGCCTGCGTTAAATAAATGCCTAAGTAATTGAATACTTCAGGCATATCAGGTCGGATTGCCAGCGCTTGTGAAAAATCATTTCGCGCTAATGCCCTCAGACCGAGACTATCATACAACACTCCGCGCTCATATAAAAGCTGTGCGCGTTCGTCATCGGTTAAAGCCCGACTGGCAAGAATTTGTTCCATGCGTGCCAGAATCACTTCCTGCTGCAAAGTCGGTTGCAATGGCACTGCGAGGACTTCGCTCTTACGCCAGGCAGAGTTGCTGCATCCTGCCAGCGTTAAAGCTGTCGCAACGAAACACCAGCGCAAAAAAGGCTTCATTTCCCACTCCCGAAGACAACTATTGGATGACGTCCTGTCCCCCGGCTGCTAACAAGGCGTCCTGCCTGGTAATAGGCCCTCCGCAACGCGGAGGGCAAATGGCAACCTTACTCGCCTTGCTGTTCTGCTGCCGGTGCTTCTGGCGCAGCAGGCTGAGACTGCTCGGTTGCTTCTTTAATGCTCAGACGGATACGGCCCTGGCGGTCAACTTCCAGAACTTTAACCGGAACTTCCTGGCCCATCTGCAGGTAATCGGTCACTTTCTCAACACGCTTGTCAGCGATCTGAGAGATGTGTACCAGACCTTCTTTACCGCCACCGATGGCAACGAATGCGCCAAAGTCAACGATACGGGTCACTTTACCTGCATAGACGCGGCCCACTTCGATTTCTGCCGTAATTTCTTCGATGCGACGGATAGCGAATTTCGCTTTCTCGCCGTCGGTCGCTGCGATCTTCACAGTACCGTCATCTTCGATTTCGATAGTGGTGCCAGTCTCTTCGGTCAGGGCACGGATAACAGAACCGCCTTTACCGATAACGTCTTTGATCTTGTCTGGATTGATCTTGATGGTGTGGATACGTGGCGCGAACTGAGAAATATCGCCACGCGGCGCGTTGATCGCCTGTTCCATCACGCCCAGGATGTGCAGACGCGCACCTTTAGCCTGGTTCAGAGCAACCTGCATGATCTCTTTGGTGATGCCTTCAATTTTGATATCCATCTGCAGTGCAGAGATACCTTCGCGGGAACCCGCGACTTTGAAGTCCATATCGCCCAGGTGGTCTTCATCACCCAGAATGTCAGACAGAACAACGAAGTTGTCGCCTTCTTTCACCAGACCCATCGCGATACCCGCAACAGCGGCTTTGATCGGCACGCCTGCATCCATCAGCGCCAGAGAGGCACCACACACGGAAGCCATAGAAGAGGAACCGTTAGATTCGGTGATTTCTGACACTACGCGAACGGTGTACGGGAATTTGTCAGCTTCTGGCATCACTGCCAGCACGCCGCGCTTCGCCAGACGACCGTGACCAATTTCACGACGCTTCGGTGAGCCCACCATACCGGTTTCGCCTACGGAGTACGGAGGGAAGTTATAGTGGAACAGGAAGCTGTCGGTACGTTCGCCCATCAGTTCGTCGATGTTTTGTGCATCACGGGCAGTACCCAGCGTGGCGGTAACCAGCGCCTGAGTTTCGCCACGGGTGAACAGTGCGGAACCGTGGGTACGCGGCAGAACGCCAGTACGCACGTCCAGACCACGGATCATATCTTTTTCACGACCATCGATACGCGGTTCGCCTGCCAGTACGCGGCTACGAACAACGTTTTTCTCGATTGCGTGCAGGATTTCGCCAATTTCGTTAGCGTCCAGCGTTTCGTCTTCAGCAACCAGGGTCGCGGTCACTTCAGATTTGATCACATCAACCTGAGCATAGCGCTCCTGTTTGTCGGTGATGCGGTATGCGTCGCTCAGACGAGATTCTGCCAGTGCCGCTACGCGTGCATTCAGCGCGTCGTTAACCGCTTCTGGCTGCCAGTCCCAACGTGGTTTACCGGCTTCTTTCACCAGGTCGTTGATGTTCTGGATAACGATCTGCTGCTGGTCGTGGCCGAAGACCACAGCGCCCAGCATCTGGTCTTCGCTCAGCAGCTCTGCTTCGGATTCAACCATCAGAACCGCGGCTTCGGTACCGGCAACGACCAGGTCCAGCTTACTTTCTTTCAGCTCTTCCTGCGTTGGGTTCAGCACGTACTGGTCATTGATGTAACCTACGCGTGCAGCACCGATTGGGCCGTTGAATGGAATACCAGACAGTGACAGAGCAGCGGATGCGCCGATCATTGCAACGATGTCCGGGTTAACCTGTGGGTTAACGGAAACAACGGTGGCGATAACCTGAACTTCGTTAACGAAGCCTTCCGGGAACAGCGGACGAACCGGGCGGTCAATCAGACGCGCAATCAGGGTTTCGCCTTCGCTTGGACGGCCTTCACGACGGAAGAAACCACCCGGGATTTTACCGGCAGCGTAGGTACGCTCCTGGTAGTTTACGGTCAGTGGGAAAAAGTCCTGACCTGGTTTAGCTTTTTTCTGGCCCACAACGGTAACGAACACCGCGGTGTCATCCATGCTTACCATTACGGCAGCAGTAGCCTGACGCGCCATCATGCCGGTTTCCAGCGTGACGGTGTGCTGACCATACTGGAACTTACGAACGATCGGATTCAGCAAAATTCTATCCTTTCTTAAATGTGTGACAGCACACCACCGGTGTGCTGACGATTTAACCCGACCTTCTTCGCATCCTCGCGACTAATGACAACCGACACCCCCATGGGTGAAGCCTCTCATTAGCCGCGCGAACCTCTGCAATGAAGATCATTTATAGCAACAATACAATAGTTTCCATTGAATTGCTGCCGTCTGGTTGAAAAAAGGGGCCATCAGGCCCCCTTTTCTGAAACTCGCAAGACTTAGCGACGCAGACCCAGACGCTCGATCAGCGAGGTGTAGCGTGCAACATCTTTACGCTTCAGGTAGTCGAGCAGTTTACGACGCTGAGAAACCATGCGCAGCAGACCACGACGGCTGTGGTGATCTTTTTTGTGCTCTGCAAAGTGACCCTGCAGGTGGTTAATCTGTGCAGTCAGCAGTGCAACCTGAACTTCGGTAGAACCGCTGTCGTTAGTACCACGACCAAACTCAGAAACGATTTTAGCTTTAGCTTCAACGCTTAGAGACATTTTCAAACTCCAACATATAAAGAATTTAAGGATGCCGATCTCTAATTCAGCAATCCCAGTGTACGACCCGCAGATTGTTAAACAATTTGCAGACCGTTAAGCGGCGATATTCTACTCGTCTCCCCTGCTTATCGCAAGGTGAGCCGTTATCGCCGTTAGCCTTCGACCGGGTATTCAACCACCAGACGGCGCGGCGCAACGCGCCCTTCGCCATCCATTTCACCCATGCCGATAAACTTCCCTTCCTCACCTTCGGTCACGCGAACCAGGCCTTCAGCCGGCGCGTCCGTTGTACGAACCGGGTTTCCGTTCTTAAAGTACACGGAAGACGTTAAAGGAAGGTTAACGACAGGGAAATCGGCCGCCGGGCTATCCATCGGCATCAGCAGCGGATCGAGCAGCTCGGCAGGGGAAATTTCCTGCGCGTGCGCCTGCTCAACCAGCGCATGAAGATGCTCAAGGGTCACCATGCGTTCAACCGGATATTTACTGACGGCCAGACGACGCAGGTAAATCACGTGCGCACCGCAGCCCAGCTTTTCACCGAGATCGTCAATGATGGTCCGAATATAGGTCCCTTTCGAACAGTGGACTTCCAGCTCCAGCTCATCGCCCTCGTGGCGGATAAACAGCAGCTCATACACCGTGATCGGGCGTGCCTCGCGCGGCACCTCAATGCCCTGACGCGCGTATTCGTAGAGCTTCTTGCCCTGATATTTCAGCGCCGAATACATCGACGGCACCTGCATGGTGTCGCCGCGGAAGCTCTCCAGCGCGGCATCCAGCTGTTCGGCGCTAAAGGTTATGGGGCGCTCTTCCACCACCTGACCATCGGCATCGGAGGTATCCGTGCGCTGGCCGAGCTTCGCGATAACGCGATAACGCTTATCGGAATCCAGCAGGTACTGAGAAAACTTTGTCGCCTCCCCCAGGCAAACCGGCAGCATACCGGTTGCCAGCGGATCCAGCGCGCCAGTGTGGCCCGCACGGTTGGCGTTAAAAAGACGCTTCACTTTTTGCAGCACGTCGTTGCTGGATGCGCCCTGGGGTTTATCCAGCAGCAGCACGCCATGCACGTCGCGACCACGACGACGAGGACGACTCATCAGTCCTCCTTGCTGTCGTCCGCTGGGTTAACACGACGTTCATCGTCATGTTTCACCACGCTGGTCACCAGGTTCGACATACGCATACCTTCAACCAGCGAGTTGTCGTAGAAGAAGGTCAGCTCAGGCACGATACGCAGGCGCATCGCTTTGCCGAGCAGAGAGCGGATGAAACCAGAGGCTTCCTGCAGGGCTTTAATGCCGTTTTTCACTGCCGCTTCGTCCTGATCGTTCAGGAAGGTCACGAACACTTTGGCATAGGCCAGGTCACGTGACATTTCAACACCGGACACGGTGGTCATCATGCCGACGCGTGGGTCTTTAATTTCGCGTTGCAGAATGAGCGCGATCTCTTTCTGCATTTCCTGCGCTACGCGCTGAGGGCGACCAAATTCTTTCGCCATAATAAATTCTCCAGACAAAAAAGGGGCTAAAAGCCCCTTTTGAAATTATTGCCGGGTGGCGCTTCGCTTACCCGGCCTACGCGAATTAATCATCAAAGGATTTTGGGTTGCCGCCAACACCGTGGCGGCCCAAAAACCGACGACGATTACGCGATGGTACGTTGGATTTCGATGATCTCGAACACTTCGATCATATCGCCAACGCGAACGTCGTTGTAGTTCTTCACGCCGATACCACATTCCATGCCGTTACGCACTTCGTTAACGTCATCTTTGAAGCGGCGCAGGGATTCCAGCTCGCCTTCATAGATAACCACGTTGTCGCGCAGTACACGGATTGGGTTGTGACGTTTGATGTTACCTTCGGTAACCATACAGCCCGCGATCGCACCGAATTTCGGTGATTTGAACACGTCACGCACTTCAGCCAGACCGATGATCTGCTGTTTCAGCTCAGGAGACAGCATGCCGCTCATTGCCGCTTTCACTTCGTCGATCAGGTTATAGATGACGGAGTAGTAACGCAGATCCAGGCTTTCCGCATCGATAACTTTACGCGCAGAAGCGTCAGCACGAACGTTGAAGCCAACCAGGATAGCGTTGGACGCTGCAGCCAGGGTCGCGTCGGTTTCGGTGATACCACCTACGCCAGAACCGATGATCTTCACTTTCACTTCGTCGGTAGACAGTTTCAGCAAGGAGTCGGAGATCGCTTCCACAGAACCCTGAACGTCGGCTTTCAGTACGATGTTCACTTCGTGAACTTCGCCTTCGGTCATGTTCGCGAACATGTTCTCAAGTTTAGATTTCTGCTGACGAGCCAGTTTCACTTCACGGAATTTACCCTGACGGTACAGAGCCACTTCACGCGCTTTCTTCTCGTCACGTACAACGGTCACTTCGTCACCCGCGGCCGGAACACCGGACAGACCCAGGATTTCCACTGGAATGGATGGACCCGCTTCCAGCACTTCCTGACCCAGTTCGTTACGCATCGCACGAACGCGACCGTATTCGAAACCACACAGTACGATGTCACCCTTGTTCAGGGTACCTTCGCGAACCAGAACGGTCGCTACCGGACCACGACCTTTATCCAGGAAGGATTCGATAACCGCGCCGCTCGCCATACCTTTACGAACCGCTTTCAGCTCCAGAACTTCAGCCTGCAGCAGGATGGCGTTCAGCAGGTCGTCGATACCGGTACCGGCTTTTGCAGAAACAGGGATGAACTGCGCTTCGCCGCCCCACTCTTCCGGCATAACGCCGTACTGGGAGAGCTCGTTCTTAACGCGATCCATATCGGCTTCTGGCTTATCGATTTTGTTGACCGCAACAACCAGAGGCACCTGCGCCGCTTTCGCGTGCTGGATAGCTTCAATGGTCTGTGGCATCACGCCATCGTCAGCTGCGACAACCAGTACAACGATATCCGTTGCCTGAGCACCACGAGCACGCATTGAGGTAAACGCTGCGTGGCCCGGGGTATCCAGGAAGGTGATCATGCCGTTTTCGGTTTCTACGTGGTAAGCACCGATGTGCTGGGTAATACCACCCGCTTCGCCGGAGGCAACCTTAGTAGAACGAATGTAGTCAAGCAGAGAGGTTTTACCGTGGTCAACGTGACCCATGATGGTCACAACCGGCGCGCGCGGTTCAGCCGCTGCACCCGTGTCACGGTCGCTCATGACTGCTTCTTCCAGCTCGTTTTCACGACGCAGGATAACTTTGTGGCCCATCTCTTCGGCAACCAGCTGTGCGGTTTCCTGGTCGATGACCTGGTTGATGGTCGCCATTGCGCCCAGTTTCATCATCGCTTTGATGACCTGAGAGCCTTTAACCGCCATCTTGTTCGCCAGATCGCCAACGGTGATGGTTTCGCCGATCACAACGTCACGGTTAACGGCCTGCGCTGGCTTCTGGAAGCCCTGCTGCAGAGCGGAACCTTTACGCTTACCGCCTTTACCGCCGCGAACCGCTGCACGCGCTTCTTCACGGTCAGCTTTAGATTCAGCGTGCTTGTTGCCTTTTTTCGCTGGACGCGCGGCTTTGGTGCTGCGAGTACGGCCACGACCACCTTCAACTTCACGGTCGTTGTCATCTTCAGCCTGGCGTGCGTGCTGGGAAGTAGTAACGTGATAATCGCTGTTGTCTTCAGATGGCTCAGCGGTATTCACACCGTTTTTCTCGTTTTCTTCTGCCATACGGCGTGCTTCTTCTGCCACACGACGCGCTTCTTCTTCCAGCTTGCGGCGTGCTTCTTCTTCCGCTTTACGCTTCAGTTCGGCAGCTTCATTTTCACGGCGGGCTTTTTCAGCCTGGGCGGTTTTTGTCATATCGTCGGTCTGTTGATTGCTCACTTTGTCTTTTTCCGCAGCTTCACGCTTCACTTTATCACTTGCGTCGCGTTTCGCTTTTTCTGCGGCCTCACGTTCAGCTTTTAATTCTGCTTCGCGTTTGGCAGTTGCTTCTGCCTCACGCTGAGCTTGTTCTTCCGCTTCACGCTGTGCCTGCTCTTCCGCAGCAAGGCGTTCGGCCTCTTGCGGATCACGTTTTACAAAGGTGCGCGTCTTGCGGACTTCGATTTGTACCGATTTGCTTTTGCCACCGGTACCAGGGATATTCAACGTGCTACGCGTTTTGCGCTGCAGCGTTAACTTGTCAGGCGTAGAACCGTGTTCACGGTTCAGGTGCGCTAACAAGGTTTGTTTTTCTTGCGCGGTCACCGAGTCATCAGCGGACTTCGGGATCCCTGCATCAGCAAATTGCTGTACCAGGCGGTCCACGGAGGTCTGAATCTCGGCAGCCAGCGATTTTACAGTTACATCAGTCATGCTGTTCCTTCCTGCTACAGTTTATTACGCTTCGTCGCCGAACCAGCAAATATTACGTGCGGCCATGATGAGTTCGCCGGCTTTCTCGTCGGTTAAACCTTCGATATCGGCCAGGTCATCAACGCCTTGCTCAGCGAGATCTTCCAGCGTACAAACACCACGGGCAGCCAGCTTGAACGCAATCGCACGATCAAGACCTTCCAGATTCAGCAGGTCATCAGCCGGCTTGTTATCGCCAAGGCTTTCTTCCTGAGCCAGCGCCAGGGTGGTCAGTGCGTTTTTAGCGCGTTCACGCAGGGCTTCAACGGTCGCTTCATCCAGACCGTCAATTTCCAGCAGCTCTTTCATTGGCACATAGGCCAGTTCTTCCAGCGTAGAGAAACCTTCTTCAACCAGAACGGTGGCGAAATCTTCGTCAATGTCCAGGTATTTGGTGAAGGTATCGATCGCCGCGTGGGCTTCAGCCTGATGCTTGGCCTGCAGGTCATCAACGGTCATCACGTTGAGTTCCCAGCCGCTCAGCTGTGACGCCAGACGTACGTTCTGACCGTTACGGCCAATCGCCTGCGCCAGGTTGCCCGCTTCTACCGCGATATCCATGGTGTGCTTATCTTCGTCAACCACGATAGACGCCACATCAGCCGGCGCCATTGCGTTGATCACGAACTGCGCCGGGTTATCGTCCCACAGAACGATATCGATACGCTCGCCGCCCAGTTCGGTAGAAACCGCCTGAACGCGCGCGCCGCGCATACCCACACAAGCACCAACCGGATCGATACGCTTATCGTTGGTTTTCACCGCGATTTTCGCACGTGAACCAGGATCGCGAGCCGCTGCTTTGATTTCGATAACTTCTTCGCCGATTTCCGGCACTTCAATACGGAACAGTTCTACCAGCATTTCTGGTTTAGAACGGGTCACGAACAGCTGTGCGCCACGCGCTTCAGGGCGAACGGCATACAGCACACCGCGGATACGGTCGCCTGGGCGGAAGTTTTCACGCGGCAGCATGTCTTCACGCAGGATAACGGCTTCAGCGTTACCCGGCATCCCTTCGGATTTGATCTCCAGAGAGATGTTGTCGCGGTTCACTTTCTTCACCACACCCGTGATGATTTCGCCTTCCTGATCGCGGAACTGATCAACAACCAGCGCGCGCTCGGCTTCGCGTACTTTCTGGACGATAACCTGCTTCGCGGTCTGCGTGGTGATACGGTCGAAGGTAACAGATTCAATCTGATCTTCAACGTAATCGCCCACGTTCAGGCTTTCGTCTTCGTAACGCGCCGCTTCCAGGGTGATCTCTTTAGTCGGCTGGGTAACTTCTTCAACAATCACCCAACGACGGAATGTATCGAAGTCACCGCTTTTACGATCGATTTCTACGCGAACATCGATCTCTTGTTCGTATTTTTTCTTGGTTGCTGTAGCCAGTGCACTTTCCAGCGCTTCGAAAATCTTCTCACGCGGCAGTGATTTCTCGTTGGAGACGGCTTCAACAACAGCCAAAATTTCTTTGTTCATCGCGGGCTTTTCACCTCAATCCAGACTGTTAAAAGTGGGGAACCAGGTTCGCCTTCTGGATATTACTCAGCGCGAACACTTCATCTTTGCCTTCGACTGTAACCGTGATCATTTCACCATCAACAGCTTTGATAATTCCCTGCCATTTACGGCGGTTCTGTACGGCCATACGCAGAACGAGAGCCACTTCTTCACCGGTAAAGCGCACATAGTGCTCGGCCGTGAACATCGGACGATCGAGGCCGGGTGAGGAAACTTCCAGGTTGTACGCAACGGTAATTGGGTCTTCAACATCAAGAACCGCACTCACCTGGTGGCTAACATCAGCACAATCATCAACATTGATGCCATCTTCACTATCAATATAGATGCGCAGCGTCGATGTGCGGCCGCGAACGAATTCGATGCCGACCAGTTCGTAGCCCAGTGCTTCGACCGGTGCAGTAATCATCTCTGTTAATTTTTGCTCTAATGTGGACAAGCCCACCCCCAAGACATAAAAAAAGGGCGTAAAGCCCAGTTATTCTGTAGTCAGATAACAAAAAACCCCGAAAAATCGGGGCTTTAGATAACTGAACCCTATAGCCACAACTGTGGCCTGGAGCACTCTCCGAAAGAATTTTTTCAAATCCAGCTACGAAGGCTCTGAGTCTTCACAGTATATTTGAAAAAGAACTTTATGGGAAAGTGGTTGCGGGGGCCGGATTTGAACCGACGACCTTCGGGTTATGAGCCCGACGAGCTACCAGGCTGCTCCACCCCGCGCCTGAAACGTGGCAAATTCTACGCGTTTTGAGGAGAATTTGCAAATAATGCTGGGATTTGGTACCGAAGACGGGACGTAAAATCGGCGTTCAGTATATTGATAGTGACCCCCACCTGTCAACCCAACATAACGTCGCGTAAAGAGAGGGAAATTTTTACAAAAAATGCACACGTCTCTTCCGGTCATCGTCAAAAGATGATTAAATGAATACTCACTTATTTTGCATAAACATGCATCGAGAGCGAAAGCGATCTCTTCTCAGTCAATCAAGCAGGGTTTTATTTTATGACGACGATTCTCAAGCATCTCCCGGTAGGACAACGTATTGGCATCGCTTTTTCGGGCGGCCTGGATACCAGTGCTGCGCTGCTGTGGATGCGACAAAAGGGAGCGGTTCCGTATGCATATACTGCGAACCTGGGTCAGCCGGACGAGGAAGATTATGATGCTATCCCACGTCGTGCCATGGAGTACGGTGCAGAGAACGCCCGTCTGATTGACTGCCGTAAGCAACTGGTGGCAGAAGGCATTGCTGCCATTCAGTGTGGCGCGTTCCACAATACCACTGGCGGCCTGACCTATTTTAACACCACCCCGCTGGGCCGTGCCGTCACCGGCACCATGCTGGTTGCCGCCATGAAAGAAGATGGTGTGAACATCTGGGGTGACGGCAGTACCTATAAAGGCAACGATATCGAACGTTTCTATCGTTATGGCCTGCTGACCAATGCCGAGCTGCAGATCTACAAGCCATGGCTGGATACTGATTTTATCGATGAACTGGGCGGCCGTCATGAAATGTCAGAATTCATGATCGCCTGCGGCTTTGACTACAAGATGTCGGTCGAAAAAGCCTACTCCACCGACTCCAACATGCTGGGTGCCACGCACGAAGCAAAAGATCTGGAGTTCCTGAACTCCAGCGTGAAAATCGTCAACCCAATCATGGGTGTGAAGTTCTGGGACGAAAACGTCAAAATCCAGGCTGAAGAAGTGACAGTACGTTTCGAGCGCGGCCATCCGGTTGCCCTGAACGGCAAAACCTTCTCTGACGATGTCGAGCTGATGCTGGAAGCGAACCGTATCGGCGGACGTCACGGTCTGGGCATGAGCGATCAGATTGAGAACCGTATTATCGAAGCGAAAAGCCGTGGCATCTATGAAGCCCCGGGGATGGCGCTGCTGCACATTGCCTATGAGCGTCTGCTGACCGGCATTCATAACGAAGATACCATTGAGCAGTATCACTCTCATGGCCGTCAGCTGGGTAAACTGCTGTATCAGGGTCGCTGGTTCGATCCGCAGGCGCTGATGCTGCGTGATGCCCTGCAGCGTTGGGTGGCGAGTGCCATCACCGGGGAAGTGACGCTGGAACTGCGTCGCGGTAACGACTACTCGATCCTCAACACCGTCTCTGACAACCTGACCTATAAAGCAGAGCGCCTGACCATGGAGAAAGGTGATTCAGTATTTTCTCCGGACGATCGTATTGGTCAGCTGACCATGCGTAACCTGGACATCACCGATACGCGTGAGAAGCTGTTCAACTACGTTGAGAATGGTTTGCTCTCAGCCAGCTCTGGCAACGGCCTGCCGCAGGTTGAAAACCTGGAACACAGCGATAAGAAGTAACGCTGACAAGAGATGCAAAAGGCGCCCAGCGGGCGCCTTTTTTATTTGGGTTTTCGTAGGCCCGGTAAGCGCAGCGCCACCGGGCAATATAGCGGGTGGCGCAAGGTTTATCCGCCCTACGAAAGATCGAAGACACACGATCTACAGACGAAAAAAAAGACGTCTTTCGACGTCTTTCTTCTGGAATATTGGTACCGAGGATGGGACTCGAACCCACAAGCCCGTTAGGGCACTACCACCTCAAGGTAGCGTGTCTACCAATTCCACCACCTCGGTACTGAGTACTTAGTGTGGGATGTCGCTGGTCGGCTTAGCCGGTTCAGCTGGCTGAGTCTGCTCAGTTTTAGACGGAGCACTCAGATTTTCCCACTCGCTTCCTTTACTGGTCTTGTTGCTGTTGATATTGCCCAGCACCAGACTGATGATGAAGAACAGCGTAGCCAGAATCGCAGTTGTACGGGTCATGAAGTTCGCAGAACCACTTGAACCAAACAGCGTACCGGAAGCGCCTGCTCCGAAGGAGGCTCCCATATCAGCGCCTTTACCTTGCTGCAGCATGATCAGCGCTACAAGAGCGATGGCTACAATAAGGAAAATAACTAAAAGAGCTTCGTACATAATCAACCTGTTCCTTGCGGATTTGCCGCATACCAATGCTTCGACCAATTAGCAGGATTTCGTGTTTCCCACTGAAGCGGGTGTGAATACTAACCAAAGCGAATGACCTTCGCAAGGGCATTTTCGACGCATTTTACCAACTGCGGAAAAAAACAGCAAAAAGACATTATCTGCTTAAAACAAAGGCGGCAAACGCCGCCTTTTTAATCACTTAATCGTAATAATTATGCTGCTTTCACCGCATCAGCAATTCGGTGCGCAAACTCGGTGACCTGCGCTTCGTCCTCACCTTCCACCATTACCCGGATCAAAGGCTCGGTACCGGACTTACGCAGCAGTACGCGACCACGATTACCGAGCGCTTCCTCAACCTCCGCCATCACCGCTTTTACCTGTTCATTTTCGAGTGGATCGCCTTTACCGGCGGTAAAACGCACATTGACGAGGATCTGTGGGAACAACTTCATGCCGCTGCACAGATCGTGCAGGCTCATATGGTTGCGCGCCATCGCCGCAACCACCTGCAGCCCCGCCACGATGCCGTCACCGGTGGTGGTTTTGTCGAGCAGGATCACGTGACCTGAGTTTTCTGCGCCAATGCGCCAGCCTTTCTCCTGCAGTTTCTCCAGCACGTAGCGGTCCCCCACTTTCGCGCGAACAAACGGGATACCCAGCTGTTTCAGCGCCAGCTCAAGACCCATGTTGCTCATCAGCGTGCCGACCGCACCGCCGCGCAGTTGGCCCTGGCGCAACCCTTCGCGGGCAATGATGTAGAGGATCTGATCGCCATCGACCTTGTTGCCTTCGTGGTCGACCATGATCACGCGATCGCCGTCACCATCCAGCGCAATTCCGATGTCAGCTTTTTCAGCCAGCACGCGCGCCTGCAGCGCACGCACGTCCGTCGCGCCGACTTCTTCGTTAATGTTCAGGCCATCCGGCTCGCAGCCGATGGTGATGACTTTTGCACCCAGCTCGCGGAAAACGTTTGGCGCAATGTGGTAGGTCGCACCGTTGGCGCAGTCCACCACGATTTTAAGGTGGGCAAGGCTCAGTTCATTCGGGAAGGTGCCTTTGCAAAACTCAATATAGCGACCAGCGGCATCGACAATGCGGTTCGCTTTACCCAGCTCTGCGGAGTCCACGCAGGTGATCTCTTTTTCCATTTCGGCTTCAATGGCTTCTTCAACTTCATCCGGCAGCTTAGTGCCATCGATGGAGAAGAACTTGATGCCGTTGTCATAGAATGGGTTGTGCGAAGCTGAAATGACAATCCCCGCTTCCGCGCGGAAGGTGCGAGTCAGATAGGCTACGGCAGGCGTCGGCATTGGGCCAGTAAAGGAGGCGGAAAGCCCCGCAGCCGACAGACCTGCTTCCAGCGCTGATTCCAGCATATAGCCTGAAATACGGGTATCTTTACCGATGATAATCTTACGCGAGCCGTGACGCGCCAGCACCTTACCTGCCGCCCAACCCAGCTTCAGAACAAAATCAGGAGTGATTGGAGCATCGCCAACGCGTCCACGGATACCATCGGTACCAAAATATTTACGATTACTCATAGCGTTTGTTTTCCTTGGCTGCCAGGGTGGCTTCAACCACGCGCATGGCTTCTACTGTTTCTTTTACGTCATGGACGCGAATAATGTGTGCTCCCTGCATCGCTGCAATTACCGCACAAGCGAGGCTGCCGCTGAGGCGCTCACTCGGTCCGATATTCAGCAATTGTCCGATCATCGACTTTCTCGACATACCAACCAGCAGCGGAAGGCCGAAATGATGGAATTCGGACAAGCGTGCAAGCAGTGCATAGTTGTGTGAGAGATTTTTACCGAAACCGAACCCCGGGTCGAGCAGCAATTTCTCTTTTGGGATGCCGGCACGTTCACAGCGTGCGATATGGTCAATAAAGAAGCGATTTACATCGGCAAAGACATCGTCGTAACTAGGCGCTTCCTGCATCGTTTTCGGCTGCCCCTGCATATGCATCAGGCACACCGGTAAACCGGTTTCTGCCGCCGCCTCCAGCGCGCCCGGTTCGGTCAGCGAGCGAATGTCATTGATGATGTGAGCACCCACTCTCGCCACTTCGCGAATCACTTCAGGCTTTGATGTGTCGACGGAAATCCATACTTCAAAACGCTGCGCAATCGCCTCAACCACCGGCACCACGCGCGCTAACTCTTCGTCTACTGAAACATCCGCCGCCCCCGGACGCGTGGACTCCCCGCCAACATCAATGATGGTGGCACCCGCATTGATCATCAAATTCGCGTGCTTAACCGCCTCAATAAGCGTGTTGTGCGTACCGCCGTCGGAGAAGGAGTCAGGGGTAACATTCAGGATACCCATCACATGAGGATGTGAGAGTTCAAGATGCGAATCCTGGGCGAAAAGTTTCATGGCAAAAATCCCTGGTATCTATATGGTTTAGCGAAAAAGAAAAACCCCGGAGCAAGCTCCAGGGTTTGAAGTTAAGACAAACGCATCAACAGCAGTGACTTACTTGTCGCCCAACTGTTCTGACATGGTGTTACCCGGGTTTGGCGTACGCGGTTCATCGACCGGACGCGGTGCACGCGGGGTGCCATTGTTGTCAGAATTGTTGGAAGCGCCTGGGTCTTCCCAGCCCGCTGGCGGACGCACTTCGCGACGTGCCATCAGGTCGTCAATCTGCGGAGCATCGATGGTCTCATATTTCATGAGCGCATCTTTCATCGAATGCAGAATGTCCATATTGTCGTTCAGGATCTGACGTGCGCGAGCGTAGTTACGTTCGATCAGCGCTTTCACTTCCTGGTCGATGATACGTGCAGTTTCATCGGACATATGTTTGGCTTTCGCGACGGAACGGCCCAGGAATACTTCACCCTCTTCCTCTGCATACAGCAGCGGACCGAGTTTGTCGGAGAAGCCCCACTGAGTCACCATGTTACGCGCCAGGTTTGTCGCCACTTTAATATCGTTGGACGCACCGGTCGAAACATGTTCCACACCGTAGATAATCTCTTCCGCCAGACGACCACCGTACAGGGTCGAAATCTGGCTTTCCAGCTTCTGACGGCTGGCGCTGATTGCATCGCCTTCCGGCAGGAAGAACGTCACGCCCAGCGCACGACCACGCGGAATAATCGTCACTTTATGCACCGGATCGTGTTCCGGTACCAGGCGACCAATAATCGCGTGGCCTGCTTCGTGATATGCCGTGGACTCTTTCTGCGCTTCTGTCATCACCATGGAGCGACGTTCCGCACCCATCATGATTTTGTCTTTCGCTTTTTCGAACTCGACCATGGACACGACGCGCTTGTTGCCGCGAGCAGCAAACAGCGCCGCTTCGTTGACCAGGTTCGCCAGGTCCGCACCGGAGAAGCCCGGGGTACCACGTGCGATAATTGCCGCGTCGATATCAGGTGCCAGCGGTACGCGACGCATGTGAACTTTCAGAATCTGTTCACGACCGCGAACATCCGGCAGACCGACCACAACCTGACGGTCGAAACGACCTGGACGCAGAAGCGCAGGGTCAAGAACGTCCGGACGGTTAGTTGCCGCGATAACGATGATACCTTCGTTACCTTCAAAGCCGTCCATCTCAACCAGCATCTGGTTCAGCGTCTGTTCACGTTCATCGTGACCGCCGCCCAGGCCTGCGCCACGCTGGCGGCCTACGGCATCGATTTCATCGATGAAGATAATGCACGGTGCTGCTTTCTTGGCCTGCTCGAACATGTCACGCACACGAGATGCACCGACACCCACGAACATTTCAACGAAGTCAGAACCTGAAATAGTAAAGAACGGCACCTTCGCTTCGCCTGCGATGGCTTTCGCCAGCAGGGTTTTACCGGTACCCGGAGGGCCAACCATCAGCACGCCTTTCGGGATCTTACCGCCCAGCTTCTGGAAACGGCTCGGCTCGCGCAGGTATTCAACCAGCTCGCCCACCTCTTCTTTCGCTTCGTCACAACCTGCAACGTCGGCAAAGGTGGTCTTGATCTGGTCTTCCGTTAGCATACGCGCCTTGCTCTTACCGAACGACATGGCACCTTTGCCACCGCCGCCCTGCATCTGACGCATAAAGAAGATCCAGACGCCAATAAGAAGCAGCATCGGGAACCAGGAGATGAAGATAGAAGCCAGCAGGCTTGGTTCTTCTGGCGGCTCACCAACCACTTTGACGTTTTTAGTCAGAAGGTTATCAAGCAGCTTAGGATCGTTCACCGGGATGTAGGTCGTGTAACGGTTACTATCTTTCTTGGTAACGTTGATCTCACGTCCGTTGATACGCGCTTCGCGAACCTGGTCCTGATTGACCTCCTGCAGGAAGGTAGAATAATCCACCTTGCGGCCATTCGACTCGCTGGGCCCAAAGCTCTGGAATACTGACATCAGCACAACGGCAATGACCAGCCAGAGTATTAGGTTTTTCGCCATGTCACTCAAGGGATTAACCTCATATTACAACTGTGTTAAAAACAGCGTCAGGATACTCTATATCCAGTGTCATTCAAACTTTCGTTTGAAATCCACCGGTTATCATTTTCGCCCGGTCGCTACAATATACACTTCTCGAGAACGAGCCCGGGAAGAGTCCGGCTTACGAACTTTGACCTTCGCAAACAGGGAGCGAATTTCCTTAAGATACTCCTCGAAACCTTCGCCCTGAAACACCTTCACAACAAAACTACCACCAGGCGCTAGTACATCACGACTCATTTCTAACGCTAGCTCCACCAGATACATGGCGCGGGGGATATCCACCGCCGGTGTTCCACACATATTTGGTGCCATATCAGACATGACAACCTGGACCTTACTGTCACCTACACGATCAAGTAACGCTTTCAGTACTAATTCATCACGAAAGTCGCCCTGAAGGAAGTCCACACCAACGATAGGATCCATTGGTAAAAGATCGCATGCGATGATTCGGCCCGTTCCGCCGATTTGCGTAACCGCATACTGAGACCATCCGCCAGGTGCTGCACCGAGATCGACAACCGTCATTCCCGGCTTAAAAAGTTTGTCACTTTGCTGTATTTCATCAAGTTTAAACCAGGCGCGGGAACGCAACCCCTTTTTCTGCGCCTGTTGAACATATTTATCGCTAAAGTGTTCCTGTAGCCAGCGGCTGGAGCTGGCAGAACGCTTTTTACCTGTCATTTAACATTTCCGTCCTGGTTCATCGTTGCTTGCCTGTGACGTAAATTTCTACGCAGCTATTTGGCGATATTAGGGAGATGGCGGTAGAATGAACCGTTTTCAATCCCAACGTAAGCAAAAATATACGATGAATCTGAGTACTAAACAAAAACAGCACCTTAAAGGTCTGGCACATCCGCTCAAGCCGGTAGTTATGCTTGGCAACAATGGTTTGACCGAAGGGGTGCTTGCCGAGATTGAACAAGCGCTGGAACACCACGAGCTGATCAAGGTGAAAATCGCCTCTGAAGACAGAGACACTAAAAACCTGATCGTGGAAGCCATCGTGCGCGAAACCGGCGCCTGTAATGTACAGGTCATCGGTAAAACGCTGGTGCTCTATCGCCCATCTAAAGAGCGTAAAATCTCGCTGCCACGCTAAGGATATCCTGAATCGAACACATTTTCTGTGTAAAACGAGGGATTTCTGTCAGCAGGTGAGCAAAATGCCACGCTACTTAAGTTGATAAAAGGCCGCTATGCGGCCTTTTTCTTATCTTTACAATGTATCAACATCTTATCGGAGATGCGAATTACAGGTATTCAACCTTAATAATTTCGTATTCCACTTCACCACCCGGGGTGCGGATGACGACAACATCGTCCTGCTCTTTGCCAATCAGACCGCGCGCAATCGGCGAGTTTACCGAGATGAGGTTCTGCTTAAAGTCAGCTTCGTCATCCCCAACGATGCGGTATTTCTGCTCTTCGTCGTTGTCCAGGTTCAGCACGGTAACGGTAGCGCCGAAAATCACGCGACCATTGTTTGGCATTTTGGTGATATCGATAACCTGCGCATTAGACAGCTTCGCTTCGATATCTTTAATACGGCCTTCGCAAAAGCCCTGCTGCTCACGCGCGGCGTGGTATTCAGCATTTTCTTTCAGGTCGCCGTGCTCACGCGCATCCGCGATAGCAGCAATGATTTCAGGGCGACGTACGGATTTAAGGAAATCCAGCTCTTCGCGCAGTTTTTCTGCGCCACGTAAGGTCATCGGAATAGCTTGCATTTGTTATACCTCTTGAACATTCCTGTTGGGAGCAGCGTCACCTGCTCCGGCCCCTGCGCCCATGTACATCCAACCATGAGCGGGCCAGAAGCAAAAAGAAAACCGACCCGGGAACAAAGTCCCAGGTCAGCAGCAATTTTTCAATTTGATACGCATTTTACCGCGAAGTTCACTATGGGTCATCGTTTACTTTGCAGTGCCATGCACCGTAGTATGACGGTTTGTTTTCGGGTTGTTAGCGCGAGACTATGCGATTTTCCAGATTTATCATCGGATTGACTACCAGTATCACGTTCACCGTTCAGGCCGCGAATGTTGATGAGTACATTAACCAGCTGCCCGCAGGGGCTAACCTTGCGCTGATGGTGCAGAAGGTTGGAGCACAGGCACCCGATATTGACTATCACAGTCAACAGATGGCGCTGCCTGCCAGTACCCAAAAGGTGATCACCGCCCTCGCCGCGCTGCTTCAGCTTGGTCCTGACTTCCGCTTTACCACCACCCTTGAGACCAAAGGTAACATCGACGGTGGCGAGCTGAAAGGCGATCTTATCGCCCGGTTCGGCGGCGACCCCACGTTCAAGCGCCAGGATATTCGCAACATGGTGGCGGTGCTGAAAAAATCTGGCGTGCAAAAGATCGATGGCAACGTACTGATCGACACCTCGATTTTTGCCAGCCATGATAAAGCCCCAGGCTGGCCGTGGAACGATATGACGCAGTGCTTTAGCGCCCCGCCGGCCGCGGCTATCGTTGACCGTAACTGTTTCTCCGTGTCGCTTTACAGCGCACCAAAGCCGAATGATTTAGCCTTTATTCGTGTCGCCTCTTACTACCCGGTCACGATGTTCAGCCAGGTGCGTACACTGGCAAAAGGATCGCCGGATGCGCAGTACTGCGAGCTGGATGTCGTCCCGGGTGATTTAAACCGCTATACGCTCACCGGCTGCCTGACGCAGCGTGCCGACCCGCTGCCGCTGGCCTTTGCTATTCAGGACGGTGCGGGTTACGCAGGCGCCATTCTTAAAGACGAACTCAAACAGGCCGGAATTACCTATTCTGGCACCCTGCTGCGCCAGACGCAGGTTAATCAGCCGGGTAACGTCATCGCCAGCAAACAGTCCGCGCCGCTGCACGATCTGCTTAGGATTATGCTGAAAAAATCGGACAATATGATCGCGGATACGGTGTTCCGCATGATTGGCCATGCGCGTTTCGGCGTGCCGGGTACCTGGCGTGCGGGGTCTGACGCTGTACGGCAGATCCTGCGCCAGCAGGCGGGGATCGACCTTGGCAATACGATTGCCGTCGATGGTTCAGGGCTGTCACGCCATAACCTGATCTCCCCCGCGACCATGATGCAGGTGCTGCAGTACATTGCACAGCACGACACTGAACTAAACTTTATTACGATGCTGCCTCTTGCCGGGCATGATGGCTCCCTTCAGTACCGCGCCGGGCTTCATGCGGCGGGAGTGGATGGAAAGGTCTCGGCTAAAACAGGCTCGCTGCAGGGCGTGTATAACCTGGCAGGTTTTATCACGACCGCCAGTGGACAACGCATGGCGTTCGTACAGTATCTTTCCGGCTATGCCGTCGAACCAGCAGACCAGCGTAATCGTCGAATTCCTCTGGTGCGCTTCGAAAGCAGGCTTTATAAGGACATCTACCAGAATAACTAGCGATGAAACTTCTCATAGTTGAAGACGATCTGTTATTGCAGGAAGGGCTGGCGCTCGCGCTGGCCAATGAGGGCTATGCGCTCGATTGTGCCGCGACGGCAGCAGAAGCGGACGCCCTGATCCAGAGCGGCGAGTACAGCCTGGTGATCCTTGATTTGGGCCTGCCAGATAAAGACGGTGCCACGCTGTTAAGCCAGTGGCGTCGCCGGGGCGTTGAAAATCCGGTGCTGATCCTCACGGCGCGCGACGCCATTGAAGACCGCATTAACGGCCTCGACTCGGGCGCAGATGACTATCTGGTGAAACCCTTTGCGCTCGCAGAGCTTCAGGCCCGCGTGCGGGCGCTTATCCGCCGCTATCAGGGGCACAGCGATAATCTGCTGACCGACGGAGACATCACACTCAATCTGCAAACCCAGCAGGTGCTGTGCCAGTCTCAGCCCGTTGAAGTCACGCCAAAAGAGTTCGCCCTCCTGACCCGCCTGATCATGCGCAGCGGGCAGACGGTGCACCGTGAAACGCTGCAGCAAGACATTTACTCCTGGCAGGACGATCCAGGTTCTAACACCCTTGAAGTTCACATCCATAACCTGCGGCGCAAGCTCGGCAGGGACAGAATTAAAACCGTGCGCGGCGTAGGCTATCGCCTTGAGAGTCAGAAATGAACAGCATGCGTCGGCGATTAATGGTGTTGCTGGCGGTTATCCTGTTATTTTTCCAGTTGATCAGCGTGATTTGGCTGTGGCATGAGAGCCGCGAGCAGATTGGCTTTCTGGTCAGTGAAACCCTGTCGGCGAAAGCGCGTAACAGCCACGTCGAAAAAGAGATCCGCGAGGCCATTGCTTCGCTGTTGGTCCCCTCGCTAGTCATGGTGGGCTTTACCCTTCTGTTTTCGTTCTGGGCGGTGACCTGGATAACCCGACCGCTCAATAAACTGCGCGTCAGCCTCGCCAACCGCTCGGCGGATAATCTCACCCCTCTGCCCATGTATTCTGATATGGAAGAGATTGGCGCGGTCACGACTTCATTAAATCAGCTGCTGGCGCGTCTGGATCACACTATCCAGCAGGAGCGCCTGTTCACCGCTGACGCGGCCCACGAACTGCGAACGCCGCTTGCCGGTATCCGGCTGCATCTGGAGCTGATGGCGCAATCCGGCTCGCCTCAGGCTGCCCCGCTGATAAGCCGCATCGACCAGCTCATGCATACCGTAGAACAACTGCTGATGCTGGCCCGTGCAGGGCAGGCGATGGCCAGCGGGCATTACGATACCGTCAACTGGACTGAAACCATCATCGCCCCGCTGGGCCTTGAGCATGAAGCCAAAGAGCACAAAGTGATATGGCCCGCTGACAGCGCGCTTACGGTGCAGGGAGACCCTGTCCTGCTGCGTCTGATGCTGAGGAACCTGCTTGAGAACGCCGCCCGCTACAGCCCTGTGGGGACAACTATCGAGGTGAGGCTCACCGAGCGGGACGGGGGAACGCAGGTCAGCGTAATTGATGAGGGGCCCGGCATCGATGAAGCGCATCGGCAGTCAATCACCGAACCGTTCAGACGTCTTGACCAGCGTTACGGTGGAAGCGGCCTGGGGCTGAGCATCGTGCAGCGTATCGTTCAGCTCCACCACGGTCATTTAACGCTGGAGAACGGCCCACAAGGCGGCTTAATTGCCAGTTGCTGGCTGCCTTCGAGGTTAGGATAAAAAAAAGCCCCTTAACAGGGGCTTCTTGCAGGAATCAATGCTTGTAGATGAACTCGACGCCTTCTTCGTCATCTTCATCCCAGTCATCGTCCCAGTCTTCATCATCTTCTTCCGCTTCCTGCTCTTCGAGCTGCTGGCGGTGGTAGTCATCCCACATGAATTCAACTTTTTCTGGCTGTTTCACTTCTTCAGCCTGAACGATTGGGTTTTCGATGATAAAGTTCATCACATCCCAGCAGAGATCTTTCACGCCAATCTGGCTTGCCGCAGAGATCAGGTAGTATTTATCTTCCCAACCCATCGCTTCAGCAATGGCTTTCGCTTTGGCTTCAGCTTCCGCTTTGTCCATCAGGTCGATCTTGTTAAAGACCAGCCAGCGCGGCTTGCCTGCCAGTTTTTCGCTGTATTTTTCCAGCTCGCCAATAATAATACGGGCGTTATCCACCGGATCGGATTCATCGATAGGGTTAATATCGATGATATGCAGCAGGACACGGCAACGCTCAAGGTGCTTCAGGAAGCGAATCCCCAGACCCGCGCCCTCTGCCGCGCCTTCGATCAGGCCCGGAATATCCGCTACCACGAAGCTCTTTTCGTGGTCCATGCGGACAACGCCCAGGCTTGGGACCAGCGTGGTGAAGGGATAATCTGCCACTTTCGGCTTCGCGGCAGACACGGCACGAATGAAGGTTGATTTACCCGCATTTGGCATACCCAGCATACCCACGTCAGCCAGCAGCATCAGTTCAAGCTGCAGATCGCGTGTGTCACCCGGCGTACCCATGGTTTTCTGACGAGGAGCACGGTTCACGGAGGATTTAAAACGGCTGTTGCCCAGACCGTGCCATCCGCCTTTAGCCACCATCAGGCGCTGACCATGTTTGGTCATGTCACCCATGGTTTCTCCGGTACCCTGATCGATAACGCGGGTCCCGACAGGCACTTTAATGACCACGTCTTTACCGCGTTTACCGGTACAGTCACGGCTCTGGCCGTTTTGACCACGTTCAGCGCGGAAAGATTTTTCGAAACGGTAGTCGATCAGCGTGTTGAGGTTTTCATCCGCCTCAAGCCACACATCGCCGCCATCTCCGCCGTCGCCGCCGTCAGGGCCGCCACGTGGAATATATTTTTCACGGCGGAAGCTGACACAACCGTTACCGCCATCACCTGCAACGACCAGAATCGTCGCTTCATCAACAAACTTCATTTTACTTCTCCGTAAATCATTCGCCTGAGCGGGGGATCGTTACAACCGCTTCATTTTTGCGCCAGCGCCCCCAGAGACGATGACCAATGGCGGAATACATCGCGCCCGCAACCACGACAAACGCACCGAGATAGCCCAACAGGTTGAGCATCGGTCTGACGAAAACATCGGGCCAGGCCATTGATAACAAATCTGAAAATAACAGCGTAAACAGCGGAGTCAGCGTGATTAATGCGCTCACCTGCGCTGCCTGCCAGCGCGCCATTGCTTCGGCCAGCGCGCCATAACCGACCAGCGTGTTTAGCCCACAAAAAATGAGACACGCCAGCTGCCAGTCGCTCAGTTGGGTAATCACACCCGGTTTTGCTAACGGCAACAGTGCTATTGTACACAAAGTGTACAACAAAAGGAGGATCTGCTGTGAGGCCAGGCGACGCAATAACACCTTTTGCGCGACGCCGTAACTCACCCAGACCGTTGCTGCACCCACGCCAAAAATCACACCCCAGGTGTAATCCGTCAGCCGGGTGAAAATCTCAATCAGGCTGGTGTTGAAGAACATCACCAGCCCGCAGAGCAACATACTCGCCCCCACAATCTGCGTCCCGCGCATCTTCTCTTTGAGGATGAAGACGCTGGCGACCATCATGCCCACCGGTGAAAGTTGACCAATCACCTGCGACGCCGTGGGGCTAAGATACTGCAGGGAAGAGCTGAACAGAATGAAGTTCCCGAACAGCCCGCCCGTCGCGATAGCCAGTAATACCAGCCAGCGCGGTTTACGGAAGAGGCGCAGCGGCGGAAGCTTGCCCTTGATCGCCAGAATGGCACCGAGGCCAATACTCGCCATCAAAAAGCGATAAAACACCACCGTCGGCGGCTCCATCACTTCCAGAACCTGCTTCATTGCAATTGGCAATGCACCCCAACACATCGCGGTGGTCAGCGCCAAAAGAATACCAATGCCGGCCTGCTGCTTCATGCCCGTTTTCCCTACAGAAAATTTTCCGGGTTTCCAATGTAAAAAGCCCCGCAACACGTTGCGGGGCTTTAATCCGTTACCGGACCGAGAAAACCTTACTCAGCAACGATGCTGATGTATTTACGGTTGTTCGGGCCTTTAACTTCAAATTTCACTTTACCGTCTGCTTTAGCAAACAGAGTGTGGTCACGACCGCAACCTACGTTGTTGCCAGCGTGGAATTTGGTACCACGTTGACGAACGATGATGCTACCCGCCAGAACGGATTCGCCACCGAAACGCTTAACGCCAAGGCGTTTAGCTTCTGAATCGCGACCGTTACGTGTGGAGCCGCCAGCCTTTTTATGTGCCATTTAAATCTCTCCTCAGGTCTTAGGCGCTGATGCCAGTAATTTTCACATCAGTGAACCACTGACGGTGGCCCTGCTGCTTACGGTAGTGCTTACGACGACGAAACTTAACGATTTTAACTTTCTCGCCACGACCGTGTGCAACAACTTCAGCTTTGATAACGCCGCCATCAACGAAAGGAACGCCGATTTTGACTTCTTCACCGTTTGCGATCATCAGAACTTCAGCGAATTCAACAGATTCGCCAGTTGCGATGTCCAGCTTTTCCAGGCGAACGGTCTGACCTTCGCTTACTCGGTGTTGTTTACCACCACTTTGGAAAACCGCGTACATATAAACTCCGCTTCCGCGCACATCCTCGTATGATTCAGAGTGCGCTATAAATATTCACAATAGGGCGCGAATATTACGCAAAACGCGAGCCTTTGACAAGTGCTACCATCAATAGATGAAGAAAAAAAACACAACACGTACGGTAACGTTTATCTGCGCCGTTTTTTCAGTACAATCAGCGATACTATTGATAAACCGAAACCCTTTGTGAACCCACATCCCGTGGGATAAACAGGATAAAAAGCCCGGCTTTTGCGATGAATTTAGATAAAATCAACGAGTTAACCGCGCAAGATATGGCGGGTGTGAATGCAGCAATCCTGGAACAACTCAACTCTGACGTTCAACTGATCAATCAGTTGGGCTATTACATCGTCAGCGGCGGCGGTAAACGCATTCGCCCGATGATTGCCATTCTGGCCGCAAGAGCCGTTGGCTATCAGGGAAATGCCCATGTGACGATCGCGGCGCTGATCGAGTTTATCCACACCGCCACGCTCCTTCATGATGACGTTGTGGATGAATCTGACATGCGTCGCGGCAAAGCCACGGCTAACGCCGCATTTGGCAATGCGGCAAGCGTACTGGTGGGTGATTTTATCTATACCCGTGCTTTCCAGATGATGACCAGCCTCGGCTCGCTGAAGGTGCTGGAAGTGATGTCTGAAGCGGTGAACGTGATCGCCGAAGGCGAAGTGCTGCAGCTGATGAACGTCAACGATCCGGACATTACCGAAGAGAGCTACATGCGCGTGATTTACAGCAAGACCGCGCGTCTGTTTGAAGCCGCGGCTCAGTGTTCCGGCATCCTCGGCGGCTGCACCGATGTCCAGGAAAAAGGGCTGCAGGACTATGGCCGTTATCTTGGCACCGCGTTCCAGCTGATTGACGATCTACTGGACTACAGTGCCGATGGCGAGACGCTGGGCAAAAACGTCGGCGACGACCTGAACGAAGGCAAACCGACCCTCCCGCTGCTACACGCCATGCGCAACGGTACACCCGAGCAGGAAAAAATGATCCGTGAAGCGATCGAGCAGGGAAATGGTCGACATCTTCTGGAACCTGTCCTGGAAGCCATGGCGATCAGCGGTTCACTTGAATGGACGCGTCAGCGTGCCGAAGAAGAAGCCGATAAAGCCATTGCAGCACTTAAGGTGATCCCGGACAGCCCATGGCGCGATGCGCTTATTGGCCTTGCCCACATTGCCGTTCAGCGCGATCGTTAATCCTCTTCCCCGGGCTCCCTGCCGCCGCGCAGGGAGCTTCCAGTACGTTCTTAAAAACTCCATTTTCACGTTAAATCATCGGTTTACAGGCCGCATGAATAAAGTCATGTCTTATTCTGAATATTGCTTCCAGTAACTCGAACTTTTTAGAACCGCTGTTCGAAGACGGTATAGTAACCCCGTCATTTCAGGAGAAATGGCATGGGTGAACATGAACACAAGGACAGCTTCAATGGATACGAAATTTATCGACTGGCATTCGGCTGATATTATTGCAGCACTTCGCAAAAAAGGGACATCTCTGGCTGCAGAGTCGCGTCGCAACGGGCTCAGTTCTTCCACACTGGCGAACGCACTGACCCGACCATGGCCTAAGGGTGAATTGATTATCGCCACCGCGCTGGACACCCAGCCGTGGGTAATCTGGCCTTCACGCTACCACGATCCCGTTACCCATGAGTTTATCGACAGAACGCGCATGATGCGCCAGAAAAAAACGACGTGAAGCGCTGTTGAGGTAACACGCGCATTTTGACAGGAACAGCAATCCCCCGACCATCTCTGGCAGGGGGCTGCCGGAACGATTACTCGCCCTTCACACGCTCGATATTTGCACCCAGCGCGCGCAGTTTATCTTCAATACGCTCATAGCCGCGATCGATATGGTAGATACGATCGACAACGGTAGTCCCTTCCGCAATACAACCTGCCAGCACCAGGCTTGCAGACGCACGCAGATCGGTTGCCATCACCTGCGCACCAGACAGTTTTTCAACGCCGTGGCAGATCACCGTATTGCTTTCGATTTCCGCATGCGCGCCCATACGGATCAGTTCCGGTACGTGCATAAAGCGGTTTTCAAAGATGGTCTCGGTAATAAAGCCCGTCCCTTCGGCCACCAGGTTCAGCAGGGTGAACTGCGCCTGCATATCGGTCGGGAAAGCCGGGTGCGGAGCGGTACGCACGTTGACCGCTTTAGGGCGATTGCCGTGCATGTCCAGGCTGATCCAGTCTTCACCAATTTCGATATCGGCGCCCGCATCACGCAGTTTCGCCAGCACGGCGTCCAGAGTATCTGGCTGTGCATTGCGGCAGGTGATTTTCCCGCCGGAAATCGCAGCGGCCACCAGGAAGGTACCGGTTTCGATACGGTCCGGCAGCACGCGGTACACGCCGCCGCCCAGGCGCTCTACGCCCTCAATGGTGATGCGATCGGTGCCCTGACCTGAAATTTTCGCGCCCAGCGCCACGAGGAAGTTTGCGGTATCCACAATTTCCGGCTCGCGTGCGGCGTTTTCGATGATGGTGGTGCCTTCCGCCAGCGTTGCCGCAGACATAATGGTCACCGTTGCGCCCACGCTCACTTTGTCCATGACGATGTGCGCGCCTTTCAGACGACCGTTCACGGATGCCTTAACGTAACCTTCTTCAAGCTTGATCTCTGCGCCCAGCTTCTCTAAGCCAAAGATGTGCAGATCGACCGGACGAGCACCAATCGCGCAGCCGCCCGGCAGGGAAACCTGTCCCTGGCCAAAACGCGCCACCAGCGGACCAAGCGCCCAGATGGAGGCACGCATGGTTTTCACCAGATCATAGGGCGCGGAGAAGTTGTTAACCTGGCTGGCGTCGATCCAGACGGAACCATTGCGCTCCACCTTAGTACCCAGTTGAGCAAGCAACTTCATGGTCGTGTCGATATCTTTCAGCTTCGGTACGTTCTGGATCTCTACCGGCTCTTCGGCGAGCAGCGCCGCAAAGAGGATAGGCAGCGCGGCGTTTTTGGCGCCGGAAATAGTGACTTCGCCCTGGAGACGCGTTGGCCCCTGTACACGAAATTTGTCCATTGTTTGCTCTCTTATAAATTCAACCGTGCTGCGGGCTGTCGCCCGCAGCTTAGAAACCGTTTAGTTTGCGATCGCGTGCCCACTCTTGCGGGGTGAACGCTTTAATCGACAGGGCGTGGATGCGGTTGTCCGCAATGTATTCCATCAGCGGCGCATACACAGCCTGCTGTTTCTTCACACGACTCATACCGTCGAAGATCTCACCCACAGCAATAACCTGGAAGTGACTGCCATCGCCAGAGACGTGGGCTTCCTGAAGGGAGAGTGCATTCATCAGCACAGTCTGGATTTCATTATTTTCCATGGGGTCTTTATCATCTGATTGTGAAAACAAGCCCAACATCTTAGAGCAAAGTGGCGTTGTCTTAAACAAGCAAAAAGCCCCGACGGTGAAACTGTCGGGGCTTTCGGAAGTAACGCACTGAAAATGTTAGCGAGGTAAAACGTCGTCGGGCAAATTGTAGAGCTGCGCAAGGGTCACAACATTGTCGCTCGCGCCAGCAAGCCGGACTTGCGTTCCGTGCTTTTTCCCTACGGCGACAAGATGTGCCAGCATCGCAACACCGGCGGTATCCACGCGGGTGACGCTGTTCAAATCAATCAGCGTCACGCCCTTCATCGCGTCATCGCGCGCGTCCCAAAGCGGGTTGAGCAGATCCTGGTCCAGCTCACCCTTAAGCTTCAACGTTTCACCTTCACGCGACCAGCTAAGTTGCTGCGTCATTACTTCTTCTCGTCCAGGGAAATTTTCTGACGAGAGATAGACTGAAGCTGTGCAGTCAGGCCATCAATGCCCTTGGTGCGCAGCAGATCGCTCCACTCGTTCTGTTTAGTGGTGATCATGCTTACGCCTTCGGCGATCATGTCATAGGCCTGCCAGTTACCGGTCTGGCTGTTTTTACGCCACTGGAAATCCAGGCGAACCGGCGGACGGCCATTGGGATCGATGATAGTGACACGAATAGGCACAATCGTGGCATCACCCAGCGGTTGCTCCGGGGCGATCTGGTACGTCTGGCCGTGGTACATCGCCAGCGCCTGACCATATGCCTGCTTCAGGTATTCACGGAATGCGGCAAAGTAGGCTTCACGCTGCGCAGGGGTAGCATCTTTGTAATAGCGACCCAGCACCAGCGCACCCGCGTATTTGATCTGCACGTACGGCAGCAGTTCCTGATCGACCACATCGCGAAGATAGTCAGGGTTGGCGCGAATTTTTGGCTGTTCGTTTTTAAGACGATCGAAGGTTTTCTTCGCGGCCTCATCCATCAGTTTGTACGGGTTGCTCTGATCCGCCGCGTGGGCTGCGGTAAGAGGGGCGATGACCAGCATGGCAACCATTAATAGTCGTTTAAACATGAATGACTTCTCCTGATATTAATTCGCTGCACCAGGCGTCGGTGCGACATTGGTAGGGTCCTCACTCTGCGCAGGGGCAGCGTCAGACTTTTTATCATCCCCTTTACTGTTGTAAAGGAATTGACCAATCATATCCTCCAGCACCATGGCGGATTTCGTATCCTGAATCACGCTGCCATCTTTAAGGATAGTCGTTCCCAGCTCGGGATCTTCGAAACCAACGTTAAGTGCCAGATATTGTTCACCCAGCAGCCCCGAGGTACGAATGGAAAGCGAACTGGTATCGGGAATGTGGTTGTAACGCTCTTCGATATCCATCGCGACGCGCGGCAGATAGGTTTTCTCGTCAAGCGTGATATCCGCCACGCGGCCAATCACCACGCCACCGATGCGGATCGGTGAACGCGCTTTCAGGCCGCCGATGTTATCGAAGGTGGCATAAACACGGTAAGTCGGTTCAGTCCGGATAGAGGTGATATCCGCCGCTCGCAGGCAGATGAAGAGTGCTGCCAGAAGCGCCAGAAGCAGAAATACGCCGACCCAAATTTCATTTTTTCTCGTTTGCATGAACTCAATTCCCAAACATCAGTGCGGTGAGCACAAAATCCAGACCCAGTACGGCCAGCGACGAATGAACGACAGTACGTGTTGTCGCGCGGCTAATGCCCGCCGACGTAGGGATTGCGTCGTAACCATTGAACAACGCAATCCAGGTAACCGTAACGGCAAATACCAGGCTCTTAATCAGGCAGTTGATCAGATCCATCCGCAGGTCGATGGCGTCCTGCATCGCGGACCAGAAGAACCCGGCGTCGATCCCTTTCCAGTGCACGCCGACCAGCGAACCGCCCCAAATCCCGACGGCGACAAAAAGAATAGTCAGCAGCGGTAACGAAATGACTCCCGCCCAGAAGCGGGGAGAGATCACGCGGCGCAGCGGATCGACCGCCATCATCTCCATGCTGGAGAGCTGCTCGGTGGCGCGCATCAGGCCAATTTCGGCGGTTAATGCCGAGCCGGCACGTCCGGCAAACAGCAACGCGGCCACCACCGGCCCGAGCTCACGCAGCAGGGACAGGGCCACCAGCATCCCGAGGCTCGTTTCCGCACTGTAGGTCGTCAAAACCAGGTAACCCTGCAGCCCAAGCACCATGCCGATAAACAGACCGGAAACGATGATGATAACCATCGACAGTACGCCGACGTTATAGAGCTGCCGCACCAGCAGCGGCGCATGCTTGCGGAATTCCGGTTTGCCGACCAGCGCGTTGAATAACATCAATCCGGCACGCCCGAACGTCCTGATGGTTTTTATGCCACGGTGTCCAAGAGCGGCCAACGCATTTAACAGCATGAGTGGCTTAACTCCCTATTCCCAGTAAATCGTCACGATAATCACCCGCCGGATAGTGGAACGGGACAGGCCCGTCCGCAATACCGTCGAGGAACTGCCGCACGCGCGGATCGCAATTTTCCTGCAGCGCCTGAGCGCTGCCGTGCGCGACGATCCTTTTGTCTGCCACTATGTAGGCGTAATCAGCAATGCTCAGCACTTCCGGCACGTCGTGTGACACCACGATGCAGGTTACACCGAGCGCGCTGTTTAACTCAGAAATTAACTTCACCAGCACGCCCATGGTAATGGGGTCCTGTCCGACAAACGGCTCGTCGAACATGATCAAATCAGGCTCTAAGGCGATAGCGCGCGCTAATGCGGCACGGCGGGCCATCCCACCAGACAGCTCCGACGGCATTAATTTGGCGGCTCCGCGAAGCCCAACGGCCTCAAGCTTCATCATCACCGTGCTTTTCAGCAACTCAGGCGGCAGGCTCGTATGCTCACGCAGCGGATAGGCTACGTTATCAAAGACGTTCATATCGGTGAACAGCGCCCCGGACTGAAAAAGCATGCTCATCCGTTTGCGGACAGTATACAAACGCGAACGTGACATCGCCGGGACGTTTTCACCGTCGAAGAGGATTTCGCCGCCGTCAGGTGGAATTTGCCCACCGATCAACCGCAGCAGCGTCGTTTTACCGATCCCGGATGGCCCCATGATGGCAGTGATCTTGCCTCGCGGGACAGTCAGAGAAATATCTTCAAATATCAATCGGTTGCCGCGAGAGAAACTGACGCCACGGACATCGACTAAATTCGCCATCGTTTGGCTCATTTATGGTTCCTTTCTTACCGTGCTTCACGTTTGCATGAAGCCTAAATCAGCCCTAAACCCCACATTTTTACAGAATATTAGCCGTGGAGGTTAGCGAAAGCTGGCATTTGTTTTACTTTTCCGGCGCATAAAGTCAAAATTAGGAATTCGTTACGCCTCAGACTGTATGCAGCGCCCACAATAATTTTTGCGCGGTGGACCGGCGAGTATACCTGAAGAAAGGACTTTTGATGCTTTTAGCAACAGCACTGTTAATTATTGGTTTACTTTTGGTGGTCTACAGTGCTGACCGTTTGGTGTTTGCCGCATCAATCCTGTGCCGGTTGATGGGCGTCCCGCCTATCGTCATTGGGATGACGGTGGTTAGCGTCGGAACCTCTCTTCCGGAAATCATCGTTTCGGTCTCGGCATCGCTGCATGGCCAGGTTGATCTGGCGATTGGCACGGCGATTGGCTCAAACATCGTCAACATTTTACTCATTTTAGGCTTAGCCGCCCTGCTGCATCCATTTCGCGTACATTCTGATGTTCTGCGCCGCGAACTGCCGCTAATGTTAGTCGTAAGCCTGCTGGCTGGCTACGTGCTGCACGACGGTGTGTTGAGCATTGATGACGGCATTTTCCTGCTCGCGCTGGCCGCGATTTGGCTGCTGTATAGCGTTAAAATTGCCCGTAACGCCGAGAAACAAGGAAATGACACCCTCACGCGTGAGCACGTCGCTGAACTGCCGCGTGAGGGGACGTTACCCGTCGCCCTGCTGTGGCTGGGCGTCGCGCTGATCATCATGCCAATGGCCACGCGTATGGTGGTGGATAACGCGACCGTGCTGGCAAATTACTTCGCGATGAGCGAACTGACAATTGGCCTGACGGTGATCGCCATCGGGACCAGCTTGCCGGAACTCGCCACCGCCATTGCGGGCGCGCGTAAAGGCGAAGATGATATCGCGATAGGCAATATCATCGGCTCGAACATTTTCAATATCGCGATTGTCACGGGTTTGCCGGCGCTGATTGCGCCGGGGCCGTTTAACCCGATGGTCTTCTCGCGCGATTACGGCGTGATGCTGCTGGTGAGCGTGATATTTGCCCTGCTCTGCTGGCGCAAGCAACGACAGATTGGTAAAGGCGCAGGCGCGCTGCTGACGGGTGGTTTTATCGTATGGATGGCGATGCTGTACTGGCTTTCGCCTCTTCTCTCTGGGTAAACGGAAACGCATTATGTCGCAAATAGAATTGCAGCCGGGTTTTGACTTTCAGAAAGCAGGTAAAGACGTTCTGGAGATTGAACGTGAAGGCCTGGCGCAGTTAGATCAGTACATTAATCAGGATTTTAGTCTGGCCTGTGAGAAGATGTTCTACTGTGCCGGTAAAGTCGTGGTGATGGGTATGGGCAAATCCGGCCACATTGGGCGCAAAATGGCGGCGACCTTTGCCAGCACCGGCACCTCGTCCTTTTTTGTCCATCCTGGTGAGGCCGCACACGGCGACCTGGGTATGGTCACGCCGCAGGACGTCGTGATCGCCCTGTCGAACTCGGGCGAGTCCAACGAGATTTTAGCGCTGATCCCGGTTCTGAAGCGGCTGCAGGTGCCCCTGATTTGCATGACCAGCCGTCCGGAGAGCAGCATGGCGCGCGCCGCCGATATCCACCTGTGCGTGAAAGTGCCGAAAGAAGCCTGCCCGCTGGGTCTGGCACCGACCTCTAGCACCACCGCGGCGTTAGTCATGGGCGACGCGCTTGCCGTTGCGCTACTGGAAGCACGCGGCTTTACGCCCGAAGATTTCGCCCTTTCTCATCCCGGAGGCGCGCTGGGGCGTAAGCTGCTGCTGCGGGTCAACGATATTATGCACACCGGCGACGAGATCCCTCACGTAAGCAAAGAGGCCTCGCTGCGCGATGCGTTACTGGAAATCACGCGAAAAAATCTGGGGATGACGGTTATCTGCGATGACCTGATGAAAATCCAGGGGATCTTCACCGATGGCGACTTGCGCCGCGTGTTTGATATGGGTGTGGATGTCCGCACGCTGGGCATTGCCGACGTCATGACGTCAGGCGGCATCCGCGTGCGTCCCGGCACGCTGGCGGTTGAAGTGCTCAACCTGATGCAGTCCCGTCATATTACCTCAGTGATGGTTGCCGATGGCGACCAACTGCTGGGTGTGGTACATATGCATGATCTGCTGCGCGCGGGCGTAGTGTAATGAAGGATAAGACAATGAGTAATGCGGGTGCATCCCTTGCAACCTGTTATGGCCCGGTCAGTACCCACATGATGGCAAAGGCGGAAAATATTCGCCTGTTGATCCTCGATGTGGACGGTGTGCTCTCCGACGGCCTGATTTATATGGGCAATAACGGCGAAGAGCTGAAAGCATTTAACGTACGCGACGGCTACGGCATTCGCTGTGCCCTCACGTCGGGCATTGAAGTTGCTATCATCACAGGACGGAAAGCTAAACTGGTAGAAGATCGCTGCGAAACGCTGGGGATTACCCACCTCTATCAGGGGCAGTCTGACAAAATGATGGCCTTCAGGGATTTACTGGGGAAACTGGCTGTCGCGCCGGAAAACGTTGCCTACGTGGGCGACGATTTGATTGACTGGCCGGTCATGTCAGAGGTGGGGCTGAGTATCGCCGTTGCCGACGCCCATCCGCTGCTTATTCCGCGCGCTGACTATGTTACTCACATTAACGGTGGCCGCGGTGCCGTACGTGAAGTCTGCGATCTGCTTCTGCTGGCGCAGGGCAAGCTTGATGAGGCCAAAGGGCAATCGATATGAGTAAAACCAGACGTTGGGTTATCATTCTGCTGACGCTTGTCGTACTGGTACTGATTGGCGTGAATCTCGCTGACCGTGACGATACGCAACCGGATACGGTCAACACAAGCGATCCAACCTACAAAAGCGATCACAGCGATACCGTGGTATATAGCCCGGAAGGTGCGCTGAACTATCGCCTGATTGCCCAGCACGTTGAATATTTTTCAGATGATGGGGTCTCGTGGTTTACCAAACCGGTGATGACCACTTTTGATACGGATAAAGTCCCGACGTGGTCAATCAAGTCTGACCGCGCAAAACTGACGAATGACCGTATGCTTTATCTGTATGGCCATGTTGAGGTCATCGCCCTGACCGCTGATGCTCAACTGCGCAGAATTACCACGGATAACGCCCAGATCAACCTGGTTACCCAGGACGTGACATCTCAGGATCTGGTCACATTGTACGGCACGACATTTAATTCCAGCGGTTTGAGAATGCGCGGGAACTTACGCAGCAAAAACGCCGAGCTGATTGAAAAGGTTAGAACCTCCTATGAAATTCAAAACAAACAAACTCAGCCTTAAAGTACTTATCGCCAGCGCACTGCTGGCCGCCAGTCTTCCCGCGCTCGCTGTGACTGGCGATACCGAACAGCCGATCCATATCGAGTCTGACGCCCAGTCGCTTGATATGCAGGGTAACGTCGTCACCTTTACGGGCAACGTCGTCATGACCCAGGGCACCATTAAAATTAACGCCGACAAAGTGGTGGTCACCCGCCCTGGCGGCGAGCAGGGTAAAGAGATCATTGATGGTTACGGTAACCCTGCCACCTTCTACCAGATGCAGGACAACGGCAAACCGGTAAAAGGCCGCGCCTCGCATATGCATTACGAGCTGGCGAAGGATCTGGTTATCCTGACCGGTAACGCCTATCTGGAACAGCTGGACAGCAACATTACCGGCGACAAGATCACCTACCTGGTGAAAGAGCAGAAAATGCAGGCCACCAGCGAGAAAGGGAAACGCGTCACCACCGTGCTTGTGCCTTCGCAGCTGCAGGATAAAGGCAAAGGCCAGGCCCCGGCACAGAAGAAGAGTAACTAATTCGTTATGGCAACATTAACTGCTAAAAACCTCGCGAAAGCGTATAAAGGCCGCCGCGTCGTCGAAGATGTCAGTCTGACCGTCAACTCCGGCGAAATTGTGGGCCTGCTTGGCCCTAACGGTGCAGGTAAAACCACCACCTTCTACATGGTGGTCGGTATTGTGCCGCGCGATGCAGGTAACATTATCATCGACGATGAAGACATCAGCCTGCTGCCGCTGCACGCGCGTGCGCGCCGTGGTATCGGCTACCTGCCGCAGGAAGCGTCAATCTTCCGTCGCTTAAGCGTCTTCGATAACCTGATGGCCGTGCTGCAGATCCGTGACGATCTGACCAGCGAGCAGCGCACCGACCGCGCGAACGAGCTGATGGAAGAGTTCCACATTGAACATCTTCGCGACAGCCTCGGTCAGGCGCTCTCTGGCGGTGAACGTCGCCGCGTTGAGATTGCACGTGCGCTGGCCGCTAACCCGAAATTCATCCTGCTTGATGAACCTTTCGCGGGCGTTGACCCCATTTCCGTTATTGATATCAAACGCATTATTGAGCACCTGCGCGATAGCGGGCTTGGCGTACTCATCACTGACCATAACGTCCGTGAAACGCTGGCCGTCTGCGAACGCGCCTACATTGTTAGCCAGGGCCATCTGATTGCCCACGGTACGCCGCAGCAAATCCTCCAGGATGAGCATGTTAAGCGCGTGTACCTTGGGGAAGACTTCAGACTCTGATAGGGTAGAGGCAACGTAGCGCCGAACCGGAGAAAAATGCTCTGAATATGAAGCAAGGTTTGCAATTAAGGCTGAGCCAGCAACTGGCGATGACGCCGCAGCTCCAGCAGGCGATCCGTCTGCTGCAGCTGTCCACGTTAGAACTTCAGCAGGAGCTCCAGCAGGCGCTGGACAGCAATCCGTTGCTGGAGCAAACCGATCTTCATGACGAGGTAGACACCCAGCAAACGCAAGACGCAGAAATGCTCGACACCGTTGAGGCGCTCGAACAAAAAGAGATGCCGGACGAGCTTCCGCTGGATGCCAGCTGGGATGAACTCTACACCGCCGGTACCCCTTCCGGAACGCGTGCAGACTACCAGGACGACGAGCTGCCGGTCTACCAGGGCGAAACCACCCAGTCTCTGCAGGATTACCTGATGTGGCAGGTGGAGCTTACGCCGTTCTCCGATACCGATCGCGCCATTGCGACCTCCATTGTCGATGCCGTGGATGACACAGGCTATCTGACCGTCACGCTGGACGACATTCTGGAAAGCATCGGCGACGAAGACGTTGAGCTGGAAGAAATTGAAGCCGTGTTAAAGCGCATCCAGCGCTTCGACCCGGTCGGTGTGGCGGCGAAAGATCTGCGCGACTGCCTGCTTATCCAGCTTTCGCAGTTCGCCAAAGAGACGCCGTGGATCGACGAAGCCCGCTTAATCATCAGCGATCATCTGGATCTGCTCGCCAACCATGACTTCCGTTCGCTGATGCGCGTCACGCGTCTGAAAGAAGAGGTGCTGAAAGAGGCGGTGAATGTCATTCAGTCCCTCGATCCGCGCCCCGGCCAGTCGATCCAGACCAGCGAACCGGAATACGTGATCCCTGATGTGCTGGTGCGAAAGCATAACGGTCGCTGGGTGGTTGAACTGAATTCAGACAGCATCCCTCGTTTGCAAATTAACCAGCAGTACGCCTCCATGTGCACCAGCGTTCGCAACGACTCCGACAATCAATATATTCGTAGCAACCTTCAGGAAGCGCGATGGTTAATCAAAAGTCTGGAGAGCCGAAATGATACGCTACTGCGCGTAAGCCGCTGTATTGTCGAGCAGCAGCAGGCGTTCTTCGAACAGGGCGAAGAATTTATGAAGCCGATGGTGCTGGCGGATATCGCCCAGGCCGTCGAGATGCATGAATCAACCATTTCCCGTGTGACCACGCAGAAGTATCTGCACAGCCCACGCGGTATTTTTGAGCTTAAGTATTTCTTCTCCAGCCATGTGAATACCGAAGGCGGCGGCGAAGCCTCGTCAACGGCAATCCGTGCACTGGTGAAGAAGTTGATCGCCGCGGAAAACCCCGCGAAGCCACTGAGCGACAGTAAGTTGACCACCCTTCTCTCCGATCAGGGTATTATGGTGGCTCGTCGTACCGTTGCGAAGTACCGAGAGTCTTTATCCATTCCGCCGTCTAACCAGCGTAAACAACTGGTCTGACTCAACCGATAAGGAAGACACTATGCAGCTCAACATCACTGGACAAAACGTCGAAATTACTGAGGCCCTGCGCGATTTCCTGAACACGAAGTTCGCGAAATTAGAGCAGTATTTCGAAAGGATCAACCAGGTCTATATTGTGTTGAAAGTGGAGAAAGTGACTCATATCTCGGATGCCACCCTGCACGTAAACGGGGGTGAACTGCATGCGAGTGCGGAAGGGCAAGACATGTACGCGGCTATCGACGGCTTGATTGATAAGCTTGCACGACAGCTCAATAAACATAAAGATAAACTGAAACAACACTAATTGTCCGGGCAGTTAACGGGTGCAGGAAGGCCTGTTGTGAAACACAACAGGCCATTTGTACAGTTAGCGCTTAGGTGAAATTATGATGAACAACGATTCCGCTCTTCAATTGAGCAATGTCCTGATCCAGGAATGTACCCGCAGTGGCGTTCACTGCCAGAGCAAGAAACGTGCGCTGGAGATTATCAGTGAGCTGGCCGCAAAGCAGTTGGGCCTGCCGCCGCAGCTGGTATTTGAAGCGATTCTGACCCGTGAAAAAATGGGCAGTACCGGTATCGGCAACGGCATCGCGATCCCGCACGGCAAGCTGGAAGAAGACACCCTGCGTGCCGTCGGCGTGTTTGTGCAGCTCGAAACGCCCATCGCGTTCGATGCCATTGATAATCAGCCGGTCGATCTCCTCTTCGCCCTGCTGGTGCCAGCCGATCAGACGAAAACCCATCTGCATACGCTGTCACTGGTTGCTAAGCGGCTGGCCGATAAAACCATTTGCCGTCGACTGCGCTCAGCCCAAAGTGATGAGGAGCTGTATCAAATTATCACTGAAGCAGAAGGCAATCAGGATGATGCATAACCGGGAGATGGCCTTCACATCTGTTGCCCTGAGGAGAAACGGAACATGGTGTTGATGATCGTCAGCGGTCGTTCAGGGTCGGGGAAATCCGTCGCCCTGCGCGCGCTGGAAGATATGGGCTTTTACTGCGTAGATAACCTGCCGGTGGTGCTCTTGCCCGAGCTGGCTCAAACGCTCGCGGACAGGCAGATCTCGGCGGCAGTGAGTATCGACGTCCGCAACATGCCAGAGTCGCCGGAAGTGTTTGAGCAGGCGATGAGCAACCTGCCGGAGGCTTTCTCGCCTCAGTTGCTGTTCCTTGACGCCGACCGTAACACGCTGATCCGTCGCTACAGCGACACGCGTCGTTTGCACCCACTCTCCAGTAAAAATCTCTCCCTGGAAAGCGCCATCGATCAGGAGAGCGACCTGCTGGAGCCGCTGCGCTCCCGCGCCGATCTGATTGTCGACACCTCCGAAATGTCCGTCCACGAGCTGGCAGAGATGCTGCGTACCCGTCTACTGGGCAAACGCGAGCGTGAACTGACAATGGTATTCGAATCCTTCGGCTTTAAGCACGGTATTCCGATCGACGCGGATTATGTCTTCGACGTGCGATTCCTGCCGAACCCCCACTGGGATCCCAAGCTGCGTCCAATGACCGGTCTGGATAAGCCCGTCGCGGCGTTCCTCGACAGACACACAGAAGTTCACAATTTTATCTACCAGACGCGAAGCTACCTTGAGCTATGGTTACCTATGCTGGAGACCAACAACCGTAGCTACCTGACGGTGGCGATTGGCTGTACCGGCGGTAAACATCGCTCGGTTTATATTGCCGAGCAGCTGGCCGATTACTTCCGCTCACGCGGCAAGAACGTTCAGTCCCGTCATCGCACGCTGGAAAAACGTAAAACATGACCGTAAAACAGACCGTTGAGATCACCAATAAGCTGGGTATGCACGCCCGTCCGGCGATGAAGCTGTTTGAACTGATGCAGGGCTTTGACGCAGAGGTGTTGCTGCGCAACGATGAGGGGACCGAGGCAGAAGCCAACAGCGTGATTGCGTTGCTGATGCTGGATTCTGCCAAAGGTCGTCAGATTGAGGTGGAGGCCACCGGCCCGCAGGAAGAAGAAGCGCTGGCCGCGGTGATTGCCCTGTTTAACGCTGGGTTTGACGAAGACTAACCCTCAGCGCAAAGGCGGGTGGCGCGATGCTGCCCCGCCCTACATAAGCTTGTTACGCTCCATAAACCCTTCCCCACCCAGCTGGCGCATCTGCCGCATGATCCACGCCTGACGGCTGCGCACATACCCTGTCGGCGCGTTTGCTTTAAAGCGGATCGGATTCGGCAGGACGGCAGCCAGCAGCGCTGCTTCAGACATACTTAACCGGCTCGCGGGCTTATTGAAATAACGTTGTGAAGCGGCCTCCACGCCAAACACGCCGTCACCGAATTCTGCGATATTGAGATAGACGGTCAAAATGCGCTTTTTACTCCAGACCGTTTCAATGCCCAGCGTCAGCCCGGCCTCCAGCCCTTTTCTCACCCAACTGCGGCCATCCCACAAAAAGAGATTTTTCGCGGTTTGCTGCGATATCGTCGATGCGCCGCGCACCCGGTTCTCATGGCGTTCGTTATGAGCAAGCGCCTTTTCGATCGCCGCCACGTCAAAACCCCAGTGCTCCGGGAATTTCTGATCTTCTGCCGCCATCACCGCCAGCCCCATCCACGGCGAAATCGACTCCGTGCTCACCCAGTCAGCGTGTGCAACGTAGCCAAAATCCCCGGTGAGCCAGGCACTCAGCTGCCGTTCGACCATGACGGCGGAGAAAGGCACCGGTACGATGCTGAACAGGGCAATCCCGCCACCCCAGAATACCGCCAGCACCACCACGATGCGCACCAGGATGCGTTTCACCCATGCGCCTGCTCCCCATTTGCGCTTCATTCGCTCAGAACCAGCACCCGGTCCACCAGCTTATCAATGCCCGTGGCGGCCTCAGCGATACTCTGCGCCAGCATGTACGCGGGCGTGGTGATAATCTTGTTCTCTTCATCGACCACAATGTCGTCCACCGGGCAAGGAACATGTTCGCCCCCCATCTCTTCGATAAGGTCGGCCGTATCGATATCGGTCCCGATGGTCAGACGCAGCGGGAAATCAAAGATTTTCGGCAGCATCGCGGGCGCAATACAGATAAAGCCCAGCGGTTTACCCGCCGCATGCATTGCCCTGGCGAGGGAGCGTAAATCGGGATCAACATGGCACTCTGCCCCCTGGGCAGCAAAGGTGCTGAGATTTTTGGCCGCACCAAAGCCTCCCGGCACGATTAATGCGTCGAGCTGTGACGCGTCTGCCTGCCCCAGCGGATGAATATCCCCGCGGGCGATGCGCGCCGCTTCAATCAGCACGTTACGGCTTTCCGCCATCGGTTCGCCGGTGAGATGATTGATCACATCCGCCTGGCTTTTATCCGGCGCGAAGCAGACCACCTCCGCGCCCTGGCGGGAGAGCGCCAGAAGGGTTAATACCGCTTCATGGATCTCCGAACCGTCGTAAACACCGCAGCCACTCAGCACGACACCTATTTTTTTCATCTTGAGGATCCTTCTTTGCAACGTACTGAAGCACATTAATAATTTTGATTAAAACGCTATGCTTCACACATTTCACTGATTCATGTAACAAATCATTTAAGATTTGCTATCTTATCTGCGTGCGGCCTAAATATTCAGGCGGCGTCCATGCGAAAACAACACAAAAAATCCGGCGCAGCCACGATTTCCCTGGTGTTGGCGCAGTATTCGCGCACCCCGGTTAAGCCGGGGTCATTTTTTTCTGGCGTCCACCCAGGCTTTCAGCACCGCCACATCGTTTTGCCACTCCTGTTTCATCTCTTCAACCCATTCAGCCACATTATCTTCCCAGGCAGGAAGATCCGGCGACTGGATCTGCTGGCCGAGCTGCTGCAGATGGCGCAGGCCGACCGAACCGGCGGCACCTTTGATTTTATGCCCTTCCTCGACAATGCCTTTTTGATCCCGCGCGGTCAGGTTGGACTCGAGCACGCTCAGATAGCCCGGCATCATTTTCTCAAATATGGCCAGGCCATCGGTAATCAGCTTAGGTCCGACCAAATCGATATACTGCTCCAGCATGGCAGTATCCAGTATCGTTTGGGCTTTCGCGCTATCAACAGACGTCATGGTGCTCTCCTCTTCATCTCGGGTATCCCAGAACTTCTTGATCATGGCGGTCAGGGCAGGCACCGCCAGCGGCTTGCTGAGCACATCATCCATACCGGCATCGAGGTACTCTTTTTTATCCTTCAGCACGTTCGCCGTCAGCGCAACCAGCGGAGGCAGATCTTCCGCCGCATAGGTGCGAGTCAGCTCGCGGGAGATGTCCAGGCCGGTCATGTCCGGCAGCTGGATATCCAGCAGAACGAGGTCATATTCCCCCGGTGTGAACATCTCCAGCGCGGCTTTACCGGTCATGGCGACGTCCACGCTGTTACCGAGTTTCTCCAGCACCGAGCGGGCGACAATCACGTTCAGCTCGATGTCTTCCACCAGTAAAACGTGCAGCGCCGGCAGCGGCATATCGTCACTCTCAAATGTGTCTTCGACCTCTTCGGCCACCGCTGGCGCATGGACCGTCAGGGTGAAGGTCGAGCCTTTACCCGGCTGGCTGGAGACGGTGATATCCCCTCCCATGCTCTTCGCCAGTCGTTTTGAGACGGCCAGACCAATGCCGGTACCCGTCGCGGGCTTGCCGCCCTGGCTGTCTTTGACCTGATAATACATAGCAAAGATTTTATCCTGCTCCTCCTGCGGGATGCCGATCCCCGAGTCTTCTACCTCAAAGCGCAGCATATCCCCTTCTTCATTGCGAATACGCACCGCGACCCGGCCCCCGTGCGGGGTAAATTTCACCGCGTTGCTGATGAGGTTCCACAGGATCTGCCGCAGGCGCGTGCCGTCCGTCACCACTTTATGCGGCAACGGCAGGGTTGGCTCCATCACGAAGCTCAGCCCTTTTTGCTGCGCCTGAAGGCCGGAGAGGTTTTCCAGGTCTGCCAGGAAGCCGGTGAAGTCTACCGGCTGGTTATCGAGCTGCACCTTGCGACGCTCCATCTTATCCATGTCAATAATATCGTTGAAGATATTGCCCAGCGTAACCGCCGAAACGTGGATCGTTTTAAGGTATTTTTCCTGCTCAGCGGTCAGGTCGGTGTCGAGCAAAATACGGCTCAGCCCCACAATACCGTTGAGCGGCGTACGCAGCTCGTGGCTGATGGTGGAGATAAAGGTGGTCTTATCGCGGCTGGCGCGCTCCAGCGCGTCCTGATAGCGCTTACGCTCGGTGATATCGCGACCAAAGCCCATCAGACCGTGACGTTTACCCACGCGGTCGTAGTACGGCACCTTGCGGATCTCAAAGCAGGCCTTACGCCCGTCCGGGTAGTCCAGCCACTGTTCGTAGGTCAGTGAAACGTTGTGGCGGAACACCTTTTCGTCGGTCTCCATCACCTTGGCGGCCGCCTCTTCGGAGTAAACATCCTGCGGCTTCAGGTTCACCAGCTGTTTTTCACTTTTCCCGGTCAGCAGCTCCATCGCGCGGTTACAGCCGGAGAACTCTTTATCTTCGTTTCGGTAGAACACCAGATCCGGCGAGGCATCAAGGAAAGAGCGCAGGAAAGAGGATTGCTGCTCGAGCTGGATCTGCGTAACTTCGCGCTCCTTCATCTCAATTTTGAGCTGCTCAAGCGTGGTCTGACGCTCGGCTTCGGCCTTCTCGCGGTCAGTAATTTCCTGATTTAACTGGGCGATATTGTCTTTGAGCTGGACGTTGAGCTTAAGATCGCGCTCGCGCATCTCCTCCAGCTTATCAACCAGCTTTGACAGGCGCTGGCGAGACTCCTCCAGTTGTTCCACCACCACAGAGAGGAAATAGACCGCCCACGGCGTAATTAACAGGCCAAAGAAAATGGAGCGGATGACGTCGATGCTCTCGACCTGGCCATGCAGAACCATGGTCACGGCCATTTGCACCACAATTGCCAGGACGACCAGTGCCAAAGCCAGCAGCATGGAGAAACGCACCAGCCCGAGCTTCATCATCAGATCGACGTAATACTGGGCCAGCATTCGAATTTGCTTCATAGAGGATCCCTTCACGACGTTATGGCTCAATAATACTCAAATTCGCGGCGAGGCGTGGAAGGTTGTGAGAAAAAGTGCGGGGTGAAACAGGAGATTAGCTTCGCTCCCGGGGATCCGGGAGCGAGAAAGCCGCGTTATCAGGAGCGTCTCAGCAACATCCAGAGACTGATCAGCAAGAAGCTGGCGCTTGGCAGCAGCGCACCGATGATGGGCGGGATGCCGTATACCAGCGTCAACGGACCAAAGATCTGGTCAAGCACGTAGAACACGAAACCAAAGCTGATCCCGGTGACCACACGCACGCCCATCGGCACGCTACGCAGCGGGCCAAAGATAAATGACAAGGCCATCAGCATCATTACCGCCACCGACAGCGGCTGGAAGATTTTGCTCCACATATTGAGCTGATAGCGCCCGGCATCCTGGCCACTCGACTTCAGGTACTTGACGTAGTTATGCAGGCCGCTGATGGAGAGCGCATCAGGATCAAGCGCCACCACGCCCAGCTTGTCCGGCGTCAGGTCGGTTTTCCAGGTGCCAGTGACCGTCTGCGTACCGGTGATTTGCTTCGGATCGGTCAGGTTTGATTCATCCACCTGCGAAAGACGCCACTGTTTGTGCTCGTGGTCGAACTTCGCCGACGAGGCGTGACGAACCGACTGCAGGCGGCGCTCGTTGTTGAACGCGTAAATACTCACCCCGCCCAGCTCGTCGTCACCTTTCACACGTTCGATATAGACGAAGTTGTTGCCATCTTTCGCCCACAGCCCCTGCTGCGTTGAAAGCAGCGAGCCGCCGTACATGGCCTGCGCACGATAGTTACGCGCCATCTGTTCGCCCTGCGGCGCGACCCACTCGCCAATCGCCATGGTCAGCAGCACCAGCGGAATCGCGGTTTTCATCACCGACAGCGCAACCTGCATACGGGTGAAGCCTGACGCCTGCATCACGACCAACTCGCTGCGCTGTGCCAGCATCCCCAGACCCAGCAGCGCCCCCAGCAGAGCCGCCATCGGGAAGAAGATCTGCACGTCTTTTGGCACGCTGAGCAGGGTATACATCCCCGCGCCCAACGCGTCATAGTTGCCCTGTCCGGCTTTTTTCAGCTGATCGACAAATTTGATAATGCCCGAGAGCGACACCAGCATGAAAAGCGTCATCATGATGGTGGTAAAAATCGTTTTACCGATATAGCGATCAAGAACGCCAAATGCCTGCATTAGATGGCTCCTTTACGCGTAAAACGGGCGCGGATCCTGCGCACAGGCACCGTATCCCATACATTAAGCCCCACTGCCAACAACAGATACAGCCCATTGACCACCCAGGTCCAGATGGCTGGATCAATCTTACCTTTGCCACCGTTAGACTTAATCGAGGTTTGTAACAGGAAGAACACCAGGTAAAGCAGCATGGCGGGCAGCATGGAGAGCACGCGCCCCTGACGTGGGTTCACCACACTCAGTGGCACCACCATTAGCGCCATCATAAACACTGTGAAGACCAGAGTGATACGCCAGTGCAGCTCAGCGCGCGCGCGGTCGCTGTCTGTCGCGATCAGGGTACGCATATTCATCTGTTCGGTATCAGTGGGGTCGAGCGCAACGGTCTGATGACCGACAATCGCCTGATAGTTCTGGAAATCGGTAATGCGGAAGTCGCGCAGCATCGCCGTGCCTTCAAAACGTGTGCCTTTATTGAGCGTCACGATCTGAGAGCCATCTTTACGCTGCGACAGCTGGCCTGAGTCCGCCACCACCACAGAGGGGCGAGCGTTACCTTTCGGGCGCAGCTGAGCAAGGAAGACATCGTTAAATCGGTTGCCATCCACGCTTTCGATAAACAGCACAGAGTTGCCGTCGCTGGCCTGCTGGAACTGCCCTTGCGCTAACGCGGCGAGTCCCGGGTTGGCTTTCGCTTCGGCCAGCACCTCATCCTGATGCCGGGAGGAGGCGGGCCCCGCCCACATCACATTCACAGCAGCAATAATACCGGTGAACAGTGCCAGCACCATGGCCGCCTTCACCAGCACGGCTTTACTCAAGCCGCAGGCGTGCATCACCGTAATTTCACTTTCGGTATAGAGCTTACCGAGCGTCATCAGCAGGCCGAGGAAAAGGCTTAACGGCAGGATCAGCTGCGCCATTTCCGGCACGCCTAACCCCAGCAGGGAAAGCACCAGATTCGTTGGGATTTCGCCGTCAACCGCCGCGCCGAGGATCTTGACCAGCTTCTGACAGAAAAAGATCAGAAGAAGGATAAAGAGGATCGCCAGTTGGCTCTTCAGCGTCTCCCGCACCAGATATCTTATGATTATCACTTTAAATACGCCCGTAAAAACTCGTCTTTTGCAGGAATTTAGCTTGTTTCATGGCTTAAACGTCATTTATTCTCTTGAGTCGTCGAAATCATCGCTAAGATTAAAAAACCCGGCGGAATCGCGATACAGCTCATTACATGACGTGTCGAAACCGTAGTAACGTAAGATTAACACGAAGTCACCACAACCGCGGACATGAGTTACGAAAGGTTTCAATTCTATCCGTAGCAGCCGTCGTTGTCTTTAAGATTCAGGAGCGTAGTGCATGGAGTTCAGTGTAAAAAGCGGTAGCCCGGAGAAACAGCGGAGTGCCTGCATCGTTGTGGGCGTCTTTGAACCACGCCGACTCTCCCCGATCGCCGAGCAACTCGATAAGATCAGTGACGGCTATATCAGCGCCCTGCTGCGCCGTGGCGAACTGGAAGGCAAACCTGGGCAGACGCTGTTGCTGCACCATGTGCCGAACGTACTGTCTGAACGTATTCTGCTGATTGGCTGCGGTAAAGAACGCGAGCTGGATGAGCGTCAGTATAAGCAGGTCATTCAAAAAACAATAAATACGCTGAATGATACCGGCTCGATGGAAGCCGTTTGCTTCCTGACCGAACTGCACGTTAAAGGCCGCAACACCTACTGGAAAGTACGCCAGGCCGTCGAGACCGCAAAAGAGAGCCTCTACAGCTTTGATCAGCTGAAGACCAATAAAAGCGAGCCGCGTCGCCCGCTGCGTAAAATGGTCTTTAACGTCCCGACCCGCCGCGAGCTGACCAGCGGCGAGCGCGCTATCCAGCACGGTCTGGCAATTGCCGCCGGGATCAAAGCCGCAAAAGATCTGGGCAATATGCCACCAAACATCTGCAACGCTGCATACCTCGCCTCTCAGGCTCGTCAGTTAGCAGATGCTTACAGTAAAAACGTCATTACCCGCGTCATCGGCGAACAGCAGATGAAAGAGCTGGGCATGCATTCATATCTGGCGGTCGGTAACGGCTCCCAGAATGAGTCCCTGATGTCGGTCATCGAATATAAAGGCAACCCGTCCGAGGACGCGCGTCCTGTGGTGCTGGTGGGTAAAGGCCTGACCTTTGACTCCGGCGGTATCTCCATCAAGCCTGCCGAAGGCATGGACGAGATGAAGTACGATATGTGCGGCGCGGCAGCGGTATACGGCGTCATGCGGATGGTCGCCGAACTCCAGCTGCCGATTAACGTTGTCGGCGTACTGGCGGGCTGTGAAAACATGCCTGGTGGCCGCGCCTATCGTCCAGGTGACGTGCTGACCACCATGTCCGGCCAGACCGTTGAAGTGCTCAACACCGACGCCGAAGGCCGTCTGGTGTTGTGCGACGTGCTGACCTACGTGGAACGCTTCGAGCCGGAAGCGGTTATCGACGTGGCAACCCTGACCGGTGCCTGCGTCATCGCGCTGGGCCACCACATCACCGGCCTGATGTCGAACCATAACCCGCTGGCGCACGAGCTGATCGGGGCGTCCGAGCAGGCTGGCGACCGCGCATGGCGACTGCCGCTGGCCGACGAGTTCCAGGATCAGCTGGAATCCAACTTTGCCGATATGGCGAACATCGGCGGCCGTCCTGGCGGAGCGATTACCGCAGGCTGCTTCCTCTCGCGCTTCACCCGCAAGTACAACTGGGCGCACCTGGACATCGCAGGCACCGCGTGGCGCTCCGGTAAGGCCAAAGGCGCAACCGGTCGTCCGGTCGCGCTGCTGTCGCAGTTCCTGCTGAACCGCGCGGGTTTTAACGGCGACGAGTGATGTTAAACGCCGGGTGGCGGCTTCGCCTTACCCGGCCTACAACGTCGCTCAACCGTAGGCCGGGTAAGCGTAGCGCCACCCGGCTTTGCATTTAAATCCACGACAAGAAGCCCCATATATGAAGAATGCAACGTTCTACCTTCTGGACAATGACACCCAACAGGACGGCCTCAGCGCCGTAGAACAACTGGTGTGTGACATTGCCGCAGAACGTTGGCGCGCAGGCAAACGCGTGTTGATTGCCTGTGAAGATGAGCAGCAGGCGATTCGCCTTGATGAAGCGCTGTGGGCACGCCCGCCGGAAAGTTTTGTCCCGCACAACTTATCGGGTGAAGGGCCACGCGGCGGTGCGCCGGTTGAAATTGCCTGGCCGCAAAAGCGCAACAGTAGCGCGCGCGATATTCTTATCAGCCTGCGGATAGACTTTGCAGATTTTGCCACCGCTTTCACAGAAGTGGTAGACTTTGTCCCTCACGAAGAATCTTTGAAACAACTGGCGCGCGAACGCTATAAAGCGTACCGCCTGGCCGGTTTTAACCTGAATACGGCAACCTGGAAATAATGGAAAAGACATATAACCCACGCGATATCGAACAGCCGCTTTACGAGCACTGGGAACAGCAGGGCTATTTCAAGCCTAACGGCGATGAAAGCAAAGAGTCCTTCTGCATCATGATCCCGCCGCCGAACGTCACCGGCAGTTTGCATATGGGTCATGCTTTCCAGCAAACCATCATGGACACCATGATCCGCTACCAGCGCATGCAGGGTAAAAACACCCTGTGGCAGGCGGGGACTGACCACGCGGGTATCGCGACCCAGATGGTGGTTGAACGTAAAATTGCCGCTGAAGAAGGTAAAACCCGCCACGACTACGGTCGCGACGCGTTCATCGACAAAATCTGGCAGTGGAAGGCAGAATCCGGCGGCACCATTACCCGTCAGATGCGTCGTCTCGGCAACTCCGTGGACTGGGAGCGTGAGCGCTTCACCATGGACGAAGGCCTCTCCAACGCCGTGAAAGAAGTGTTTGTCCGTCTGTATAAAGAGGACCTGATTTACCGTGGCAAACGCCTGGTGAACTGGGACCCGAAACTGCGCACCGCCATCTCTGACCTGGAAGTGGAAAACCGCGAGTCGAAAGGCTCGATGTGGCACATCCGCTATCCGCTGGCCGACGGCGCAAAAACCGCAGACGGTAAAGATTACCTGGTGGTCGCTACCACCCGTCCGGAAACCCTGCTGGGCGATACCGGCGTGGCCGTTAACCCGGAAGATCCACGTTACAAAGATCTGATCGGTAAATTCGTGGTCCTGCCGCTGGTTAACCGCCGTATTCCGATTGTGGGCGACGAACACGCCGACATGGAAAAAGGCACCGGCTGCGTGAAAATCACCCCGGCGCACGACTTCAACGACTACGAAGTGGGCCGTCGTCACGCCCTGCCGATGATCAACATCCTGACCTTCGACGGTGACATCCGCGAAAGCGCGCAGGTCTTTGACACGAAAGGCGAAGAATCTGACGTTTACTCAAGCGATATCCCGGCCGAGTTCCAGAAGCTGGAGCGTTTTGCCGCGCGTAAAGCCATCGTCGCTGCCGTTGACGCGCTGGGCCTGCTGGAAGAGATCAAGCCTCACGATCTGACCGTGCCGTACGGCGACCGTGGCGGCGTGGTAATCGAACCTATGCTGACGGACCAGTGGTACGTGCGTGCCGACGTGCTGGCGAAACCGGCCGTTGAGGCGGTTGAGAATGGCGACATTCAGTTCGTGCCGAAGCAGTACGAAAACATGTACTTCTCCTGGATGCGTGACATTCAGGACTGGTGTATCTCCCGTCAGCTGTGGTGGGGCCACCGTATTCCGGCATGGTATGACAACGAAGGCAACGTCTACGTTGGCCGCACCGAAGACGAAGTGCGTCAGGAAAACAACCTGGGCGCTGACGTTGCCCTGCGTCAGGACGAAGACGTGCTGGATACTTGGTTCTCCTCCGCGCTCTGGACCTTCTCTACCCTCGGCTGGCCGGAAAATACCGACGCGCTGCGTCAGTTCCACCCAACCAGCGTGATGGTATCCGGCTTCGACATCATCTTCTTCTGGATCGCCCGCATGATCATGATGACCATGCACTTCATCAAAGATGAAAACGGCAAGCCTCAGGTTCCGTTCCATACCGTCTACATGACCGGCCTCATCCGTGACGACGAAGGCCAGAAGATGTCCAAATCCAAGGGTAACGTTATCGACCCGCTGGATATGGTCGACGGTATTTCGCTGGAAGAGCTGCTGGAAAAACGTACCGGCAACATGATGCAGCCGCAGCTGGCCGAGAAGATCCGCAAGCGCACCGAGAAGCAGTTCCCGAACGGGATTGAGTCTCACGGTACCGATGCCCTGCGTTTCACCCTGGCGGCGCTGGCCTCTACCGGCCGCGACATCAACTGGGACATGAAGCGTCTGGAAGGTTACCGTAACTTCTGTAACAAGCTGTGGAACGCCAGCCGTTTCGTGCTGATGAATACCGAAGATCAGGATTGCGGCTTTAACGGCGGCGAAATGACGCTGTCGCTGGCTGACCGCTGGATCCTGGCGGAATTCAACCAGACGGTGAAAGCCTTCCGTGAGGCGCTGGACAGCTACCGCTTCGACATCGCGGCAGGCATCCTGTACGAATTCACCTGGAACCAGTTCTGTGACTGGTATCTGGAGCTGGCGAAGCCGGTGATGAACGGCGGATCCGAAGCCGAGCTGCGTGGCACGCGCAACACGCTGATCACCGTACTGGAAGGACTGCTGCGCCTGGCGCATCCGGTCATCCCGTTCATTACCGAAACCATCTGGCAGCGCGTGAAGCTGATTGCAGGCATTGATGCCGACACCATCATGCTGCAGCCGTTCCCGGAATTCGATGCTGCGCGCGTTGATGAAGCCGCCGCTGCCGATACCGAATGGCTGAAGCAGGCGATTGTTGCCGTGCGTAACGTTCGTGCAGAAATGAACATCGCCCCGAGCAAACCGCTGGAACTGCTGCTGCGCGGCTGCAGCGAGGCTGCCGTTCGTCGCGTGAACGAAAACAGCACCTTCCTGAAAACCATGGCGCGTCTGGAAAGCATCACAGTGCTGCCTGCCGATGACAAAGGTCCGGTTTCTGTGACCAAAATCATCGACGGTGCCGAGCTGCTGATCCCGATGGCGGGTCTTATCGACAAAGACGCCGAGCTGGCGCGTCTGGCGAAGGAAGTGGCAAAAGTCGACGTGGAAATCGGCAAAATCGAAAGCAAACTGGCGAACGAAGGCTTTGTCGCCCGCGCGCCGGAAGCGGTCATCGCTAAAGAGCGTGAGCGTCTGGTTGCTTTCGCAGATGCGAAGACCAAACTGATTGAGCAGCAGGCGGTTATTGCAGCCCTGTAATGCTTTTACCCCTTACGCTTCAGGGCGTAAGGGGTTTCCTTCCTGAAAACTCCTCGCTTGCACTCCCCTTGCTCCAGTGCTATTAACAGCACCTGTGTGTCAATTTTTGTCATGAGTAATGCTATGAGCGTGATTGCCCCCGTCGCGACGACGATGCGTCGTATCACTGAACAGGACAACCCGGCTATCGCCGCCGTTATCCGCACCGTTTCCGCCGAATATGGCCTTACGGCCGATAAAGGCTACACCGTAGCCGACCCCAATCTTGACGAACTGTTCCAGCTTTACAGCCAGCCGGGCCACGCCTACTGGATCATTGAGCAGGCAGGCAAAGTCGTGGGTGGTGGCGGCGTGGCGCCTTTGACCTGCAGCGAGCCGGATATCTGTGAGCTGCAGAAGATGTACTTTCTGCCCACCATTCGCGGCCAGGGGCTGGCGAAAAAGCTGGCGCTGGTTGCGCTTGAACACGCCCGCGCAGAAGGCTTCACCCGCTGTTATCTTGAAACCACCGCGTTCCTCAAAGAGGCCATTGGCCTGTATGAACATCTGGGCTTCGAGCATATCGATGCGCCGCTGGGCTGCACCGGCCACGTTGATTGCGAAGTCAGAATGCTGAAAAGTCTGTAATTCCCGTTCCTGCCGCCTTCTGTTAAGCGGCTGTAAACTGAATGCTCTACACTCTCAGTTCACACCATAACGGGGGAAACACGATGTCGAAGATAAAAAGCTACGCCGCACCGCAGGCGGGTGCAGAACTTGAACTGTACGAGTACGATGCGGGCGAACTGAAAGCTGAAGACGTCGAGGTACAGGTGGATTATTGCGGGATCTGCCACTCGGATCTCTCCATGATCGACAACGAATGGGGCTTCTCGCAGTATCCGCTGGTCGCCGGTCACGAAGTGATTGGCCGCGTGGTCGCGCTCGGTACCGCCGCGCAGGATAAAGGGCTGAAGGTTGGCCAGCGCGTTGGCATCGGCTGGACCGCACGCAGCTGCGGTCACTGTGATGCCTGTATCAGCGGCAACCAGATCAACTGCCTTGAAGGCGCTGTGCCAACCATCGTGAACAGAGGTGGTTTCGCCGATAAACTGCGCGCCGACTGGCAATGGGTGATCCCGCTGCCGGACAGCATTGATATCGAATCCGCAGGCCCGCTGCTGTGCGGCGGTATTACGGTATTTAAACCGCTGCTGATGCACCACATCACCGCCACCAGCCGCGTGGGCGTGATTGGTATCGGCGGTCTGGGCCATATCGCCATCAAGCTGCTGCACGCCATGGGCTGCGAAGTGACGGCGTTCAGCTCTAACCCGTCAAAAGAGCAAGAAGTGCTGGCGATGGGCGCGGATAAAGTCGTAAACAGCCGCGATCCGCAGGCGCTGAACGCGCTGGCGGGCCAGTTTGATCTGATCATTAACACCGTCAACGTCGATCTCGACTGGCAGCCGTACTTTGAAGCGCTGGCCTACGGCGGCAACTTCCACACCGTTGGCGCGGTGATGAAGCCGCTACCTGTCCCGGCGTTTACGCTGATTGGCGGCGATCGCAGCGTTTCAGGCTCCGCCACCGGTACGCCTTTTGAACTGCGCAAGCTGATGAAGTTTGCCGGACGCACTAAAGTGGCGCCAACCACCGAACTGTATCCGATGTCGAAAATCAACGAAGCCATTCAGCACGTGCGCGACGGCAAAGCCCGCTACCGCGTGGTGTTGAAAGCGGATTTTTAATGTAAATGAGCCCGGTGGCGGCATCGCGCCACCGGGCATTTTCACTACTGCGCCAGGGCTTTAAACACCTCCGCCACCGCTACCGCCCCCGGGTCCATCACGCCATCCAGATTCTCTTGATTAACATACGACGAGCGCCCCGCGCCGGCTTTCGCCATTTTGGCCGTTGCCTCCGCGCCCTGCTGTGCGGCCTGCGCCGCGGCCTGAAGATCGCCTTTCAGCAGCGCCTCCAGCGCCGGTTGCAGCGCGTCGATCAGGGTGCGATCGCCCAGATCCGCACCACCATACTGCTTCATCTGCCCCAGGCCGCTCAGCAGCGCTTCCGGTAATGCCTGGCCTTCATCCAGCTTCTGCCCGGCAGCGGTAAAGAATATCGACATCAATACGCCGCTCGATCCGCCCATCACCGTGGCAAGGCGCTCGCCCACCAGCGAGAACAGGGTCGGCAGGTCGTTCAGCGGAAGTGTGTTCTCTTCCAGACATTGCGCAATATCCCGGGCGCCCTGCGCAAAGGTGGAGCCGGTATCACCGTCGCCCACTTTTGCATCCAGCGCATTGAGGTGGTTCTCCAGTTGTATCAGCGTGCTCGTGACCGAGGAGACAGCCTTCCCGACCTGCGGGTTCGCTGACGGGGTATATTCCACGCGATCGTGAAGGGCGCTGTGCGCAACGGTACGCACTGGCGCAAACGCCACCGGTTTCTGCCAGCCGAGCGTTTCAACATCGGCATGCAGCGCTTTTTCGAACAGATCGTTGAGCTTGAGCAGCGTCAGCGAAAATCCCTTCATATCCAGCGCACTCACCAGCGGCGCGGGCCCAATCAGACAGTCGATGCTTTCTTTAAGGGCTGAATGCGCCAGCTCTTTGGTTAATTGCGCCATCTCCAGCGCCGAGACGCCGCCAAGGTTGTTAATGAGCACCGCAAAGCGCCCCTCGCCCGCCTTCGCGATAAGCGGCGTCACCAGCATCTCGATAATCGCTTTGCTGTTTTGCGTGTCGACAACGGACGCCCCCGGCTCACCGTGAATACCCAGCCCCAGCTCCACATGGCCTTGCTTAATGCGCCCCTCTTCATCATCATCGCTGCCCGGCAGGTTGCAGGTTTGCATCGCCACACCCAGGCTCCAGAGGTTATCGCAGGCCTGCTGCGCAATCTCCCGGACTTCACTCAGCGGTTTGCCCTGCTCCGCCGCATAGCCCGCAATTTTATGCACCAGCACCGTGCCCGCAATGCCGCGCGGCTGTTTGTTATCCGGCAGGGCGATATCGTCCGCCACAATGACCATCTCAACGTTCAGCCCGTAGCGTTTCGCTTTCTCCGCCGCCAGGCCGAAGTTCAGCCTGTCACCGGTATAGTTTTTTACGATCAGCAAACAGCCCTGCTCACCCGTCACCGCCACAATGGCATTCAGCACGGCATCCACGCTCGGCGAAGCAAACACGTCGCCGCACACTGCCGCCGTCAACATCCCCTTGCCGACAAACCCGGCGTGCGCCGGTTCATGGCCTGAGCCTCCACCGGAGATCACCGCCACGCGGCTTTTGTCCCAGTCGCCGCGAGCCACTACGCGAATAGCCGGATCGATATCCAGTTTGACGAGGTTAGCGTGCGGAGCCGAAAGCAGTATGCCTTCAATAGCGTCGTTGACCAGCTGTTTGCGGTCATTAAAAAAGAATCTGGACATAGCTTCCCAAAATTTTGTTTACCGTATGAAAAAGCATAGTCTGCGCTGGATAATGCGCCGCAAAGTCAGGAATTTGCGCAGACAATTTGCCGTCGGGTTGCCTATACTCCACTCATGAAAATGAGAGGATGTGGATCATGAGTACACCGCTGCTAATCGCCCGGACGCTGGAAAAAGAGCTGTTTTTACTCCCCGCTATGACCAACCGACACGGTCTGATCACCGGCGCGACCGGGACGGGAAAAACCGTTACCCTGCAGAAGCTGGCAGAGTCGCTTTCAGAGGCGGGCGTACCGGTATTTATGGCCGATGTTAAAGGCGATCTCACCGGGGTGGCTCAGGAAGGGACGGCTTCAGAAAAGCTGCTCGAACGTCTGAAAAATATTGGCATCACTGACTGGACCCCGCACAGCAACCCGGTCGTGGTGTGGGACATTTTCGGTGAGAAGGGGCATCCGGTGCGCGCCACCGTCTCCGATCTCGGTCCGTTGCTGCTGGCGCGTCTTCTCGATCTTAACGAGGTGCAAACCGGCGTCCTGAATATTATCTTCCGCATTGCGGACGATCAGGGGCTGCTGCTGCTTGATTTCAAAGATCTGCGCGCCATCACCCAGTATATCGGCGATAACGCCAAATCCTTCCAGAACCAGTACGGCAATATCAGCAGCGCCTCGGTGGGTGCCATCCAGCGCGGTTTGCTGACGCTGGAGCAACAGGGCGCCGAGCATTTCTTCGGTGAGCCGATGCTGGATATTAAAGACTGGATGCGTACCGACAGTCAGGGCAAAGGCATCATCAACATACTGAGTTCAGAAAAGCTCTATCAAATGCCGAAGCTCTATGCCGCCAGCCTGCTGTGGATGCTCTCTGAACTTTATGAGCAACTGCCTGAGGCAGGCGACCTTGATAAACCGAAGCTGGTGTTCTTCTTTGACGAGGCGCACCTGCTGTTCAACGATGCGCCGCAGGTGTTGCTGGATAAAATTGAGCAGGTGATCCGCCTGATCCGTTCAAAAGGCGTCGGCGTCTGGTTTGTTTCGCAAAACCCGTCGGACATCCCGGACAATGTTCTGGGGCAACTCGGCAACCGCGTACAGCATGCCTTACGCGCCTTTACGCCGAAGGATCAGAAGGCGGTCAAAGCCGCTGCGCAAACCATGCGCGCCAATCCGGCTTTTGATACCGAAGCGGCTATTCAGGCGCTGGGCACCGGTGAGGCACTGATTTCCTTCCTGGACGCAAAGGGTAGCCCGTCGGTGGTAGAGCGTGCCATGGTTATCGCCCCGTGCTCGCGTATGGGACCGGTCACCGATGATGAGCGTAACGGTCTGATTAACCATTCCCCCCTCTACGGCAAATACGAAGATGAGGTGGATCGGGAGTCCGCGTTCGAAATGCTGCAAAAAGGGGTGCAGGCAACGGCAGAATCGCAGGGCGCGCCACCCGCCAAAGGCCAGTCCGTGGCCGTGGACGACGGGATCCTGGGCGGCCTGAAGGACATTCTGTTTGGTACCACCGGGCCGCGCGGCGGTAAGCGCGACGGCGTGGTGCAGACGATGGCGAAAAGCGCAGCGCGTCAGGTCACCAATCAGATCATCCGCGGCATGCTGGGAAGCCTGTTAGGCGGCCGTCGTCGGTAGGCGGGGAACCCACGGTCTCCCCAGGGCAGAACCCTGTACACCGTGCTCCTGCAGGAAGCGGTCGATTTCCACCATCCCCGTCCAGCGGTTCTCGCACCACAGCGGTGCCAGCAGCGTTGGACGGCGGGCGCTGGCGGAGATGCGATGGTAGACAATTTCCGGCGGCGTATGGCGAATCATCTCCCCGGCGGTCACCGTATAGTCTTCAAGTTCGATACCGTTCAGGCGGCCTGATTCCCAGGCTTTCGCCATAATGCTGCCTTTCACAATATGCAGTGGATGCAGCTTGATGCCGTCGACGCCGGTTTCGACCACTTTTTCAAGCGTCTCAAGCCCGTGCTGCTGCCCTTCCCCCGGCAAGCCGACAATCAAATGCGAGCAAACTTTTAGCCCACGCTCGCGCGCCAGACGGGTGGTGCGCTGATAGCAGGCAAAATCGTGTCCACGGTTGATGCGATGCAGGGTTTTATCGTGCGCGGTCTGCAACCCCAGCTCAAGCCAGATCTCGTAACCCTGTTCTTTATACTCGCTGAGCAAATCCAGCACCGCGTCCGGGACGCAATCCGGGCGTGTGCCCACACACAGCCCCACAATGTTGGCCTGACTGACCGCCTGCTGATACATCCCGCGCAGCACCTGCACCTCCGCCCATGTGCTGGTATAGGCCTGAAAATAGGCCAGATATTGCTTCGCGCGGTTTACCCGGCTTGCCTGATGCGCAAGCTGTTCGGCAATGGATTTGTGCTGCTGGGCTTCGTCGGCAAACGAGGCCACGTTACAGAACGTGCAGCCACCACGCCCGATGGTGCCGTCGCGATTCGGGCAGCTAAAACCGCCGTGCAGCGTCAGCTTATGAACCTTTTGCCCGTAACGCTGCGAAAGATCCCCACCAAACATATTGACTAATTTCTGTAACTGCATAATCTGATAGACCGTCCCGGAGAAAGGGGACAAGCCTGCCATTTTTAGCCTCTGTCGGCGATGACCTGGATCAATCGCTCTGGACGGCCTTTACCCCTATGAATAAATAATCACTATAACTGCAGTTTCATTCAAACAAACCGTAATTACTTTTCCTTATGTTCTGATGGTTTTTTTCATTTATAGCGCCAGCGCGTAAAAACAGTGACTTTATGCGGGTTTGCACCCCAGCCCAGATGATTATTCTGCTTTAAAACGGCTATTCAGCACGCTGCGGGGATAATACCGCTTTCATATAGTGAGTCAGATCACACTCCCTGCGCGCTTCCCGGAGCAAAGCGTGGTTGTAAAAATAGATAAATTATCTTTTTAAACAGAAAGTTACCTACCTATTAGCACATTTTTGTATAAATAAGATTGCCATTTGACCTGTGTACCAATTCCCGATAAGTTGGAAATCCGCTGGAAGCTTTCTGGATGAGCAATCTGCTCATCATATTTATGCAGTAATTGAGATTCCCTCTGAAGCAAGTCCTCAAACTTGTTTACCTGCGCGAAAGGATGAAAAAGAGGGCGAATGCGAGGTGCGCGTATGAAACGCAATCCCCGTCGCCATGCTCTTTCTGTGCCTGTGCGCCACGGTAACGTTCAGAGAGAAGCCCGACGAGCCTGGGGAGGTTCACTGATATGTTGTACGATAAATCCCTTGAGAAGGATAACTGTGGTTTCGGCCTGATCGCCCACATAGAAGGCGAACCTAGCCACAAGGTAGTGCGTACTGCCATTCACGCACTGGCCCGCATGCAGCACCGTGGTGCCATCCTTGCCGATGGTAAAACCGGCGACGGTTGCGGTCTGCTGCTGCAAAAACCGGATCGTTTCTTCCGTATCGTGGCGGAAGAGCGCGGCTGGCGTTTAGCCAAAAACTACGCTGTCGGCATGCTGTTCCTGAATCAGGATCCTGAAAAAGCAGCCGCCTCACGCCGCATCGTTGAAGAAGAACTTCAGCGCGAAACCCTGTCGATTGTCGGCTGGCGCGATGTGCCAACCAATGAAGGGGTGCTCGGTGAAATTGCCCTCTCCTCGCTGCCTCGCATTGAACAAATTTTTGTCAACGCGCCTGCGGGCTGGCGTCCACGTGATATGGAACGCCGTCTGTTTATCGCTCGCCGCCGCATTGAAAAACGTCTTCAGGACGATAAAGAGTTCTACGTCTGTAGCCTCTCCAACCTGGTGAACATCTATAAAGGTCTGTGTATGCCGGCTGACCTGCCGCGCTTCTACCTGGACCTGGCGGACCTGCGTCTGGAATCGGCCATTTGCCTGTTCCACCAGCGCTTCTCCACCAACACCGTTCCACGCTGGCCGCTGGCTCAACCGTTCCGCTATCTGGCACACAACGGCGAAATCAACACCATCACCGGTAACCGCCAGTGGGCGCGCGCCCGTACCTATAAATTCCAGACGCCGCTGATCCCCGATCTGCACGACGCCGCACCGTTCGTGAACGAAACCGGCTCGGACTCCAGCTCCATGGATAACATGCTTGAGCTGCTGCTGGCAGGCGGGATGGACATCGTTCGCGCCATGCGTCTGCTCGTGCCACCGGCCTGGCAGAACAACCCGGATATGGATCCGGAGCTGCGCGCGTTCTTTGACTTTAACTCCATGCACATGGAGCCGTGGGACGGCCCGGCGGGCATCGTCATGTCCGACGGCCGCTTTGCCGCCTGTAACCTGGACCGTAACGGCCTGCGTCCGGCGCGCTACGTTATCACCAAAGATAAGCTCATCACCTGCGCGTCTGAAGTCGGTATCTGGGATTACCAGCCTGACGAAGTGGTCGAGAAAGGCCGCGTTGGACCGGGCGAGCTGATGGTTATCGATACCCGTGGCGGGCGTATTCTTCACTCCGCCGAAACCGATAACGACCTGAAAAGCCGCCACCCGTACAAAGAATGGATGGAGAAAAACGTCCGCCGTCTGGTGCCGTTCGAAGACCTGTCCGACGACGAAGTGGGCAGCCGCGAGATGGACGACGACACCCTCGCGAGCTTCCAGAAACAGTTTAACTACAGCGCGGAAGAGCTGGACTCGGTGATCCGCGTGCTCGGTGAAAACGGCCAGGAAGCGGTCGGCTCAATGGGCGATGACACCCCATTTGCCGTGCTCTCCAGCCAGCCGCGCATCATTTACGACTACTTCCGCCAGCAGTTTGCGCAGGTTACCAACCCGCCAATCGATCCGCTGCGTGAAGCGCACGTCATGTCGCTGGCCACCAGCATCGGTCGCGAGATGAACGTCTTCTGCGAAGCCGAAGGCCAGGCCCACCGTCTGACCTTTAAATCGCCGATCCTGCTCTACTCCGATTTCAAGCAGTTGACCACCATGAAAGAGGAGCACTATCGCGCCGACACGCTCGATATCACTTTCGACGTGACCGAAACGAGCCTCAAAGAGACGGTAAACGCGCTGTGTGATAAAGCCGAACAGATGGTGCGCAACGGCACCGTTCTGCTGGTGCTCTCCGACCGCAACATCGCCAAAAACCGTCTGCCGGTGCCTGCGCCGATGGCCGTAGGAGCGATCCAGACGCGTCTGGTGGACAAGAGCCTGCGCTGCGACGCCAACATCATTGTTGAAACCGCAAGCGCCCGTGACCCGCACCACTTCGCCGTGCTGTTAGGCTTTGGTGCGACGGCCATTTATCCATATCTGGCCTACGAAACGCTGGCACGCCTGGTAGATACCCGTGCGATCGACAAAGACTACCGCGCCGTGATGCTGAACTACCGTAACGGCATCAACAAAGGCCTGTACAAGATCATGTCCAAAATGGGCATCTCGACCATTGCCTCTTACCGTTGCTCGAAGCTGTTTGAAGCGGTTGGCCTGCACGACGATGTGGCGAACCTGTGCTTCCAGGGCGTGATCAGCCGTATCGGCGGAGCCGGTTTTGCTGATTTCCAGCAGGATCTGGTGAACCTGTCGAAACGCGCCTGGCTGGCACGTAAGCCGCTGGATCAGGGCGGCCTGCTGAAATACGTTCACGGTGGCGAATACCACGCCTACAACCCGGACGTTGTGCGCACGCTGCAGCAGGCGGTGCAGAGCGGTGAATACCGTGATTATCAGCAGTACGCTGAGCTGGTGAATAACCGTCCGGCGGCGACGCTGCGCGATCTTATTGCCCTTAACCCGGGCGACGAGGCGGTTAGCATCGACGACGTGGAGCCAGCAACCGAGCTGTTCAAACGCTTCGATACCGCGGCGATGTCTATCGGCGCGCTCAGCCCGGAAGCCCATGAAGCCCTGGCGGAAGCCATGAACAGCATCGGCGGTAACTCGAACTCCGGCGAAGGCGGCGAAGATCCTGCCCGCTACGGCACCAATAAAGTGTCGCGTATTAAGCAGGTGGCATCCGGTCGCTTTGGCGTAACGCCTGCGTACCTGGTCAACGCCGACGTAATTCAGATTAAAGTCGCTCAGGGGGCTAAACCGGGCGAAGGCGGTCAGTTGCCGGGTGATAAAGTCACGCCGTACATCGCCAAACTGCGCTACTCGGTGCCGGGCGTGACGCTGATCTCCCCGCCGCCTCACCACGATATCTACTCTATCGAGGACTTAGCGCAGCTGATTTTCGACCTGAAACAGGTTAACCCGAAGGCGATGATCTCCGTGAAGCTGGTTTCCGAACCGGGCGTCGGCACCATCGCCACCGGCGTGGCAAAAGCCTACGCAGACCTCATCACCATCGCTGGCTACGACGGCGGTACCGGCGCAAGCCCGCTCTCCTCTGTGAAATACGCGGGCTGTCCGTGGGAGCTGGGCCTGGTGGAAACCCAGCAGGCGCTGGTGGCTAACGGCCTGCGCCACAAGATCCGCCTGCAGGTGGACGGTGGCCTGAAAACCGGCCTCGACATCATCAAGGCAGCGATTCTGGGTGCGGAAAGCTTTGGCTTCGGCACCGGCCCGATGGTGGCGCTGGGCTGTAAATACCTGCGTATTTGCCACCTCAACAACTGCGCAACCGGTGTGGCAACCCAGGACGAGAAGCTGCGTAAGAATCACTATCACGGTCTGCCGTTCAAAGTGACCAACTACTTTGATTTCATCGCCCGCGAGACCCGCGAACTGATGGCGCAGCTGGGCGTGAAGCGTCTGGTGGATCTGATTGGCCGTACCGACCTGCTGAAAGAGCTGGAAGGGTTTACTGCCAAACAGCAGAAACTGGCGTTGAGCAAACTGCTTGAAACCGCGCAGCCGCATCCTGGCAAAGCGGTCTACTGCACCGAGAAAAACCCGCCTTTCGACAACGGCGTGCTGAATGCGCAGCTGTTGCAGCAGGCGAAGCCGTATGTGGATGATAAGCAGAGCAAAACGTTCTGGTTTGATATCCGCAACACCGACCGTTCCGTCGGTGCCTCGCTCTCGGGCTACATCGCGCAAACGCACGGCGACCAGGGTCTGGCATCCGATCCGATTACCGCGCACTTCAGCGGCACGGCGGGTCAGAGCTTTGGCGTTTGGAATGCGGGCGGCGTTGAGCTGTACTTGACCGGCGATGCCAACGACTACGTCGGCAAAGGCATGGCAGGCGGTCTGCTGGCGGTACGTCCGCCGGTCGGCTCCGCCTTCCGCAGCCACGAAGCCAGCATCATCGGTAACACCTGTCTGTACGGTGCAACCGGCGGTCGTCTGTTTGCAGCCGGTCGTGCAGGTGAGCGTTTTGCGGTGCGTAACTCCGGTGCCATCACCGTGGTGGAAGGCATCGGCGATAACGGCTGTGAATACATGACGGGCGGGATTGTGTGCGTCATGGGTAAAACCGGCGTGAACTTCGGCGCAGGCATGACGGGCGGGTTTGCTTACGTCCTGGACGAAGACGGCGAGTTCCGCAAACGCGTGAACCCGGAACTGGTGGAAGTGCTGGACGTTGATACCCTGGCAATCCACGAAGAACACCTGCGCGGTTTGATTACTGAACACGTGCAGCATACCGGTTCTTCGCGCGGCGAAGAGATCCTGGCGAACTGGCCAGCGTTCTCTGCGAAATTCGCGCTGGTTAAACCGAAGTCCAGCGATGTGAAAGCACTGTTGGGTCACCGTAGTCGTAGCGCAGCAGAGCTGCGTGTGCAGGCGCAGTAAGGGGTAGCAATGAGCCAGAACGTATACCAGTTTATCGACCTGCAGCGCGTTGATCCGCCAAAGAAACCGCTGAAGATCCGTAAAATTGAATTTGTAGAAATCTATGAGCCGTTTTCAGAAGGCCAGGCCAAAGCGCAGGCAGACCGCTGCCTGTCCTGCGGTAACCCTTACTGCGAATGGAAATGCCCGGTCCATAACTACATCCCAAACTGGCTGAAGCTCGCCAACGAAGGACGTATTTTTGAAGCCGCCGAGCTGTCTCACCAGACCAACACCCTGCCGGAAGTGTGTGGCCGCGTCTGCCCGCAGGACCGCCTGTGTGAAGGCTCCTGTACGCTGAACGACGAGTTTGGTGCGGTGACCATCGGTAACATCGAACGCTATATCAACGATAAAGCGTTCGAAATGGGCTGGCGTCCGGATATGACCGGCGTGCGTCAAACCGACAAACGCGTAGCCATCATTGGTGCAGGCCCGGCGGGCCTGGCCTGTGCGGACGTGTTGACCCGTAACGGCGTCAAAGCGGTGGTCTTCGACCGTCATCCAGAAATCGGCGGCCTGCTGACGTTCGGCATCCCGGCCTTCAAGCTGGAAAAAGAGGTCATGACCCGCCGCCGCGAAATCTTCACCGGCATGGGTATTGAGTTCAAACTGAACGTGGAAGTAGGCCGCGACGTGCAGCTCGACGACCTGCTGAAGGATTACGATGCCGTGTTCCTCGGCGTAGGGACGTATCAGTCCATGCGCGGCGGGCTGGAAAATGAAGATGCGCCTGGCGTGTATGATGCGCTGCCGTTCCTGATTGCCAATACGAAGCAGATCATGGGTTACGGCGAAACGACCGACGAGCCATTCGTCAGCATGGAAGGCAAACGCGTGGTGGTGCTGGGCGGCGGTGATACCGCCATGGACTGCGTGCGAACCTCCATTCGTCAGAATGCGGCGCACGTTATCTGTGCCTATCGCCGTGACGAAGAGAACATGCCCGGCTCTAAGCGTGAAGTGAAAAACGCGCGTGAAGAGGGTGTGGAGTTCCAGTTCAACATCCAGCCTCTGGGCGTGGAAGTGAATGCTAACGGCAGAGTGAGCGGCGTGAAAATGGCGCGTACCGAGATGGGTGCGCCGGATGCGAAAGGCCGTCGCCGTGCAGAAATCGTGGCGGGCTCCGAGCATGTGATCCCGGCGGATGCGGTGGTGATGGCGTTCGGCTTCCGTCCACACAGCATGGAGTGGCTGGCGAAGCACAGCGTTGAGCTGGATTCGCAGGGCCGCGTGATTGCTCCGGAAGGCAGCGACAATGCCTTCCAGACCAGCAACCCGAAAATCTTCGCCGGTGGCGATATCGTTCGCGGTTCCGACCTGGTGGTCACAGCGATTGCCGAAGGTCGTAAAGCGGCTGACGGGATCCTGAACTACCTGGAAGTGTAAAAAACGAGCCGGATGAGCACACGCCATCCGGCTTTTTTTACGCGGTTAACAGGCTGGCACGGACCTTCACAACGGCCTTTTTGATCTCCCCCGTCGAAGCCACCGCGCAGCCCGGCTTGTGCGGCTCTCCCGGCATAAAGACCACAAACATTCCCGGTTGCAGTACCAGCGATTGCTCCCCTTCAATGCGGCTACACAGCTGATAATCTTCACTGCTATGCCATTCCCCGCATTCGCGCGCGGCCCCCGCAACACCAAACAGGATACGTTCTTCACCCGCCAGCAGCAGCTGGATATCAATATACGCTTCGTGCAGCTCGGCCTGCTTCTGCTCCGGCCACTGGGTGACAAACTGCATGACGTTCATAAAGATCTCCTCGCCCTGCAGCGCGTAATGGCCGGGCGCTTTCTCCTGCGGCCGTGCGGCAAGCGCCAGGGTTATGGCGTGCTGCAAGTGTGCGGGTAACCCTGATGACGCCAGCGACGGTAACTCGCCCAATATCATAACGTGCCTCCCTGAGCCACAAGCGCGGCACCCAACAGCCCGGCATCGTGGCGATAATGCGCCGCCCGAAGCGCGACCTGATAAACACCCGGCTGCTGAGACAGATATCCGGCAACCTGCGGTAAATACCCTTCCGCCAGCCCCACGCTGCCGCCTACCACCACGGTCTGACAGTCGGTGACGGCTTTGACGTCTGCAATGAGGGCGGCCAGCGTTCGCGCGGAGTGCGCCACCAGCTGACGGGCCTGAGGATCGCCCTGCGCCGCGCGGGCGAATATCGCTTTTGCATCCAGCCCGGCCAGTTCACCGTGTGCTGCCGCCGCAATTCCACGCCCGGAGGCAATGGCCTCGACGCAGCCGCGTCGCCCGCAGCCGCACAGCGGCCCCGCCGGGTCGGCCTGAGTGTGCCCCAGATGGCCGGCCAGCCCACCGCGGCCCGTCTGGAGTTTGCCATTAAGCACCACGCCACCGCCCACGCCGGTTGATACGGTCAGAAAGACCATATCGTCATTATCGGGCAGCGCGCAGAACTCGGCCCATGCCGCGGCCTGCGCATCGTTGATTGCCGTCACGGGCAAATCGGTCATTGCAGAGAGAGACGCCACCAGCGGAAACTGCGCCAGCCCGCCCAGATTCGACGGGTTAATGGAGGTCAGTACGCCTTCGTGAATGATGCCCGTGGAGGCTACCGCCACCCGCACGGCCTGCGCCCTTAGCGGCGCGATCAGCGTGCGTAACGCCTCCTGCAACGCCTGCGGCGTCTGGCTGGCGGGGGTTGCGCACTCGCGGCGAGCGGTAATGCTGCGGCCCTCAACCCGCGCGGCGGCGAGCTTTGTCCCGCCGATATCAATGGCCAGGGTTGTCATGGCGCACCTCACGCATCGCGTCGTTAAACCACTGGCAGATATGCTCCAGCCGGGTGATCGCAGACCCCACGGTTACCGCCCACGCCCCATGCTGCATTGCCTGAGCGGCCAGTTCCGGGGAGTTATAGCGTCCTTCGGCGATAACCCGACAGCCAGCTTCGCTCAGGGCACGTACCAGCGCCAGATCAGGCTCGTCGGGCGTGTCCGGCGTCAGGTAGCCCGAGAGCGTCGAGCCGATAAATTCGGCCCCGAGCTGCTGGCAATAGCGTCCATCTTCAGGCGAGGAACAGTCGGCCATCGCCAGCCGCCCATGGTGGTGGATCCTTGCCACAATCGCCTCTCGCGAGGCAGGCCGCAGGCGATCGGTGCCGTCAAAGGCAATAATATCCGCCCCGGCGTGCGCCAGATCGTCCACATCCTCAAGAAACGGCGTGATGCGTACCGGCGAATCGGGGAGATCGCGTTTGATGATGCCAATTACCGGAATTGAGAGCAGCGGTCGCGCGGCACGCAGGTTGGCAAGGCCCTCAATGCGAACGGCAATGGCATCGGCGTGTTCAGCGGCAAGCGCCATCGCCGCGACGATCTCAGGCTTGTCTAACGGGCTTCCCGGCACCGGCTGGCAGGAGACGATCAGCCCGCCCGTGACGTTTATTTTCTGGCTCAGGGTTTCAATCAACGACATCACATTATCCTTTATGTTTGATCGGGCCGCGTTTGTCGGCACCCAACGGCACTGCGCCACTCAGCGGTTTACCGTCAATCGCGTCGTGCGTACGCAGGGCTTCCGGGCGGACCCAGCGCTGAACGCGTGAGGGCATGTCCAGACCGATGAGCAGGATCACCACGAACGTCAGGCCAAACGAGAGCGACCCCAATGCCGTGCCCAGCTCCATGTTTTGCGCCAGCAAGGCGCCAATCACCGGCGCAATGGCCCCGCCCAGCGCCCCGACGTTGTAGGTAAAGCCCAGCCCGGCGGCACGCTGGTCGGTATCGAAATAGCCGCCAATGAGCTTGGGTAAGATCCCGGAAATGCCCTGCCCCAGCATCTGCTGGAAAAAGAGTAGCAAGCCCAGTACCCAGACATTTGCGCCACCGATCGCAAAGACGGGGATGATCAGCAGCTGCGAGGCCATAAGGCTGTAGACGTACGCCTTGCGCGTGCCCAGCCAGTCTCCGAGGAAACCGCCCACGCAGCAGCCTACCGCTGCCCCAAACCCACTAAAGAACAGCACGCGCGCCACCGTTGACGGGTCATACCCCAGCTCGGTTTTAAGCCAGGTGGGCAACAGCGCCTGAATCGGCCATGAGTAGAGAAAAGCAAACAGCACCACCACCATCAGCGTGACGCCCGTAGGCCAGCGTTTGCCGCTACTTTGCACCATAAAGCTGATGAACACGATGGCGCACAGCAGGCCCAGGATCACCACCAGCCCCGCATTATTCAGCTCTCCGGCAAAGCAGAACCACAACGCGGTACCGGCAAACACGGTCATCAGGATGTTAATCACGCGGTATGGGCCGCGATAGAGAATGTCGACCATGGTGCGTACTGGCGCTTTACCTTCGTGCTTCGCCTTCCAGTCTTCCGCTTCCGGTATGTTTTTACGCAGCCAGAGAGCAAAAACGATAGGCAAAATGCCGATAAAGAACAGCGCGCGCCAGCCCCACACCGGCACGACCAGGCTGTAGACCTGAGCGGCTATCACCGCACCCACGGAAAATCCGGAGATCAAAAAACCGCTTGCCTTGTTGCGCAGCTGCGTCGGCCAGCTTTCAATCACGTAGGTTGCGCTGGAACCGTATTCCCCCGCCATCCCCATACCGATCACCATGCGGGCGATAAACAGGGTGACGTAGCCCGGCGCAAAACCGCAGGCCAGCGTGCCGCAGGAGAAGAGTACAATGCTGGTGATCATCGCCAGCTTGCGGCCATAGCGATCGCCCATTGCGCCCAGCAGCAGGCCACCGAACCAGCGTGAAATAAAGGCCGCCGATATCAGGCTTGCCGCTTCCACCGTGGTGAGGCCAAATTCACTTTTTATTTCCGTCAGAACTAAGGCTATTAATACAAAATCGAAGCCATCAAGCAGATATCCCAGCCAGGCGGCGGAGAACGCACGCCACTGGGGGCGGCTAAGATGGCGATACCACGGGATGCTTTGGGTAGACATACTCATTTGACTCTCCCGACGATTTCTATGTCGTTGAGCCGGATGGCGGCTGCGCCTTATCCGGCCTACGTATCGCGTTTTTACAGGCCGGATAAACGAAACGCCATCCGGCAGTGCGTTAGCGTTTTTCCGCCATCAGTTGCTCTGCCAGGGCTTTAAGTGCCGGCACAAATTTTTCATCTACCGGCGCAAACGGCTTACGGCACAGCGGGACGGAGACCACATCCATATAGTGCAGCACCGTTTTCAGGCCGCGGAAAACGCCGGCCTTGATCAGCAGGTCGATGACCTTGTTGCATTCGCTTTGCAGACGCTGCGCGGTGGCGTTATCCCCCTCGCGTACCGCCCGGGCAATGGCCTGATAGCGCCAGCCCATGATGTTGTAGGTGCTGCCGATGCCGCCGTCAGCCCCTGCCAGCAGACCGGATGCAAAGATTTCGTCGTAGCCGTTGTAGAGCACCAGATCCGGATGCGCCCGGCGGATCTGCTCCATCTGGAAAAGATCCCCTGAGGTTTGCTTCAACGCCCCCACGCCCGGGAGAGTCACCAGCGTGTTGATCTGATCGAGCGTCAGTTTGACCCCGCTCAGCGCCGGAATGTTATAGACCACCATCGGCAAACCATCCGCAGAATCAATAATTGCACGGTAGTGATCGCAATGTTCCTCAAAGCTGAACGGATAGTAGAACGGCGTGACGGCGGACACAGCATCAAAGCCCTGGCGCGCCGCAGAGGCTGCGAGCTGCTGGCTTTCAGCTGTGCTCACGCAGCCGACGTGGGCGATCAAGGTGATTTTGCCCTTCGCCTCGTCCGCTACGATCGCCATCACCTGTTCGCGTTCGGAAAGGCTTTGTACAAAGGCCTCCCCTGTTGACCCGCCGACGTAAAGCCCGTCGATTCCCTGCGCAATATTGAACTGCACCAGCCGGCGCAGGCTCTCTTCGTCCAGCATTTGCTGCTGGTTAAACGGGGTCAGGAGTGCGGCCATTACGCCGCGTAGTTGCATTGCCATAGTTACCTCAAGCGATCGTGTGTTTGTTATAACGACATACCTTTATACCTGTTATACCAGATCACTTATGCAGCAGTATCATAGAGAACGCGTATATTGCGATCTACTTCACTAAAGGATCGTGATTATTTGGCGCTGGAATGCTGGCCGAAAGCGTGCCAGGTGGCGGAAACGCTGTTGAGATGGGTTTGTAGCGCGCGATCGGCTTCATCAGGATCGCGTCGGCGGATCGCATCGACGATCGCAATGTGCTGACGGTAGCTGACTTCATTGTGCTGATACAGTTCGGCATCGGGCACCTGAGGACGGGCGGCAATCAGCCAGTCAAGCAGCGCAACGTGGATGGCATTAAAAATCGGGTTGCCGGGGATCTCGGCCAGCACGCGGTGGAAATCGACGTCGGATCGAATAAACAGCGCGTTGTCGTTGAGCGACTGGCTGTTAATGTCCAGCGCCCTGGTCAGGCGATCGATCTGATCGTCTGTGGCGTACTCTGCGGCATAGCGCACCAGGCTGGATTCAAAGAACAGGCGCAGCTGCTCGAAGTGGGCAATGCCGCCAGGCTGGGTCAGGAAATCTTTCGCCATCCCCGACAGCTCGCTGATAATGGTATCAGCCGAAGGGACGGTGACGCGGGCACGTTCGCCGTTGTTGATTTGCACTAGCCCTTTACGCTTCAGCGCCGCCAGCGCCTCACGCACCGAGGGGCGACCGACGTTGAAGAATTCCATCAGTTCACGCTCGGAGGGAAGCTGCTCGCCCTGGGCAAACTCCTGACGGCGGATCATCTGCTCCAGCTCTTCTTCCACCATGTCGGACAGCTTTTTACGCGCCAGCGGACGCCGACGCAGCATACGCCCCATCGTTTCGGATGACTTTTCAGCTTTGAGATCAATCGGTTTCATAGCAGTCCGGTGCCGGAGAAGGAAAACGCTTCATCATAACACAGGATATCTGAGGGCGCGAAACAGCGCCCTGCCGCCGGGAAGGGACGGCAGGACGTGGGAGGCGGGACTACTTCGTCAGCAGACTCCAGGTTAAATCACTCTCAAGGGACGTTTGATCGGTAACATGGCTAAAGGCAGCGTCTTTTAACACCGGCGATAGCGTTACCTTAAAGCTCATCTGCCGTCCGGATGGGATTTGGTTATTTTCCACCGCGATAACCGCTTCATTGTTGTGCAGATAGAACGGCGAAGGGCTGCCGCTGACCGGCGTGAAGTTCAGCTGATCGACCGTCTTACCCACGGTATAGCTTTTACCATCAACGAACAGATCGGCAATTTTTACCGCAACGCCGCCGGACTGGCCCAGCATAAAGCGCCCTTTTTCACCGGAAGCGCCCTGCACTAACACCGCCATCTTCTGCGGCTCCGGGCAGAAGACGTTCACGTTCACGTCACGATCGGCCATTTTATGCCAGTCCTGCTGCGTGGCTTTGATATCCTCGCGGCGCATCGTGTGGTAGTCCACCACGGGCTGAGAGAGCGTGATTTGGCACTCATCGGCCCAGGCAAAAGACGACATGCCAACCATCATCAGTGCCGCCAGGCCGCCTAAACGTCGATTATTCATTGGCATACTCCATTAATTTCTTCGTAAAACGCCTCTTCATCACGCTTCTCAGGCAGGCTGTAGTTAATTTTGCACAGGCGATTGTTGTTGTCGTCTATGGCGTACAGCCCTGAAAGTTGCTCTGCGTCGTTGATAAAGACGTGGCCATCGTCCACGCTGGTCACAATGTAATTGCCCCTGGCATCCTCAATCGTCAGCCCTTTTTTTAGCGCCTGCCCATTGCTCATCTTCACGCGCAGCATGACGCGTCGGCTATTGAGCACCCTGAAGTCTACTTCGCTTACCGAGGCGTGCCCTGCGGCAAGGTACTTGGTCCCGTTTGCCAGGGTCATGTTTTGCGGCAGCTTATTCGCATCCACTTCGATACGTGAGTTTTGCCATTCATTCAGAGAAGGAATAACGGCCTGTCCCCAGGCATCGGTCCAGATGGTGCCCTGAGGTGAGGATATCTCTACCCCGCTTTTCTTCTCGCTCAACCGGGCGATAGCGAAGGTATCCCGGATGGCATATGGCGAGAAGGTCACGCCGTTTTTGTGCACCGCCACGCCGCCTGAAAGGGTAGCGTTGTAGTTGCGTTGGTTATCACCGCTGGTGCCGCCTCCAACGCTGACCTGCGTGTAGTGCAGGTTGGTGTTGAGGTTGCCGTTAACGCTGTTCTGTTTAGAATCCTGGTCGCGGTCGGCGGAGATGTAGTAGTGGGTGTTATCCCCAATGGACCCGCTGTTAGACACGCCGTAGCTGGTGCTGTCACCCTCTTTACGCATATAGGTGCTGACCGACTGGCCGCTACTCAGCGGAATGCTCACGTTGATGTACAGCAGATCGTTGTCCTGATCGTCATCAACGTTGCCTACCGCGCTCTGCCAGTTTGCCGTCACGGACGCGTATTTAAAGGTTTTGCCCCACGAGAGCAGCAGATAGCGCGAATCCTGATCGTCCCCGCCGCTCTGGTTGTAGGTAAACCCGGCGCTAATATTGCCAGCCGCGCCGGCAGAGACGTTGAGGCTACCGCTATAGGTGTTGTCATACCCCGTGTACTCATCGTCCATGGCATCGGACAGTTCGCGATATCCCCCACTGTAGTGGGTTGCACTGGCGGAAAATCCAACGTCTTCGCTCAGCCTGACATTACTTTCCAGCTCGGTTTTCAGGCCGTTATTGCTGTCTCCGAACGACGCTTTACTTGCCGCCGCGGTAGTCGACAACGTCCAGTCATCGGTAACGAGGAAATCCGTTTTTCCACCCGCGGCCTGGTAATCTTCCGCGGCCGCGGCGGAGGCAACCAGGTTCATCCACGGGAAAATGCGCCAGCCGTCGGACACGTTCATCACCAGCGGATCGCTGTATTCGCTGTCAATATTTCTCACCTGCCCGAGGGAAACGGTCAAACCCTGCGGCCGCGACAGGTTGCGCGCCTTCACGGCGGTGGCAGGCACAATAAAGCGGTTGATGGCACCATCCGCTTCAACCACGGACACATCAAGATTCACGTTGTTACGCGCGACGGGAACGTCATCAAGGGTGAAGGGACCGGCGGGTACCAGGGTGCTGAAAATCAGCTGCCCGTTCTGGCGAATTTCAACGCGGGCCTGCGAAGAACGTGCGATACCGGAGACGCTCACGCCAGAGCCACTCTGGGTGAGGCCGTCCGTTGGCATAAGCTGAATACCGGTAATGGGAACGCCGCTGAGCACGTTTGAGTTGGCGTTGATTTCGCCGATCTGCATCGTGAGCTTTTGCGGGACAAAGACATGCTCCGCATAGGTATAGATGCTATCCGCGCTTTTTTTGCCGTCGTCATCCGTCAGGATATAGTTGCTGCGCAGCGACCAGTCGAAGGCGTTAAAGCCCGCTTCCAGGTTTGCCTGGGAGTAGCGGCTGCTATCGCTATCACCGTATTCGTTCAGGGTGCTGAACAGCGTGTAGTTCAGAAGCCCTGCGGTGCCGCCATGCTGAAAGTTTTTAATGTCCGAGGAGAGGCTGTTAACGGCTTCAGGCGGGAGATACAGCTCAACGGCTTCCTGGTTCGGCAGGGCGTTGATGACCGCGCGGGGATAGTCGTCGTGGATATCGTGACAACTTTCTTTCGCCCCAATCGGAACGGGCATCAATCCCGCAAAATCGAGAAGATCGTTATCAAAACAAAGCTTGCCGTCCTGGTTAAACCGGACGGCAGCTACCCCGCGCTCCTGGCCGTTAACTTTTACGTTGACGGAGTGAGTGCCGGGTAAAAACCGGGGAGCTTCTGCAAAATACTTGTTTAAATCTGCATTTAAACCCAGCGTTTGCATGACGCCCATATCAAACATCACTTCCCTCGCCAGGACGGAAGTGGGTTCGAGGATAACCAGAGGTAGTGTGCCGCAAAGAATGGCGCGGACACAAATTGCAAGGCGGCTTCGTTTACTCACCGTCAACGTCCTGTTTTATTTGTTTAATTCCGAAATAAAGCTCGGTACTTCTACGCCATAGCGGCTTGCAGGGAAGAATTTGACGTTAGCGTCGCCGCTTGCCGATTTGTTTAACGAAGCGGACATCGTTTCGCCCGGCAAAATATAGGTTTTATCAAACGTCCCAATGGCCCCAGACGGCTGAAGTACGACTTTTTGTGCCAGTCGAACAACATATTTGCTCGGGTTAGTTGCGGTAACGGTTGAACCCGTCGACGACCATTTCAAATATTTCCACGCATCCGTCACCACACCCAGTTTCGCAGGACGGATCAGTACCGGGATATCCTGACGGATATTGATCCCAATCTTTATTTTGTTATCGTCTTTTTTCGGTGGAATACCATCGAAGGTAACACGTTTATAATGTTCTACATCCAGGGGTTGTTTGCTCTGCAGAATAAAGCGCAGCTGCTGTGTTTGACCCGGCTCAAGACGAACCACGGGTTGCGTCACAATCAGTTTCAGGCCTTGATCATCCGGCAGGTCAATAATATTTGTATAGAGTAGCGAGGGATGAGAATCGGTGTTTTTTATATTAATCGTCCCGCTATGTGTTGCCTCATCAATAATGAGCAAACTGGTCTCGGGAACCATCCCTTCCGCGTGCGCGGCAACATTCATCGACAATAATGCGGCAGCGATGAGCGTTTTAAAAACATCTGATTTTAAGCATTGCATCGTGTTATCTCCTTGATAGCAACAACTTCACATTCCATGTTGATCGCGCTAAGACAAAGAGAGTAAATGTATGCCATTTACTCTCTGCGTTAATTTAGCTGTCGTTTACGCTATAAAAAATTACAGGTAACGCAGGCTGATGGTGATCTGACCGTCCAGATTAGTGTCATCAGTGATCGCCAGGGTAGACGTTTTGTCGATTGCCAAAGACGTTACCAGTGGGAAGGTAGCGGTCTGGAATGCCAGCGGGTCAACAGAGCCAGTGGTCGCAACGGTAAAGTCACGCAGGCTCTGTCCCTGAGCGGAACCGTTCGTGGTCTTCGTCCATGCACCGGTAGTACCGGAACGGATGATTGGATCGACGGTAACGTTATCGGCTTTAACACTGTCTGTTTTCACAAACAGAGAATAGGAACCGATTTTAACGTTACCGGCAGTTTTGCCGACACCAAAAGTCTGGTCGGTAGAAGTCAGGGCATCACCGTCGAAGCGTGCGTTTGCGACTTCCAGGTTGGCGTTGGTATCAGCGCGATCGTCAACCATATTCCAGGAAACGCGTGTTGCTGCAGCACAGTTGATGGTCAGGTCGATATTTTTCTGACCCAGCTGGTTGACGTTAGTTGGGCTCAGGCTACCCAGGTTAATAGTACCGTAGTCAACGGTACCACCGTTGCTTAATACTGGCGTACATGCCGCATTGGTCAGTGTACCTCTAACCTTCAGTACCGCAGTTGGGTTTGCTGCGAAAGCAGAAGTGACACACAGGGAAAGCGCAGTAGCGAGAAGAACCTTTTTCACTTGTTAATCCTTAACATTGAATCATGAAATATTTTATACAGTTTTGATAAATTCAATTTATCTCTTTCTGTTTTAGGCATGCGTTAAAGCATGGTGTGATAATATATTTTTTATTAATAGATTCAATTTAGGAAATTTAACGACTCTCTTTAGCATTATAAGATCTATAAGCTGTGATTATTAACTACGTGCTAATAGCGTACTTATTGCTATTTTCATTCATGATACGAATGCTCACGCCTCGATTGACGCGATATTTACGTTACGCTTCCCCCTAATTACATTATTAATGATTTATTACATTTATATGTTATTTTTTAATGAATTGAGATAAGAGCAGGGATAAAAAAAGGTAACGGGATATGCGGCGTTCTGCACGACTTAACAGGCTTAGCGGTACAATTTTATGTCTTCATTTTGACGATAAAGCCGCGTGGGCTGTAGGGATGTGCTGCAAACGCAGCCGCTGGCGTATCAATGCATCCGGTATAAGAATGGTTTCAATTCAGCACGCTTAAAAAATTCTCTAATAATTATTTTTAATGATATTTTGCTTCCATAAATAAAAAATCCAGTTGGCTATTAACCAACCGGATTAGCAATAGAACATCGTTTGTACTATTTAACCACGCGTAAGGCCGGGCGACCACCGCGCGGTGGCGGATCGTCATCGGGATCGTTATCGTCGCTATTATCAGGCTTATCACCCTCAATAACTGACATAACCGTCTCGTTTTCCGACGCGCCTTCTTCATCGTTGAGGCTGGCGACGTCTTCATCATAAGCCGTTTCCGGCTCGAACATGGTCCCCGCGCCGTTTTCACGCGCATAAATAGCCAGCACCGCAGCCAGCGGAACGGAAACCACGCGTGGCACACCGCCGAAGCGCGCATTGAAACGCACTTCATCGTTAGCCAGTTCAAGGTTGCCTACCGCACGCGGCGCAATGTTCAGCACGATCTGCCCGTCACGCGCATATTCCATCGGAACCTGCACGCCTGGCAACGTCACATCCACAACCAGGTGCGGCGTGAGCTGGTTGTCCAGCAGCCATTCATAGAAGGCGCGCAGCAGATACGGACGGCGTGGTGAAAGTTGTGACATTTCCACAGTCATTAGCCTCGGCCGAGACGCATTTCACGTTCCGGTTCAGTTAAAGATGCCAGGAATGAGTCGCGCTCAAAGACGCGCGTCATGTAGCCTTTCAGTTCTTTCGCGCCCGGACCGCTGAACTCGACGCCCAGGGTTGGCAAACGCCAGAGCAGCGGAGCCAGGTAGCAATCCACCAGGCTGAATTCGTCACTCAGGAAGAAAGGTTTCTGACCAAAGACAGGTGCGATAGCCAGCAGTTCTTCACGCAGTTGCTTACGTGCAGCATCGGCTTCAGAAGAGGAACCGTTGACGATAACGTTCATCAGCGTGTACCAGTCTTTTTCGATGCGCTGCATGTACAGGCGGCTTTCACCACGTGCAACAGGGTAAACAGGCATCAGCGGCGGATGCGGGAAACGCTCATCCAGGTATTCCATAATGATACGGGATTCCCACAGGGTCAGCTCGCGATCCACAAGCGTCGGTACGCTTTGGCTCGGGTTGAGATCGATCAGATCCTGAGGCGGGTTATCCTTTTCCACATGCTCGATCTCAAAACTGACACCCTTCTCGGCCAGCACGATACGAACCTGATGGCTATAAATGTCAGTAGGACCAGAAAACAGCGTCATTACCGAACGTTTGTTGGCAGCGACAGCCATGAAAACCTCCAGGTATATTCAGAATTTTACTGCTACTGGCCCAACGAGGCCAGCCAGATGAAGTATCGCCCATCCCAGAGAAGACACACTGTTCAAGAATCGAACAAAAACCGAGTATTCACTGATATTTGGGCAGAAAATTGGATGATAGTTTACCAGATTTTGATGGCTTTGTGGTGAGGGGATTCTGGAAATGTGGAAAAAGAGAAGATATATGCCTTGATGCTGTGGATAACCTGCGCATTATCCATAAAAAAAACCCGCCGAAGCGGGTTTTTCGCCAATCGTTCTGCGTGAGCAGAAAAGGATTAACGTTTGGAGAACTGTGGACGACGACGTGCTTTACGCAGACCCACTTTCTTACGTTCAACCTGACGCGCGTCACGAGTAACGAAGCCAGCTTTACGCAGTTCAGAACGCAGGGATTCGTCGTACTCCATCAGAGCGCGGGTGATACCGTGACGGATCGCACCTGCCTGACCGGAGATACCACCACCTTTAACAGTGATGTACAGATCCAGTTTTTCTACCATATCAACCAGTTCCAGCGGCTGGCGAACTACCATGCGGGCAGTTTCACGACCGAAGTACTGTTCCAGAGAACGTTGGTTGATTACGATTTTACCACTGCCCGGTTTGATGAACACGCGAGCTGCGGAACTTTTGCGGCGACCAGTGCCGTAGTATTGATTTTCAGCCATTGCCTATAATCCCGATTAGATGTCAAGAACTTGCGGTTGCTGTGCCGCGTGGTTGTGCTCGTTGCCTGCGTAAACTTTCAGTTTACGGAACATAGCACGACCCAGCGGGCCTTTTGGCAGCATGCCTTTAACCGCGATTTCAATCACACGCTCAGGACGGCGAGCAATCATCTCTTCAAAGGTCGCTTCTTTGATACCACCGATGTGGCCGGTGTGATGGTAATACACTTTGTCAGTACGCTTGTTGCCGGTAACAGCAACTTTGTCAGCGTTCAGAACGATGATGTAATCACCGGTATCAACGTGCGGAGTGTATTCCGCTTTATGCTTACCGCGCAGGCGACGAGCCAGTTCAGTAGCCAGACGGCCCAGAGTTTTACCGGTCGCGTCAACAACATACCAGTCGCGTTGTACGGTTTCTGGTTTAGCTGTAAAAGTTTTCATTAAAAGCTTACCCAAATAAATAAGTTACACGTTGGTGAACACCCAAACGTTTAGTCAGTTGAGGTTCACACGACAGAGTCCGGCAAACCTACCCCTTCGAATAGCACATGCCGACACATAGAAAGTTTCGGGAAAAAACCTTCTCGTAACGTGGGGTCGCAAGATTATAGAGAAGTTGAGGTCAAAGATCGACCCCTAAATGTGATTCGGAGTGGGTTTTTCGGGGGTGGGATTTGTGCAGTCTGGTGCCCTCACCCCCAGCCCCTCTCCCACAGGGAGAGGGTAGCGTAATAAAGCCGTTGCCCTCACCCCCAGCCCCTCTCCCACGGGGATAGGGTAGCGTAATAAAGGCTGATATTGCCCCCAAGTGCCGTTTATGGCATATGCTCACGCTTGAGGTACTCTTCGCTCTGCATCTCCTGCAGGCGCGACAGACAGCGCTGGAACTCAAACTTCAGGCGTTCGCCCTGATAGATCTCATATAAAGGCACGGCCGCGCTGACCACCAGCTTGACGTGCCGCTCATAAAACTCATCGACCAGCGCGATGAAGCGGCGCGCCTCGCTCTCCATCAGCAGCGTCATTACCGGCACATCAAACAGCATCACGGTATGGAAGAGGCGCGATAACGCAATGTAATCATGCTGGCTGCGGGCATCGACGCAGAGCGTGGCAAAGGAAACGGCCAGGGTTTGATTCTCTACGCCCAGCGTTTGTAACGGGCGATGGTTTATTTCCAGCACCGGCGCATTCTCACGTTTTGCCCCGGCCAGCGCCTGCCACAGTTTATCCATCTGGCTCGTGGTCTGCGCGTCCAGCGGCGAAAGCCACAGGTGTGCCTGGGTTAACGTGCGCAGACGATAATCGACGCCCGCATCGACGTTCATCACGTCACAGTGCTGTTTGATGGCATCAATAGCTGGCAGGAAACGCGGGCGCTGCAGCCCGTTATGGTACAACTCATCCGGTGGAATATTCGAGGTTGCCACCAGCGTGATCCCCCGCGCAAACAGGGCCTTCATCAGGCCGCCCAGCAGCATGGCGTCGGTGATATCGGAGACAAAAAATTCGTCAAAGCAAAGCACGTCCGTTTCGGCCTTAAAGCGATCGGCAACAATCTCCAGCGGATCGCTTTTGCCCTGTAGTTCCGTCAGCTCTTCGTGCACCCGCAGCATAAAACGGTGGAAGTGCAGACGCTGCTTACGCGTCCCCGGCAGGCTCTGGTAGAACATGTCCATCAGCCAGGTTTTGCCCCGTCCTACGCCGCCCCACATATATAAGCCGCGAACCGGTGCATCAGCCTGAGGCGTTTTTTTGCCCAGCAACCGGCCAAAGGCCGCTTTCAACCCGCCGCCCTGCGCCGTTTCTTCGGGTTTGTGCGTCAGCGCCTGATAAATCTTATCGAGGCGGTTGACCGCTTCACGCTGTACGTTATCTGGCTGGTGTGAGCCCGTATCCAGGGCCTGTTGATATCGCGATGAGGGGGAAAGGCTTTGCATAATCTTATTGTTATTCCTTCGGTTAATACTCACCAGCAGGCGTGACTGATGAAAAAAAGGCCGTTCTACACTACGCGATGATACGTCAGGATTCCACTTCTGCGGAAATAGCGGTTATAGTGGCATAATCAGGCACAGGCAGGAGCCGAGCCAACACCCTACGGAACAACAAGACAACGGGAGAAGTTCATGACCTGGGAATACGCGCTAATTGGGTTAGTCGTCGGCATTATCATTGGTGCTGTGGCCATGCGTTTCGGTAATCGCAAATTGCGTCAGCAGCAGTCACTGCAGTACGAACTGGAAAAGAACAAAGCCGAGCTGGAAGAGTATCGTGAAGAGCTGGTGAGCCATTTTGCGCGTAGCGCGGAGTTGCTGGATAACATGGCAACCGACTATCGCCAGCTGTATCAGCACATGGCAAAAAGCTCCAGCAGCCTGCTGCCGGAAATGACCGCGGAAACCAACCCGTTCCGCAACCGCCTGGCTGACTCCGAAGCGGGTAACGATCAGGCGCCGGTACAGATGCCTCGTGACTACTCAGACGGCGCATCCGGCCTGCTGCGCGGTGGCGCAAAACGCGATTAATCGCACAACCTGAATAAATTTTACGGGCGCCTCGGTTGCGCCCGTCCTTTCTTCTCGTCCCCAGCTATTATTTAGTCTAACGCCTCATTGTTCAGTGGATTAAAATTCAATAACATCAATATGTTTTTGGGCCGTTCTTCTTTCATTCCAGGATACAAGAGTCAGCATCGATGAAGAAAAAAAACCAGCTGTTAAGCGCTATCGCGTTAAGTGTCGGGTTATCGCTCTCGGCATCCTTCCCGGCTACCGCAACGCTGCCTGCACAGGTTCCCGGCCAGACGGCCATTCCTAGCCTCGCGCCGATGCTGGAAAAAGTCTTGCCCGCCGTGGTCAGCGTGAAAGTTGAAGGCACCGCGCTGCAAAGCCAGCGCGTCCCTGAAGAGCTGAAGAAATTCTTTGGCGACGAAGCCCCCGACCAGCAGGCACAGCCGTTTGAAGGCCTCGGCTCAGGGGTCATCATTGATGCGGCCAAAGGCTATATCCTGACCAATAACCACGTCATCAGCCAGGCGGATAAAATCAGCGTCCAGCTTAATGACGGACGGGAGTTTGATGCCAAACTGATTGGCGGAGACGATCAGAGCGATATCGCGCTGGTCCAGATACAGAATCCGAGCAAGCTGACCCAGATTGCCATTGCCGACTCCGACAAGCTGCGCGTGGGTGATTTTGCCGTCGCGGTGGGTAACCCGTTCGGTTTAGGCCAGACCGCTACCTCCGGCATTGTCTCTGCGCTCGGGCGCAGCGGCCTGAATCTGGAAGGGCTGGAAAACTTTATCCAGACCGACGCCTCCATCAACCGGGGGAACTCCGGCGGCGCGCTGCTTAACCTCAACGGCGAGCTCATCGGCATTAACACCGCTATCCTCGCCCCAAGCGGCGGCAGCGTCGGGATTGGCTTTGCCATTCCCAGCAATATGGCCAAAACCCTCTCTCAGCAGCTGATTCAGTTTGGCGAAGTCAAACGTGGCCTGCTGGGGATCAAGGGCATGGAGATGAGCGCGGATATCGCCAAAGCGTTTAACCTTAACGTGCAGCGCGGGGCGTTTGTCAGCGAAGTGCTCGCCAACTCCGGCTCGGCCAAAGCAGGGGTGAAATCCGGTGATGTGATTGTCAGCCTGAACGATAAGCCGCTCAGCAGCTTCGCCGAGCTGCGTTCGCGCATCGCGACCACCGAGCCGGGGGCCAAAGTGAAGCTGGGCCTGATCCGCGATGGCAAGCCAATGGACGTGGAAGTGACGCTCGACAAGAGCACCTCCTCCTCCGCCAGCGCAGAGCTTATTGCGCCAGCCTTGCAAGGGGCGACGCTGAGCGATGGTCAGCTTAAAGACGGCACCAAAGGCATTACCGTCGATACGGTCGAGAAGAGCAGTCCGGCTGCCCAGGCGGGTTTACACCCGGAGGACGTGATCATCGGTGTTAACCGCAATCGCGTGCAGTCCATTGCGGAAATGCGCAAGATCCTGGAAAGCAAACCGGCCGTCGTTGCCCTGCAGATTGTTCGTGGCAACGATACGATCTACATTTTACTGCGTTAAGCATTTGCGACACCGGACATCGCCGTCGCGTGTGATGTCCGGATAACTCATGTTATGCTGCAAACCGTTCCTTTATTACCGACGCGCGCATCATGCTTTTAAAGCTCACTCGTTCGATTGTCATTGGTTTACTTGTCGCTGGCCTGCTGCTAGTGGCGATGCCGTCTTTACGCCAGTTCAACAAACTGACGGCCCCTCAGTTCGACAGCACGGATGACACGCCTGCCACCTATAATCAGGCTGTTCGCCGCGCCGCGCCCGCCGTGGTGAATGTCTATAATCGCGGGCTTAACTCCTCAAGCCATAATCAGCTGGAGATCCGCACGCTCGGCTCCGGCGTCATTATGGACGAACGCGGCTACATCATTACCAACAAACACGTCATCAATGATGCTGACCAGATCATCGTCGCCTTGCAGGATGGCCGCGTGTTTGAGGCGCTTCTGGTCGGTTCTGACAGCCTGACCGATCTGGCCGTTCTGAAAATCAACGCCACGGGCGGTCTGCCGACCATTCCGATTAACCGCAAACGCACCCCGCACATCGGTGATGTGGTGCTGGCCATCGGTAACCCCTATAACCTGGGGCAAACCATCACCCAGGGGATTATTAGCGCCACCGGGCGAATCGGACTGAACCCGTCAGGACGGCAGAACTTCCTTCAAACCGACGCATCAATCAACCACGGGAACTCCGGCGGCGCGCTGGTAAACTCGCTGGGCGAGCTGATGGGGATCAACACCCTTTCGTTCGATAAGAGCAACGACGGTGAAACGCCGGAAGGCATCGGTTTTGCCATTCCCTTCCAGCTGGCCACAAAGATTATGGACAAGCTGATCCGCGATGGCCGGGTGATCCGTGGCTATATCGGCATCGGCGGACGTGAAATTGCGCCAATGCACTCGCAGGGCGGCGGTATCGATCCGATCCAGGGTATCGTGGTGAACGAAGTCTCTCCGGGCGGCCCGGCGGCCAACGCGGGGATTCAGGTGAACGACGTCATCGTATCGGTTAATGGTGTCCCGGCCGTTTCCGCGCTGGAAACCATGGACCAGGTGGCAGAGATCCGCCCAGGCTCCATCATCCCTGTCGAAGTCATGCGTAACGATAAGAAGCTGACCATTCAGGTAACGATTCAGGAATACCCGGCGACGAACTGACAGCCATAAAAAAACCGAAGCCTGTGCTTCGGTTTTTTTTGCCGGGTGGCGCTCACGCTTACCCGGCCTATAGCAGAAGAGTATGTTTTACTTGTTAACGAACTCTTCGCCCAGGGTGATATCTTTCTTCAGCGTGTCCAGCATGCCTTCCATCGCGTGTTGTTCAAACGCGCTCAGCGTGCCAATAGACTTACGCTCTTCGATACCGTTTTTGCCCAGCAGCAGCGGCTGAGAGAAGAAGCGAGCGTGTTCGCCGTCGCCTTCAACGTAAGCGCATTCCACAACGTCTTTCTCGCCCTGCAGCGCACGCACCAGAGACAGACCGAAACGCGCCGCCGCCTGGCCCATAGAGAGCGTTGCCGATCCGCCACCCGCCTTCGCTTCGACCACTTCGGTACCCGCGTTCTGAATGCGTTTGGTCAGATCAGCCACTTCCTGCTCGGTGAAGCTCACGCCCGGGATCTGCGACAGCAGAGGCAGAATGGTCACGCCAGAGTGGCCGCCAATCACAGGAACCTCAATCTCCGCAGGCTGTTTGCCTTTCAGCTCAGCCACGAAGGTATTGGAACGGATAATGTCCAGAGTAGTGACGCCGAACAGTTTGTTCTTATCGTAAACACCGGCTTTCTTCAGCACTTCGGCGGCGATAGCAACCGTGGTGTTCACCGGGTTGGTGATAATGCCGATGCACGCTTTCGGGCAGGTTTCAGCGATCTGCTGTACCAGGTTTTTCACGATGCCCGCGTTCACGTTGAACAGGTCTGAGCGATCCATACCTGGTTTACGCGCTACGCCTGCGGAGATCAGCACGACGTCTGCACCCTGCAGAGCAGGACGCGCATCTTCACCGGAGAAGCCTTTGATTTTCACAGCTGTCGGGATGTGGCTCAGATCGACCGCCACACCAGGGGTGACAGGAGCAATATCGTACAGGGAGAGTTCTGAGCCGGAAGGCAGTTGGGTTTTCAGTAGTAGGGCAAGCGCCTGGCCGATACCACCAGCAGCGCCGAGGACTGCGACTTTCATCCTAAACTCCTTATTATGGTTAACTTTAGTATCTGTAAATCCGTTGCGGGGACCATAATTCAGCAGGTAAATAATTACAATTTTCGTCGCTAAATATTTTGAGGTCACACGCCTTTATTGCCAGAATGCCATCCGGGCAACAGCGGCAACGATTTAAGAGGGGTTAACAATACACCCTGCCCCGCCATCAAAACAACATCATTTTGATAACATTTAATTTACTTTTAAGCTTATTTGCGTGGCGTGAGCCAGGCATGTTTTCTGATAACGAAACCTGATAAAATCACTCCCTTTTCATAACATTATTTCAGCCAGGCCCCTGGCTGATTGTTTGCATAAAAATTCATCCACATGCATAATAATGTTGTTTCTACCGTCATATTTCGGGTGACTTATGCGAAGCTCGTCTAAGCAAGAAGAGTTAGTAAGGGCGTTCAAAGCGCTGCTTAAAGAAGAGAAATTCAGTTCTCAGGGAGAAATTGTTCACGCGCTACAGGAACAAGGCTTCGACAACATCAACCAGTCGAAAGTCTCCCGCATGTTAACCAAATTTGGTGCGGTGCGTACGCGTAACGCCAAAATGGAGATGGTCTATTGCCTGCCGGCTGAACTTGGCGTGCCGACCACCTCCAGCCCGCTGAAGAATCTGGTACTGGATATCGACTATAACGATGCCGTGGTGGTTATCCACACCAGCCCGGGCGCGGCGCAGTTAATTGCGCGTCTGCTGGACTCCCTCGGCAAAGCGGAAGGTATTCTCGGCACCATCGCCGGTGACGACACTATCTTTACTACCCCGGCAAACGGCTTCTCGGTTAAAGACCTTTACGAAGCTATTCTGGTGCTGTTCGAACAAGAACTGTAATCCACTCTCCCCGTGGCCCGTCTGCGGGGATTGTTCTGCTCCCCATGTATTTCCCCCTGCTTTCCACTGCGCTTACTTTAGCAAATAGTGCTTTTTACCTCCCATTAACATTCATCCAGTGAATATCACCGCCCAAGATCGCACGAAAAATCAAATCGTCATATCCCTATGATTTTCTTATAAATAAAAACGCAACATGGCTAATAAGCAACCAATTTTATGCATTTTGGTTATAAAAATGAATCTTATTAACGCGTAATTACACGCGAAACCATTAGTCTGGTATTAATTTTTTCCGTTATTAGTGTATACTAGATTTTGTGATGAGGGTCACGAAATGAAGACCCCAGTAAAAAATTCGACGAGGTAAAGAATCATGAAAATCAAAACAACTGTAGCAGCACTTAGCGTTCTCTCTGTCCTGTCATTCGGTGCTTTCGCAGCCGATTCCATCAACGCCGATCAGGCGCAATCCCGTCAGGCGATTGGTACGGTCTCCGTTGGTGCAGTGGGTACTTCCCCAATGGACATGCATGAGATGCTGAACAAGAAAGCGGAAGAACAAGGTGCATCATCTTACCGTGTCATCGAAGCACGTTCAGGCGATCACTGGCACGCTACCGCAGAGCTGTACAAATAAGTTTTAGTAGCAGAAGACGAATTACCCCTCAACGGCACCAGGCATAAAAATAGCAGTTCAACCCTTCTCGCCGTTGAGCAAATAATTTCAGGAGTAAAGACTATGAAAACCAAATTAATCATCGCAACCCTTGGCTTAGCATCCGTTCTCTCTTTCGGCGCGAGCGCAGCCGTTCAGCAGGTCAATGCGGAGCAGGCACAAAATCTGCAGTCCATGGGTAGCGTATCCGTAACATCTATTACCGGCTCGCCGATGGATATCCGTCACGATCTGGCAGCAAAAGCTGAAAAAGCGGGCGCCAGCAGCTACCGCGTCACCGAACTGAATCAGGGTGACCACTGGCACGCCACGGCTGAACTGTATAAATAAACCCTCGTCGTATCTCATCATACGACTTGCCCCTGACCTCCCGGTCAGGGGCTTTTTTATTACTGCCGCGCGTTGAAACGCAGCTGCCCTTCCAGCTCCTCTTCGGCTTCATCAAACAGAAGCACCAGCGCGCCAAAACGTCGGCGCAGCTTGTCAGGCAAATGGATAAATTCTATCTCAAACGGTAACGGTAGCTGATTACCGGTGACCACATCCCACAGCGTATCAAGATCGGTAACGCTTCCCTGTTCCAGCCCAAACACTCGACTAAATTCACGATAGAAGTCTTCCTGACTGTCGATCTCGTCAAAATCAAAGGTATAAATTTTCATTGCCAGCCACCCGATCCAGGCGGGCGGCAAACGCCGCCCTGACTATTATAATCCCCCGATATGCAGGGTTTTGACTTCCAGAAACTCTTCCAGCCCCAGTACGGAACCTTCCCGGCCCAGCCCGGACTCTTTCACGCCGCCGAACGGTCCCAGCTCCGTAGAGACTGCACACTCGTTGATGCCAATCATCCCGCTCTCAATCGCCTGCGAGACGCGGAACACGCGCGACAAATTCTGGGTGTAGAAGTATGCCGCCAGCCCGTAAGGGGTATTGTTGGCGCGCATAATAACTTCATCTTCTGAGGTAAAGCGGAAGCAGGCCGCCACCGGGCCAAACGTCTCCTCTTCCGCCAGCTTCATGCCTTCATGGCAATCCCCCAGCACGGTTGGCATCCAGAAGTTGCCGCCCAACTCATGGGGTTTACCACCGGCCAGCACGGTCGCGCCTTTCGCAACGGCATCTTCAACGTGCTCTTGTACTTTCTTCACCGCCGATGGTTCGATCAGCGGACCGACAACCACCCCCTCGTCGAGGCCGTTGCCGACCTTCAGCGCCTTCACTGCGTCGGCCAGCTGATTAACAAACTTGTCATAGACCGTTTCCTGGATGTAGAAACGGTTTACGCTGACGCACACCTGACCGGCATTGCGGAATTTGTTGGCGATAGCGCCTTTCACCGCGGCATCGATATCCGCGTCTTCAAAAACGATATACGGGGCATTTCCCCCCAGCTCCATCGAGACTTTTTTCATGGTCTCGGCCGCGTTACGCACCAGCGTTTTGCCCACGGCGGTCGAGCCGGTAAACGAGATTTTCCGCACGTCATGACTGGCCATAATGGCATCGCTGATTTCAGATGTGCTCCCAGCCACGGCATTCAGCACGCCATCCGGCACGCCCGCCTGCTTCGCCAGGGTGAGCAGCGCGAAGGCGCTCAGGGGCGTGTTATTGGCGGGCTTGATCACGCCGGTGCAACCTGCGGCCAGCGCCGGGCCGAGTTTGCGCGTCAGCATCGCCATAGGAAAATTCCACGGCGTGATGGCGGCAACCACGCCAATGGGTTCGCGGGTCGCCAGAATGCGGGAGCCGGGTTTGATCGGTGGAATGATTTCCCCGTTTGCGCGCTTCGCCTGTTCGGCAAACCACTGAATGAAGCTGGCGGCATACTCTACCTCGCCTTCGGCTTCCTTCAGCGGCTTACCCTGCTCGGTAGTCATCAGCCGCCCGAGCCAACTTTTGTTCTCAATAATCAGTTCATACCAGCGATAGAGGATCGCCGAGCGCTCTTTCGCGGTTTCGGCACGCCATGCGGGAAATGCTTTTGTCGCCGCCGCAATCGCCTCTTCGGTTTCGGCTTTTCCTGCTTTCGCCACGCGGGTGATCACTTCACCGGTGGCCGGATTCAGCACCTCAAAGGTGGTGTCGAGCGTTTTCCAGATGCCGTTAACCAGATAGCCGTTCTGAAAAAGGATGTGGTCCTGGAGAGCCTGGGTAGTCATGTGTCCTCCCTGTCTGAATGTAAGAGCCTGCAGAAATAAGTATAGCCATAAAAAAACCGACGCTTCTGGCGTCGGCTTTTTACGTAGTCAGCTATTGGTTAGTGCGTTTTGATATCGATGCAGCATATACACCAGACGCCCAACCGGCTCGGTCACCTGCGGCGGCGCGTCCCAGTACCGCAGCTTCTCCTGGTAGATATCCAGCTCCTCAAGCAGTTGGGTAAAGTAACGCCGACGTTTGTCGTCACTGGTCGCCGAGAGCACATGATCGGCGGTGTGACGAAGCTGACGGTGGAAGCTGGAGAGGTCGTCATTGATGGGCACCGGCGCATTACGCAGACGCTGGTGCGCGATGATCATGGTTAACGCCAGGCGGAACTTGGCAACGTCGCCCGGGAATTTATTCAGCAGTAAAAACAGCTGCTGATAGAGCGCAGGCAGATGGTTCTGTTTACGGCGCGCGGTGTTGGTGGTCAACGACGATACGGCCGCCGAAACGAACTGGTTTAACAGCACGCGGCCGGTGCGCGCCTGCGAATTATCCCGCACCAGCAGGATCACCATCATCGCCAGGAAGCAGCCCACCAGCTGACCTAACGCGCTGTCGAGGAACTGGCTGAAGTGGAACGTCATCGGGTTATCCAGCACGAGGATATTGATGGTGCTTGCCAGCGCCCCCAGCGATCCCAGGCGACGTTTCTGCACTTCGATACCGATAAAGAACGCCATGACCGCAAGGCTGATACAGAGCAACAGCATGCTCTGCTGCGTCGAGGGTAAAATTACCAGGAAATAGAAAGCCCCAAGCGGCAGAGCAGCTATCGTGCCGTACAGGAAGTCGATAGCGACCATGCGCGGGTTCGGCAGACGCATCGCCAGTGAGGTAACAACGGCGATCATCACCATCGCCCCGCTGCCGGAGGTCCAGCCGGTCCACAGCCAGAACAACGTACCGAGCATACAGGCCAGCGTGGTGCGCCAGAAGTTCACCATCGCGTGGTGGCGTTCCGCCGACTCGGCTTTGATCACCACTTCGCCCTGTAGCACTTCTTCTTCTGCGGCACTGATTTTGGCATTCCCGATGACGCCGCGCTTGAGCAAGAGGTAGCGCGTTGCCGCCCCGACCCAGGTGTAAATGGTCACTGGCGTATCGCGCTCGCCGGTCCAGGCGATGACGCGACGCATGCGCTTGAGCTGCTTATGCACGTCCTGCACCGTTTCAACCGGCTCGGCGAAGAGTTCGCGGAAGGTGTCGGTCACGACTTCAGGACGGGTATTTTGGATCAGGTAGGTTTCACACGCCTGGGTTATCAGCGTTAAGGCCACGGTGTTGATCGCCTTAAGACGACGGTTTGCACGGGACCAGCGGGAAGACTCCATATTCAGGTTGCTGCGCATCCCTTCCAGCGCGGTGGTGCGCCGTACCAGGCCACCCCAGGCGTTATCAAACTCTTCACTGTCGCCATGCTTAATGCACAGCTGCATCAGTTTGTACTGGTCGACAATTAACGCATCCAGTTCGCGATCCACTTCCTGCTTGATGGAACGTGGCGAAAACAGCAGGTCGGCCACGATGGCGCAAACAATACCAATGACAATTTCACTGCAGCGTTCGACGGCAAACTGTGGGGCAAGCAGCGGCTCTGCCTGAATGGTGATGATGATAATCAGCGCGGTATAACCCGAAAGTCCCCAGGCGTAGGAGTTCTCTACTTTTACCAGCGAGGAGACCCAGGTACAGAAGCCCGCCCAGATGCAGCACACCATCAGCATCAGCAGCGGCGTGCGGATCATCAGAATAATAATGGTAAGCGCCGCGATACAGCCGATAAACGTCCCGACGATACGCAACATCCCGCGGTAGCGAATGGCGCCCGAGTAGGGTTCACCACCCGCCGCAAAGGCCGGCCCCGCCGCGACAATCGCCGCTGTCAGCACCGCCCAGCGGGGCGTTTCGAGCTGAAAATGAAAGCCGACAAACAGCGCCAGCACGATGGCGCACGCCAGCTTCACGGCGAAGCGGAGGTGCTGGCTGGCGATGGAAAAGATACCCATAGCGATTAACCAAACTCGCGCAGGCGGTGGGCGATTTTACGGAAGAGAGAGTCCTGGCTGGCGTCGCGGTCTTTTTCGCCTGTGATCACCACGGTGGCCGTGGTGCCTGCAGGCCAGAGATTGCCCTGCTGTTCATCCAGGTGAATACGTACCGGTACACGCTGCGCCAGACGGACCCACTCAAGGTTGGAGTCCACGGTCGCCATCCCTTTGGTGTCATTGCTGCTGCTGGAGTTGGTGACGCCTGCGGCCACGCTGTCGACCGTGCCTTTAAAGACGCGGTTGCTGCCAAGCGGCGTGATTTCCGCGCGGTAACCCGGACGCACGCCTTCCAGCTTCGTCTCTTCCATATAGGCCAGAACGTAGAAGGAGTTCTGTTTCACCAGCGCCACCGCGGTGGAGCCACGGGTGATAAACTCCCCGGCGTAGACGTTCAGGTTGGTGACCCAGCCGTCAGACGGCGCGCGGATCACCGTACGCTCCAGATCGAGCCGGGCGAGATCGCGCGTCGCTTGCGCCTTCGCTAGCTGGTGAAGCACGGTTTGCAGCACGTTGTTGGACTGGTCGATCTCTTCGCGGGACATGGCCTGCACGCCAAGTCGGTTACGGCGGCCCGCCTCACGACGTTTCTCGGAAGCCAGCGCCTGATAATAGGCCACGTCCGCTTCCGCCTCTTCTAATGCTTTCTGGTAGCGTGGCTGATCGATAGTGAACAGAACCTGATCTTTCTTCACCAGTTGGTTATCGTGGACGTTGACCGCGGTAATCAGCCCGGCGACGTCGGGCGCTATCGCCACAACATCCGCGCTGAAACGCGCGTCACGCGTCCACGGTGATTCGGTGTAATAAACCCAGGCGCGAAAGATCGCGATGAACGCCAGGACAACCAGCGCCATGGTAATGGCAGTGCGGGAGATTTTTCTTGTTAGCGTTTTCACATCAACCTCAAACAAACATGCGCGATATCAGATAGAACAGGCAGCAATACAGCGCCGTATTAAACAGTGCAGGGTGCCAGACAAAATCATAGATCCCGGTTGGGACCAGCACCTTGCGCACCAGCCAGAAAATCGCCAGTGACAAAAGAAGCTCAAAGAATATCGGTGGGAACGACAAACCGAACACCACGATAACGGGAAACAGACTCATGTTGACCTTGATTAGAGAGAGTGCAGGCTACGGTATTTTTCAGCGTGCGCCGCCGCAGGAGAGCAAGAAAAGCCGGGCGAGAGTGGCGACGCCGTTATGTAATTAATAATATATTAACGTAACTGTTATGCTGTTATCTATAATATGTGATCTAAATCACTTTTAAGCCAGAGTGAACAATGGAACGTTTAAAACGCATGTCGGTGTTTGCCAAAGTGGTTGAACTGGGCTCCTTTACCGCCGCCGCCAGGCAGCTGCAAATGAGCGTCTCGTCCATCAGCCAGACGGTGTCAAAACTGGAAGATGAACTGCAGGTCAAGCTGCTCAACCGCAGCACCCGGAGCATCGGATTAACCGAAGCGGGCAAAATTTACTACCAGGGCTGCCGTCGGATGCTGCATGAAGTGCAGGATGTCCACGAGCAGCTTTACGCTTTTAACAACACGCCTATCGGTACGCTACGCATCGGTTGTTCTTCAACTATGGCACAAAATGTCCTCGCCGCCATGACGGCGGATATGCTCAAAGAGTACCCGGGCTTAACTGTAAATCTGGTGACTGGCATACCTGCGCCGGATTTGATCGCAGACGGGCTGGATGTAGTGATCCGCGTCGGCGCACTGCAGGATTCCAGCCTCTTCTCCCGCCGCCTGGGCAGCATGCCGATGGTGGTCTGCGCCTCGAAAAGCTATCTGGCACAGTACGGCGTTCCGGAAAAGCCTGCCGACCTGACGAACCACTCCTGGCTGGAATACAGCGTGCGCCCGGATAACGAGTTTGAACTGATTGCCCCGGAAGGGCTTTCCACGAAGCTACTGCCCGTGGGGCGTTTCGTGACAAACGATCCGATGACCATCTCACGATGGCTGGTGGCGGGTGCCGGCATCGCCTACGTCCCGTTGATGTGGGTGATCAACGAGATCAACAGCGGCGAGCTGGAGATCTTATTCCCGCGCTACCAGTCCGATCCCCGTCCGGTCTACGCGCTGTATACCGAAAAAGATAAGCTGCCGCTGAAGGTGCAGGTCTGTATTAACTATCTGACCGAGTATTTTGTGGACGTGGCGGAACTGTTTCAGGGAATGCGGGGAAGACGTAAAGAGTAGGTTCACCGACCCTCTCCCGCGTGGGGAGAGGGTCAGGGTGCGGGGAAATTACGCGGTGCCGCCCACCGTTAAGCTGTCGACCTTCAGGGTAGGTTGCCCCACGCCAACCGGCAGGCTCTGGCCTTCTTTGCCACACACGCCCACGCCGTTATCGAGCTTCAGATCGTTACCGACCATGGAAATCTGCTGCATGGCTTCAATACCGGAGCCAATCAGGGTCGCGCCCTTCACCGCTTTGGTCACTTTGCCCTTCTCAATCAGATAAGCTTCTGAGGTCGAGAAGACAAACTTACCGGAGGTGATATCCACCTGACCACCGCCAAAGTTTGGCGCGAAGATACCGTAATCAACGGATTCGATAATCTCCTGCGGCGTGGATTGCCCCGGCAGCATATAGGTGTTGGTCATGCGCGGCATCGGCAGGTGCGCGTAAGATTCGCGACGGCCGTTACCCGTTGGCGCCACGCCCATCAGACGCGCGTTGAGCTTGTCCTGCATGTAACCTTTCAGTACGCCGTTTTCGATAAGCACGTTGTACTGGCCCGGCGTTCCTTCGTCGTCGATAGCCACAGAGCCACGACGGTCAACCATAGTACCGTCATCAACCACGGTGCACAGTTCGGAGGAGACGAGCTGCCCTATCTGGCCGCTAAACACCGACGTACCGCGACGGTTGAAGTCGCCTTCCAGACCGTGGCCCACCGCTTCGTGCAGCAGTACGCCCGGCCAGCCAGCACCCAGCACGACCGGGAAGGTCCCCGCCGGCGCGGCCACCGCAGAAAGGTTCACCATTGCCATGCGCACGGCCTCTTTGGCCCACGCATCGGCACGGGCTTCACCGTCAACGTCACCCAGGAACCAGTCATAGCCAAAACGACCGCCGCCGCCGCTGGAGCCGCGTTCACGCTTGCCATCGTCTTCCACCTGCACGCTAATCGAGAGGCGGACCAGAGGACGCACGTCGGCAGCCAGCGTTCCGTCGGTTGCTGCGACGAGGATCAGCTCGTATACACCGCTCAGGCTGGCAGAGACTTCCTGCACGCGTTTGTCCGCAGCGCGGGCCACTTTGTCCACGCGGCGCAGAATATCCAGTTTCTCTTCACGGCTCATGCTCTGCAGCGGATCGAGGCTGGTATAGAGTGCAGAGTGCTGAATTTCATCCAGCGTTTTCACACGGCCATCGCCGGTATCGCGCACGATGGTACGCGCGGCCTGCGCGCTCTGCTCGAGCGCCGCCAGGCTAATCTGGTCGGCATAGGCAAAGCCGGTTTTCTCGCCGCTGACGGCGCGCACACCAACGCCCTGGTCAATGTTATAAGAGCCATCTTTGATGATGCTGTCTTCTAAAACCCAGGATTCGTGATAGCTCGACTGGAAATAGAGATCGCCGTAGTCGAGACGGCGTTCGGTCAGTTGACCAAGAATGGAGAACAGGTCCTGATGGCTCAGGCCGTTCGCTGCGAGCAAATGTTCACTTACCAGGTTCAGACTCATCGTATTGCTACTCGTTCGTTGCCGCTTGGGCGGTAAAAAATTCATATTTATTGAGAGTGAGGCAATTACCCGCCCACGTCAAATCATTGCTGTGCATCTTTGCGCGGCTGGCGCAGCACCTCATTAATCTGCGGTTTATCGATCGGGCCGGTAATGCGGTAGCGCAGAATGGAGACCTTGCTCCACAGCGGCCCCAGCACCTTACTGGCGGCAAACACCGCCGCGCCGACAATCGGGTTCACCACAAAGGCCGCCGCGACGCCCACGGTGGCGGAGATTTCCGGCGCAACCACGGCTTCCATATCCAGTTCGCGGCGCACGAGGTTTACCGAGCCTTTCATGGCAATGTCTGCTTCGAGACCATCCACCAGCGTATCGTCAGTGTGCATCACACCGTCCTTGATCCACGCTGTGCTGCGAATGGAGTCATAGTAGAAACCTTCGCTGAAGGTGTCGCTGAAATCGAAGCGCAGCTTACGCAGCAGGGCATCGAAGCTCAGCAGGCGCAAAATCTGTCCGGCGTGGCCGGTGCTCACGTCCGCAATTTCGCCCTTACCGAAGCGGGTTTTCAGGATGCCGTTCAGAGAGGCCTCGTCTGGCGTCCACGGTGCCGCGCGCCAGTGCAGGTCGTAGTTAACATCAAAGGACGAGCCGCGAAGCGGCGTGCTGATGCCAAAGAAGTTGGCGGCGGCATCCAGCTTATTGCCTTTAATATCGCCCTTCAGCGAGGTGCGCTGTCCGCCAGGATTGTTCACCCACTCGCCCTGCGCCGTCAGGCGGCCAAAGCCGGTATCCACCAGGCCGCCGGTCAAACTCAGCGTATTCCCACGGATAGCGAAATCACCGTCGATGCGGCCATATTTTTGTCCCCACAGCCAGCACTCCGCGCAGCGCAGCTGCAGATCGGGCCAGCCGCTGAAATCCACGCGAGAAGCATTGCTCAGCGGCGGCGTGCTCGCAGACGGCTCTTTTGCCTTCGCCGTGGCAGGGTTGTAATAAAGGTAACGGATCGCCGCCTGCCAGGGGGCGTGATCTCGCATAGTCAGGGTGCCGTTGATCTCCCGTCCCTGCGCCTCAACCTTCGTACCGTTTGCCGCAGGTTGCGAAACGATGCTGAGGTTATTCCACGTTTGCCCGCCCAGCGTTAGCGCTGGCGTGCGCGCGGTGATGGTCTGTGGGATCTGCACGACACCGTTCGCGTTTTGTCCCACGCCTTTCTGGAACAGAGCCAGCCATTCAGCGCCGTCCAGAGGCGGCAGGTTCAGTTCAACGCCCGCCTGCTCAGGCAGCGGAGGCGTGCTTCGGCTGTCCGTCGTCCATATGGCTCTGTCGAGCGTCAGCTTGCGGTTAAGCAGCCAGCGGCTGTTAAAGTGGTTTGTCCCGCCCGCGCTGCCGGTTAAGTCAAAGCTGTTGAGGCCACCCGCCACGTTGATTTTCATCGGCAGCGGCTGCCCGGCTTTTTTGTCCAGCGGGGCAGGCAGCTGACTGCTGATGTTTTTCAGATCGCCGGTGATATCTACGCTATACCGCGCCCCGGCGTGATAAGGCAGCTCAATACCGACCTTGCCACGCCAGTCAACCGCGCCGCCGACCGCACTTTCGATCTGCCGGGGCAGCACGCCCATGCGCGATGGCTGCCAGCTGGCATTCATGTTGACCGCCACCTGGTAGGCTTTCTCACCCTCGGTGGTGGAAAAATCGATATTGATCGGTTGGTTAAACCAGGTGGCGTTGAGCGGCTCGCTCTTGAGGTTGCCGTTTACAAAGCTGAACTGCCCGTTGAGGTTGGTCAGCGTGCTATTCAGCGGCTTGATAAAGAGGCTGTTGTTCTGGAGCCGGACGTCACCTTTAGCGGTCGTCATTTCGCCATCAAGCGGGATGTCCAGATGTAAGCGAGCATTCACATCGCCATCCAGCTGCAGCTGATCGAGCGTTGCCGCCAGCGATTCCTTTAGCGGCGTCCCGTCAAAGTAGGGGCCAACCGCCTTGCCGGGCCCCTTGATGTCCGCATCAATGAGCAGCTTCTCTTTGGAGTAATCCGGGATGTTTGCCGTCAGGTTGCTGGCGGTCACACCGCCCAGCGCCACGCTGTCCGTCTTCATCCACAGCCCGTCATTGAGGAAGTTCAGTTCGATATTGAGATTTTGCAGCGCAGGCCAGTCCGGCTGGAAGGCAAAGGTCGCGTTGTGTAACGGCACCAGCACCTGGAACTGCCCTTCGTTGTGTTTGTATGGGAAGAGATGCGGATTGCCGCCATAAACCAGCGTGGCGTTATCTGCCTGACCGCCCTGGATCGCACCGCTGAGGTAGTCCACCAGCGCTTTGCCCATCAGATTTTCCGGGAAATAACGCCAGGCCTGCGCGCCATCGTCGGTGCTGATCCCCGCCAGAATACCCAGCCATGGCTCTTCGCCTTTAGGCTGCAAATAGCGGAAATCACCGCGCGCATGCACCGCTTTGGCTTTTACATCGATCTGGCGGCCATCCAGCTGAAAGCCTTTATCGTTGTGCAGCCAGTTGAGAACGGCGGAGCCTTTTTCAATCTCAAGCGGAGCACGGAAAACCGTTTCATACGGCATTTTGGCATCGCGCATTTCTGCCGTCAGCCTGCCGTCTTCCACGCTGCCTTCCAGCTTACCGCTAAAATGTTCTGCGCCCGGCAAGAGCTTCCACTGTTTCCAGGCAAGACCGGTCCAGGACGCGAGAAATCGGGTTTTCTCTGTTGCCTGCAGCGGAATGTCCAGCGCCAGCGCGTCTACCGTACCCGTTGGCTGTGTTGCCAGCCAGATGTCACCAAGTTCCGGAGAGAGCTTCGTCGCCATTGAGCGCAGCCCTTCTATCGCCTCCAGATCGAGATTACTGGCACGAATGCGCAGCTCATCGCTGCGTTTACTGTTCGTGCCGCCCACATCCTGCTCCGGCATCCAGGCGAGCGTCAGCGCGCCGCGCGGCCAGGGCTTGCTGTCCATGGTGATACGCGTATCGGGAATGGCAAACTGCCAGCCCCCTTTCACCTGGGTCACATGCGCGGTGAGGTTATCAACGGAGAGCTGATGCGGTTGTTTTTCATCTTTCCAGCTTGCGCCCCCCTGCTTCAGCCAGATATCCCCGCTGGCAAATTCCCCTTTCGTCAGGGTCATCCAGCCTTCCAGGCTAAAACGGGCGGTTTCGAGCTGCATATTTTGCTGGATCCAGTCGCCCAGCCACGGCTTGACGTCCACGTCGTCAGCCTGCAGCCACACTTTGCCGTTGTTTAACAAGCCGTCGTCATCACGCAGATCCATTCGCACCTGCATAACACCGTGCTGCCCGTTAAGGCTCGAGAGGCTCACCTGCCCTTCGGCGCGGTGGCGATCTTTGCCATTGAGCCAGGTCAGCTGGGGGATCGCCAGCGACGAGCGCTGGCCGGAAAGCGTAATGAAGCTCACCTCACTGTCACGCAGATCGAAGTGATCGAACTGGCGCAGGAAAAGATCGCTAAACCGGTTGGTCTCAAGCCCCTTGCTGGAGCCATCGCTGCTGATCGGCGTGTTGGTCAGGAACCTAAGTTGGTAAAAGGTGAGATCGCGGAACTGCCAGCGCAGGTGCAGCAAACTTTGCCAGACGTCCAGCGCCAGGGTGACACGTTTAATTTTGAGGTAGCCGCCGTCTTTCAGGCTGGCATTGATATCCCGCACGTCCAGCGTCGGGCCAAAGTTTTGCCAGCTGGCGCTGATCTGGCTGACATCCACCGGCACCCCGGTGGAGGATTCGATTTTCGCCAGCAGCTGCGGACGCCAGCTGTCCAGATGCGGTAAGACGAGACGCAGCCCGCTCACGAGCAACGCGACAATCACGACGAGCGTTGCCCCTGTAAGCAGTAAAATCCCCGGCAATCGCCTCACGCGTCTCTCCTTGTCAGCCTTTATTCTCGCAGCGCATCGCGCCTTACATCATGACTACGTCAAATTGCTCCTGATTGTAGAGCGGTTCAATTTGCACTTTGACCTGCTTGCCGACAAAAATTTCCACTTCTGCCAGCGCGTGGGACTCTTCGCCTTTGAGCGCTTCCGCCACCGAAGGGGAAGCATAGACCAGAAAACGGTCGGAGTCGTAGGCGTGATGAACGCGGACAATTTCACGCATGATTTCGTAGCAGACGGTCTCCACCGTCTTTACCGTGCCGCGTCCATGACAGGTAGGACACTCGTTACACAGCACATGTTCCACGCTTTCACGGGTCCGTTTCCGGGTCATTTCCACCAGACCCAGCTGCGAGAAGCCGTTGATGCTGGTTTTTACGCGGTCTTTGCTCAGCGCCTGCTCCAGGGAATGCAGCACGCGGCGGCGGTGATCCTCATTATTCATATCGATAAAGTCGATGATGATAATGCCGCCCAGATTGCGCAGACGAAGCTGGCGGGCAATGGCCTGCGTCGCTTCGATGTTGGTGTTGAAGATGGTGTCATCCAGGTTGCGATGGCCGACAAACGCCCCGGTGTTGATGTCAACAGTGGTCATGGCTTCGGTCTGATCGATGATCAGATAGCCGCCGGATTTCAGCTCCACCTTACGCTCAAGCGCGCGCTGGATTTCGTTTTCGACGTCAAAGAGATCGAAAATCGGCTGACGCCCGGTATAGTGCTCCAGCAGGCCCGGCATTTCAGGGATGTATTCGGCGGTAAACTCCAGCAGCGCTTCGTAGGTCAGACGGGAGTCCACGCGAATGCGGTCGAGCTGCGCATCGGCGAAATCACGCAGTACGCGCTGGGCAAGCGCCAGCTCACCGTAAAGCTGATAGCGGGTCTGGTTGCGTTTTTTACGCTCCATCACCTTGGTCCAGACGCGCTTAAGATAGGCCGCATCGGAGGCCAGATCCTCTTCGCTGATCCCTTCCGCTGCGGTACGGATGATAAACCCACCCTGCTCGTCGCAGTAGGCGCTGACCACCTTTTTCAGGCGCTCGCGCTCGCTTTCGCTCTCAATACGCTGCGACACCCCGACGTGCGAGGCACCCGGCATAAAGACCAGATAGCGGGAAGGTAAGGTGATGTCGGTGGTCAAACGCGCGCCTTTGGTGCCGAGCGGATCTTTCACCACCTGCACCATCAGGTCCTGGCCCTGGCGCACCAGCTCAGAAATATCGCGTACGGCAAACTGCTTCTGTTCTTCGCCCGCCACGCACTCGGTGTGCGGCATGATGTCGGAGGCGTGCAGAAACGCGGCCTTATCGAGTCCAATATCTACAAAAGCCGCCTGCATACCCGGCAGTACGCGACTGACCCGACCTTTGTAGATATTGCCTACTATTCCGCGTCGCGCCTCACGCTCAATGTGAATTTCCTGAAGAATGCCACCATCAATGTAGGCCACACGGGTTTCCGAGGGCGTTACGTTTACCAACAATTCAGCCGTCATAATTATCCCTTCCCTCACGCAGTGAGTTAAAATTGCTCAGCAACTCATACGTTTCCACCAGCGGTAAGCCGACTACGGCGTGATAGCTGCCATTAATCTTCCTGACAAAACAGCCACCCAACCCTTGAATACCGTATGCACCTGCTTTATCCATCGGTTCACCGCTCGCGATATAGGCGGCGATCTCGTCATCGGTAAGCACTCTGAACGTGACGTCCGTCACCACCAGGCAATCCAGCACATCCTGACTGTCGGCCAGTGCGACCGCCGTCATGACCTGATGCGTTTGCCCGGACATGTTGCGCAGCATGCGCGCCGCATGGTCCGCGTCGTGCGGTTTCTCAAGCACTTCACCGTTCAGGATGACGATGGTATCGGCACCCAACACCGGAAGATCGTGCGGCACTTGCGCCACGCCAGCCTGCGCTTTTTCTCGCGCCAGGCGGCAAACGTACTGCTGAGCGCTTTCGCCCTCTGCACGTTTCTCTTCGATACCCGTAACGATGCGCTCGAAGGAGATGCCCAACTGCGTGAGCAACTCCTGACGACGCGGTGAACCAGAAGCAAGATAGACAGACGTCATAGAAACCTTTTATTGCACGGCAAACTGCTGGCGAATTTTACGCATCAGCAGGAACAGCCATGGCCAGAGCACACCGTTTACTACACTACTCCAGAACACTTCCGGTCGGAAAGAGACGTTGATCACTAAAAACTCTGCCCAGAAAACAACAACATCCGCAGCGAGCGACAGCAACATCACCACCAGCGCCTGTTGCCAGAGCGCGAGATTACGAAAAAGCTGGAATTTAAGCGCGACGAGATACGCGATAATGCTCATGGATAAGGCACGCACGCCAAGCGTAGAGCCGCTAATGAGATCCAGTATGGCACCCATCACAAAACCCGTGCCGACATTTACGCGGTGCGGCAGGGCCAGGATCCAGTAGAGCAGAATGAGCAATACCCAGTTAGGCCGGAAAACGAGGATGTCGTCCGGCCAGGGCATAATCTGCAACAGCAGTGCGATAAGAAATGAGAGCCAGATAACCCAGCGTCCCTGGCTACGATAGCTTGCCACTACTGCCCTCCCGACGAGCGCTGAGGCGGTGGCGGTGCGTCCGGCAGCGGCTGCGTTAAGCCCGTTGCTGGAGCCGGGACGGGCGCAGGCGGCCCCATCGAATCCGGCGAAGGGAGAACCTGCGGCATCATCTGCATAAGACGCTCATTCGCCACGCGATGCACCTCTTCCGGCGTCATCGGATTTGATCCGTTACGATCGGCCCCCCACAGCAGCAGCAGATAGCGCAGACGCTGTAACCCGGCCGTTGGACGCGCCTGAATCACGGTGTAGGCACGTTGCGTATCAAGCCTCACGGAGGAGACCACCGCAACCGGATAGCCCTCAGGGAAACGACCGCCGAGACCTGACGTCACCAGCACATCGCCCACACGGATATCCGTATTGGCTGGCAGATGTTCAAGCTGCAGATCGTCCGTGCAGCCGTTACCGGCCGCGATCACGCGGATATCATTACGCAGCACCTGAATCGGCAGCGCATGGGTCGCATCACAAATCAGCAGCACGCGGCTGGTCAGTTTAGCAACCGCCACCACCTGGCCGACAACGCCCTTATCGCTGATGACCGGCTGACCTTCATAGACGCCGTTAACGCTACCTTTATCGATAACAACCTGATCGCTGTAAGGATCGTTGACGGTTGAGATCACCTGGGTGACCATTTTCTGCTCATCCTGACGCAGCGGCGAGCCAAGCAGTTCACGCAGTCGCGCGTTTTCCTGCTTATATTGACCCAGCATTAACAGCTCGCTGTTTTTCAGCAGCAGTTCCTGGCGTAACGCCCGGTTTTCGAGTTCGAGTTGGTCACGCGAAGACAGCGTTTGCGAAACGGAGTCGAGTAATTCACGGGGACCATTTGATATAAAGTAGAAAGGACTGACGGCGGTATCCATGTACGTTCTGATCTGGCTGAACGTACCGAGGCGGCTATCGGCAATAATGACCCCAAGCGCAACCAGCACCGCCAGGATAAGGCGAAACTGTAGCGATGGGCCACGGCTAAAAATTGGCTTCATAGGCTATGCGTCTTCTCGCGTCAGAGAGAAAGGGTAGCCATTTGCTACCCTTTCACACCCGACTACTCTTCGCTGAACAAGTCGCCGCCGTGCATGTCGATCATTTCCAGCGCCTTGCCACCACCACGGGCGACGCAAGTCAGTGGATCTTCTGCAACTACGACAGGAATACCTGTCTCTTCCATCAACAGGCGGTCGAGGTTACGCAGCAGCGCACCACCACCGGTCAGCACCATACCGCGCTCGGAGATATCAGACGCCAGTTCTGGTGGGCACTGTTCCAGCGCAACCATCACCGCGCTCACGATACCGGTTAGCGGCTCTTGCAGCGCTTCGAGGATTTCGTTGGAGTTCAGGGTAAAGCCGCGTGGAACGCCTTCTGCCAGGTTACGACCACGCACTTCGATCTCACGCACTTCATCGCCTGGGTAAGCAGAACCGATTTCGTGTTTGATACGTTCTGCGGTGGCTTCACCGATCAGGGAACCGTAGTTACGGCGCACATAATTAATAATGGCTTCGTCGAAACGGTCGCCCCCGATACGCACGGAAGAGGAGTACACCACACCGTTCAGGGAGATCACGGCCACTTCAGTGGTACCGCCACCGATATCCACAACCATGGAACCGGTCGCTTCAGAAACCGGCAGGCCTGCACCGATAGCTGCCGCCATAGGTTCTTCAATCAGGAACACTTCACGCGCGCCTGCACCCTGAGCGGATTCACGGATTGCGCGACGTTCTACCTGGGTTGCGCCAACCGGCACACACACCAGAACACGCGGGCTTGGACGCATGAAGCTGTTGCTGTGAACCTGCTTGATGAAGTGCTGAAGCATTTTTTCAGTCACAAAGAAGTCAGCAATAACGCCGTCTTTCATTGGGCGGATCGCGGCGATGTTGCCTGGGGTACGGCCCAGCATTTGCTTCGCATCATGACCGACTGCAGCGACGCTTTTTGGCGAGCCGGCACGATCCTGACGAATGGCCACAACGGAAGGCTCATTCAGTACGATGCCTTGTCCTTTTACATAAATAAGGGTATTCGCGGTACCCAGGTCAATGGACAGGTCATTTGAAAACATGCCACGAAATTTTTTCAACATACTAAGGGATAATCCTGAAAGCTGGGGCGGAATACAAAATCCGCTTACTTTACCAACCACACGTAGCAGCGACAAGGCGCAAAAATCGTCAGCTACGGTGAAAATTAGTGCAGTACGTTTCCTTTGTTACAAATTCATCCCCTGAATCCCTCAGGGCTGAGTAAACAGTAGCGTCCTCACTTGCATTTGTAACCCGTTAAAGGTCGTTCACTGGCTTCTGCTCGTCATACTCAAAGCTACAGGCGCGATATTCTACGTGAAAACTGATTAAACGGCAGGTCAAACAGAGTATCTTTGCAAATATTTTTTCACATTGGTGTCAAGCGGCTGAGAGGCGGCAAAAAAATCACCCTGACCACCTGCAACCCCGCGCTCTGTCAACATCTGCCATTCACCCCGCGAGCGCACGCCAGCGGCAAATACCTGTGTTTGTGTTCCCTTACACGCTTCCACCAGGCTCTGTACCAGCAGCTGGTTTTCCGTGCGTTTTTCAATATTCCTTACCAGCCCCGGATGCAGCTTCAGTAGCTCGGCACCCAGCTCCTTGATCCAGCTGGTACTGACCAGCGTCAGGCCCGCCTGCGTCACCGCGACGCGAGCACCAAGCGCATTGATTAACCGTACCACAGGACGTAACCGGCTGATGTGTTGACCTACATCTGCCTCTGCAAGTTCAAAAATAATGCGTTTACGTTGCGATTTTTCGCATTGCATTAACGTATCGCGTAGCCAGCGCTGAAAACGCGGGCGGATCAGTGACTCAACGGTGACCTGTAATGCCAGGTTTTCCTCGGGCCAGAACGACAGGAACGGGATCAGGCGAGAGATTTGCTGGCGGTCGTACTCTTCGGACAGGCCAAACTGCAGCACCATCGGCAAGTATTCGGCGGAGATGACCTCTTCCGTGCCGTCAAAAATACGGCACATCAGCTCGCGATGATGAACCAGGCCATTTTTCATAACCGCCGGTTTTTGGTATATACGCGGCCCGCCGCGACTTAACATCTGCTCGATCAGCGTACGCCAGCGCACGTTGCCGCGCCCTTTTTCCGGCAGCGAATCATCATAAATCGCCCAGCCGTTCGCCCCCTGCAGGACCGCATTGCGGGTTGCCGCTTCCGCATGTTCCATCACCTGTTCGGTTGCCTGCCCGCCGCGCCATGCGCAGATGCCAATGTGCACCATATCGTCTCTGTCGAACAACTTGCTTTGCGGCAAGGCATCGACGGCTTTCAGCAGTTGGCTGGCAATACTCTCTGACTCTTTCAGCGTGCGATGGGGAAGCAACACGGCGAAATCACTGCGGTGATAGCGCGCCAGAAGCGAACCGGGGTAGCGCATAATAAAGGTTGAGAGCAGGTTGATGAGCGTAAAGAGATTCTCTTCCGCCGCGCGGCGGCCCCAGGTATCGCGCAGCAGATCGAAATCAGGCAGGCGAATCATCATCACCACCCCGTGCGCCCCTACCTTTTCAGCATCATCCAGCAGCGTGGCCAGCTGATTATCAAAGAAGAGACGGTTATTCAGGCCCGTTTTGTTATCCTGCGCGGCGTAGGAGCGGATCAAGGTATCCATGCGGCTACGCTGATCGCTGGCGAACTGAATTTCAGACAGCAGCACGTCCAGCGCGCTGCTGGTGCGTGTCGGCCATTCATAGACCGAACCGCGCACCTGCGGACCGCGTTCGCCGTTCAGTATTCGTACCGAACGGTTCTCCAGCAGCTCCTGGCCCGAGAGCTGACGACGCAGCCAGCGCACGGCGAGAAAAATCAACACCACGATAAAGCCAACGGCCATGGTCAGCGGCGCGGTGGTCATCAACGAGCGGAAGTAATTGGACATCGGGTCCAGGTAGACCATCCTGATGGTCATGCCGGGATGTTTGAGCGAATTAACCGCCACCTCCCGGTACTGATTCACCGTGCCGGCAGGCCGATAGCTTGTTTGTCGGGCATGGCTAAAAACCGTTTTTTTGCCCTGGGTGATATCGATCTGAACAATATCTACCGGCACCATCAGCTCGTCCAGCTCGCGCGACAGCGCCGGGAGCGAGGTGGTAATCAGACGGGTATCAATGACCGATGCCACCGACTGAACGCGATTGACCAGCTTATCCTGAATGGCATTGTAAAAGCTCAGGGAACAGCCAATCAGCGTGACGAAGATGGTGAGCCCCGTCAGCAGCGTGATAAACGCTGAAAATTTCGTGGTTAATCGCATCCTTGAGATTACTCCGTGGGTTGATGGAATAGCGAGTAAGCGCTAACTTGCATTTGAGATGCGACATACTACCAAACCTGGCCTATCTGGCAATTTATTGCGTTAAATCGGCATAACGTTTCGTTGTGCGAGTATAGTCTTAAGGAATTATTTTCCAATCATCTGAGTCGTGAGGAACCAGTATGCAGGCTTTGATTTTAGAACAGCAGGACGGTAAAACCCTTGCCACGGTGCAAGCCATTGAAGAGGGCCGTCTGCCCGAAGGCGACGTCACCGTGGACATTGACTGGTCCAGCCTGAACTATAAGGATGCGCTGGCGATTACCGGCAAAGGTAAAATCATCCGAAATTTCCCGATGGTGCCAGGAATTGATTTTGCGGGCCATGTGCACACCAGCGAAGATCCGCGCTTCCACGCCGGGCAGCAGGTGCTGCTCACCGGCTGGGGCGTGGGTGAAAACCACTGGGGCGGCCTGGCTTCTCAGGCGCGCGTGAAGGGCGACTGGCTGGTACCGATGCCGGCGGGGTTAGATGGCCGTAAAGCGATGATCGTGGGAACAGCCGGCTTTACCGCTATGTTATGCGTGATGGCGCTGGAAGACGCCGGGATCCGCCCGGAATCTGGCGAAATTGTCGTGACCGGCGCGAGCGGTGGCGTAGGCAGCACCGCCGTTGCCCTGCTGCATAAGCTGGGTTATCAGGTTGTGGCCGTCTCTGGCCGTGAGAGCACACATGACTACCTGCGTCAGCTGGGGGCGAGCCGCATCCTTGGCCGGGAAGAGTTCGCCGAAACCCGTCCGCTGGAAAAACAGCTGTGGGCAGGCGCAGTTGATACCGTAGGTGACAAAGTGCTCGCGAAAGTCCTGGCGCAGATGAACTACGGCGGCTGCGTGGCTGCCTGCGGTCTGGCGGGCGGTTTTGCCCTGCCAACCACCGTGATGCCGTTTATTCTGCGTAACGTGCGCCTGCAGGGGGTCGATTCTGTGATGACGCCTGCAGCCCGTCGCGCTGAAGCCTGGGAGCGTCTGGTTCGTGATCTGCCGGAGTCCTTCTTTACCCAAAGTGCCACCGAAATTTCCCTCAGCCAGGCACCTGACTATGCCAATAAGATTATGGACAACCAGTTCCATGGCCGTGCGCTGGTGAAAATAGCCTAATCTTCAAATTTTCGTGACATATTCGCGCTAACCGCTCTCCTCCGTCATGATTACAAAAACGCATGACGGAGGATGCCATGAAAACCCGAAAGCTGACGGAAGCCGACGTAACGTCTGAATCTGTCTTTATGTTACAGCGCCGCCAGATCCTGAAAATGCTTGGCATCAGCGCGACCGCCTTAACGCTTACCCCTGCGGCCCACGCCGACCTGCTCGACTGGTTTAAGGGTAACGACCGCCCAAAAGCGCCCTCCGGTGCGCCCCTCACCTTTACGAAACCCCCACAATGGCAAAATAAACTGGCGCTGACGCCAGAAGATAAAGTCACGGGCTATAACAACTTCTATGAATTTGGCCTTGATAAGGCCGATCCTGCGGCCAATGCGGGCAGCATGAAAACCGATCCATGGACGCTAAAAATTGACGGCGAGGTTGCCAAACCGCTGACGCTGGATCACCACGACCTCACCACCCGTTTTCCGCTGGAGGAGCGCATCTACCGGATGCGCTGCGTGGAGGCCTGGTCCATGGTGGTTCCCTGGGTTGGCTTCCCGCTGCATAAGCTGCTGGCGATGGTTGAGCCCACCAGCAACGCGAAGTACGTCGCGTTCCAGACGCGGTATGCGCCAGACGAGATGCCGGGTCAAAAGGACCGCTTTATCGGCGGCGGGCTTGAATACCCCTATGTGGAAGGGTTGCGCCTCGACGAAGCCATGCATCCGCTTACGCTGCTGACCGTGGGCGTTTACGGCAAAGCGCTGCCGCCGCAGAACGGGGCACCCATTCGCCTGACCGTGCCGTGGAAGTACGGCTTTAAAGGGATTAAGTCCATTGTCAGCATCAAACTCACCCGCGAGCGCCCACCCACCACCTGGAACCTGGCGGCACCGGGCGAATACGGCTTTTTTGCTAACGTGAACCCGCATGTGGATCACCCGCGCTGGTCGCAGGCCACCGAACGGTTTATCGGGTCGGGCGGTGCGCTGGACGTTAAACGCCAGCCGACGCTGCTGTTTAACGGCTACGCGGATGAGGTGGCGTCTCTGTACCGTGGGCTGAATTTACGGGAGAATTTCTAGTGCGCTTAACCGCAAAGCAGATCGTCTGGCTGAAGGTGCTGCTGCACCTGGCCGGTTTGCTTCCTTTTATCTGGCTGTTCTGGGCGGTGAATGCAGGCGCGTTCAGCGCCGACCCGGCGAAGGATATCCAGCACTTTACGGGTAGGATGGCTCTGAAATTTTTACTGGCGACCTTGCTGGTCTCACCGCTGGCGCGTTACGCTAAACAGCCATTATTGATACGCACCCGTCGTCTGTTAGGGCTATGGTGTTTTGCCTGGGCGACGATCCATCTCACCAGCTATGCGCTGCTTGAGTTGGGGATTAACAATTTGTCGCTACTGGGCCGCGAACTGGTGACGCGCCCCTACCTGACGCTGGGCATTGTGAGCTGGCTGATTTTGCTGGCGCTGACGCTCACCTCCACGCAGTATGCCCAGCGAAAACTGGGCCGACGGTGGCAGTATTTGCACAACGTCGTCTATCTGGTTGCGATCCTCGCCCCCATTCATTACCTGTGGTCGGTGAAAATTCTCTCGCCGCAGCCCATCCTCTATGCGCTCCTGGCGCTGGGCCTGCTGGCGTGGCGTTATAAGAAGTTCCGCCAGTGGTTGCGATAGTGCGCGAAACTGTGCGTTTTCCCGCAGAATACTTATCATCCGTGAATCTTTTTGGGTTTGCGGTTGATAATCTTCCCTGATAAGACCAGTATTTAGCTGCCAAATGCTACGAAATCGTTATAATGTGCGACTTTGGTTTTCCTGACAGGGGTTTTAGGCCTCTGAAAAGGTGACAATCGCGCATCGAAGGTATATTTTGTTTTTTACCCGAGATTCGCAGGAGATAGCGGCACAATGGCTGGTAAATTTCAAATCTTAGTCCTTAACGGACCGAACCTGAACATGCTCGGAACCCGTGAGCCAGAGAAGTATGGCACGCTAACATTGAGTGAAATTGTTAACCGTCTGGGTACGGAAGCAGCGTCATTAGATGTGGATTTGGATCATTTTCAGTCAAACGCGGAGTACGCAATCATCGACCGTATTCATCAGGCTAAAGACAATGTGGACTATATCCTGATCAATCCGGCCGCGTTTACGCACACCAGTGTTGCTATCCGCGACGCACTGCTTGCGGTGAGTATCCCGTTTATCGAGATCCACCTGAGTAACGTGCATGCCCGAGAACCGTTCCGCCACCATTCCTACCTGTCGGATATCGCCGCTGGTGTTATCTGTGGACTGGGTGCAGACGGTTATTCATACGCTTTACAGACAGCGGTAAAACGCCTGTCACAATCACACTAAACAAGAGTACGGAACCCACTCATGGATATTCGTAAGATTAAAAAACTGATCGAGCTGGTTGAAGAATCAGGCATCTCCGAACTGGAAATTTCTGAAGGCGAAGAGTCTGTACGCATCAGCCGTGCAGCCCCAGCCGCTAGCTTCCCGGTAATGCAGCAGGCTTATGCAACGCCGATGATGCAGCAGCAGCCTGCGCTTGCCGCAGCCGTTGCACCAGCAGCAGACGCTGCACCTGCCGCAGCCGCAGAAATCAGTGGTCACATCGTACGTTCCCCAATGGTTGGGACTTTCTACCGCACCCCGAGCCCGGACGCGAAAGCGTTCATCGAAGTGGGTCAGAAAGTCAATGCAGGCGATACCCTGTGCATCGTCGAAGCCATGAAAATGATGAACCAGATCGAAGCTGACAAGTCAGGTACTGTGAAAGCGATTCTGGTCGAAAGTGGTCAGCCGGTAGAATTTGACGAGCCGCTGGTCGTCATCGAGTAACGAGGCGAACATGCTGGATAAAATTGTTATCGCCAACCGTGGCGAGATTGCACTGCGTATTCTTCGTGCCTGTAAAGAACTGGGCATCAAGACCGTGGCCGTGCACTCAAGCGCGGATCGCGATTTAAAACACGTATTGCTGGCGGATGAGACGGTCTGTATTGGCCCGGCTCCGTCCGTAAAAAGCTATCTGAACATCCCGGCTATCATCAGCGCCGCTGAAATCACCGGCGCGGTGGCAATTCATCCGGGTTACGGCTTCCTCTCTGAGAACGCCAACTTTGCCGAGCAGGTTGAACGCTCTGGCTTTATCTTCATCGGCCCGAAAGCCGACACCATTCGCCTGATGGGCGACAAAGTGTCTGCGATCACCGCAATGAAGAAAGCCGGTGTTCCAACCGTACCAGGCTCCGACGGCCCTCTGGGCGACGATATGGATGTTAACCGTGCCCATGCGAAACGCATTGGCTACCCGGTGATCATCAAGGCGTCCGGCGGCGGCGGCGGTCGTGGTATGCGCGTAGTGCGCAGCGATGCAGAACTGGCCCAGTCCATTGCCATGACAAAAGCGGAAGCGAAAGCGGCTTTCAGCAATGACATGGTTTACATGGAAAAGTACCTGGAAAACCCACGCCACATCGAAATTCAGGTGTTGGCTGACGGTCAGGGTAACGCCATCTATCTGGCAGAACGCGACTGCTCCATGCAGCGTCGTCACCAGAAAGTGGTCGAAGAAGCGCCAGCGCCGGGCATTACTCCGGAACTGCGTCGCTACATCGGCGAGCGTTGCTCCAAGGCCTGTGTGGATATCGGCTATCGCGGCGCGGGTACTTTCGAGTTCCTGTTCGAAAACGGCGAGTTCTACTTCATTGAAATGAACACCCGTATTCAGGTTGAACACCCGGTTACCGAAATGATCACCGGCGTTGACCTGATCAAAGAGCAGCTGCGTATCGCTGCCGGCCAGCCTCTGTCCATCAAGCAGGACGAAGTTGTGGTCAAAGGCCATGCGGTAGAATGCCGTATCAACGCCGAAGACCCGAACACCTTCCTGCCAAGCCCGGGTAAAATTACGCGTTTCCACGCGCCGGGTGGCTTTGGTGTGCGCTGGGAGTCTCATATTTACGCCGGTTACACCGTACCGCCGTACTATGACTCAATGATCGGTAAACTCATCTGCTACGGCGAGAACCGTGACGTGGCGATTGCCCGCATGAAGAACGCCCTGCAGGAGCTGATCATCGACGGTATCAAAACCAACGTTGATCTGCAGATGCGCATCATGAGCGACGAGCACTTCCAGAATGGTGGAACTAACATCCACTATCTGGAGAAGAAACTCGGTCTGAACGAGAAGTAAGTTTGCAGCAACGCGAAAAGGCCGGTTAATCCGGCCTTTTTTTATTTCTGGGGGGAGCTATGCCCCATCATGTACAATCCCCGCTTTCTTCATCCACAAGGGACAAAAAATGGACAAGCGTTTTGTTCAGGCCCATAAAGAAGCGCGCTGGGCGCTGTGGCTGACCCTTCTCTATCTCGCTGCTTGGTTAGTAACCGCTTACTTACCTGATTCAGCTATCGGCATTACCGGCCTGCCTCACTGGTTTGAGATGGCGTGTCTTCTGGTGCCGCTGGTCTTTATCCTGCTGTGCTGGGCAATGGTGAAATTCATTTATCGCGATATTCCGCTGGAGGACGATGATGCAGCCTGAAGTCATTCTGCCGCTTATCGCTTACCTGTTAGTGGTGTTTGGTTTGTCTGTTTATGCGATGCGTAAAAGGACCACCGGCACCTTCCTGAATGAGTATTTTCTCGGTAGCCGCTCGATGGGGGGCGTTGTGCTGGCCATGACGCTTACCGCCACCTATATCAGCGCCAGCTCGTTTATCGGTGGTCCCGGTGCCGCCTATAAATACGGGTTAGGTTGGGTGCTGCTGGCGATGATTCAGCTGCCTGCCGTCTGGCTCTCTTTGGGGATCCTTGGCAAAAAATTTGCCATTCTGGCTCGCCGCTATAACGCCGTGACGCTCAACGATATGCTGTTTGCGCGTTATCAGAGCCGTCTGCTGGTGTGGCTCGCAAGCCTGAGCCTGCTGGTCGCCTTTATTGGTGCGATGACGGTACAGTTTATCGGCGGCGCGCGTTTGCTGGAGACGGCAGCGGGGATCCCCTATGAGACCGGCCTTATCATCTTCGGGGTGAGTATTGCGCTGTACACCGCCTTTGGCGGGTTCCGTGCCAGCGTGCTGAACGATACGATGCAGGGGATGGTGATGCTTATTGGCACTATCGTTCTGCTGGTGGGGATTGTGCATGCGGCAGGCGGCCTGAGCCATGCCGTGGAAACCCTGGAAGCGATCGATCCGAAACTGGTCTCGCCGCAGGGCGCGGACGATATCCTCTCCCCGACGTTTATGACCTCGTTCTGGGTGCTGGTGTGCTTTGGGGTGATTGGCCTGCCGCATACCGCGGTGCGATGCATCTCTTATAAAGACAGCAAAGCGGTGCACAGAGGCATCATCATCGGCACCATCGTTGTGGCGATCCTGATGTTTGGTATGCACCTGGCAGGCGCATTAGGCCGCGCGGTGATCCCGGACCTGACGGTACCCGATTTAGTGATCCCAACCCTGATGGTCAAAGTGCTTCCGCCCTTTGCTGCCGGAATATTCCTCGCCGCGCCTATGGCCGCCATTATGTCGACGATCAATGCTCAGCTCCTGCAAAGTTCCGCTACGATCATTAAAGACCTCTATCTGAACCTGCGCCCGGAGCAGGTCGAAAACGAGCGACGCCTGAAGCGGATGTCAGCCGTGATTACGCTGCTGTTAGGGGCGTTATTGCTGCTGGCCGCCTGGCGTCCGCCGGAGATGATCATCTGGCTCAACCTGCTCGCGTTCGGTGGGCTTGAGGCGGTCTTCCTGTGGCCGCTGGTGCTGGGGCTTTACTGGGAGCGGGCCAATGCCGCAGGCGCGCTGAGCGCTATGATGGTTGGCGGCGTGCTGTACGCCGTTCTTGCGACGTTTAATATTCAGTATCTGGGCTTCCATCCGATTGTGCCTTCGTTACTGTTAAGCTTACTGGCGTTTGTGGTAGGGAACCGTTTTGGTCAACCCGTCCCACAGCCCGCTATGATTTCTACTGATAAATAAAGAGTTTTGCCATGCCGTGGATCCAACTGAAACTGAATACAACCGGCGCGAATGCCGAAGAGCTGAGCGATGCGCTGATGGAGGCCGGCTCGGTTTCCATCACCTTCCAGGACACGCATGATACGCCGGTTTTCGAGCCGCTTCCGGGTGAAACCCGCCTGTGGGGCGACACCGACGTTATCGGCCTGTTCGATGCCGAAACCGACATGAACGAGGTCGTCGCGATTCTGGAAAACCACCCGCTTCTGGGCGCAGGCTTTGTCCATAAGATCGAGCAGATCGAAGACAAAGACTGGGAACGCGAGTGGATGGATAACTTCCATCCAATGCAGTTCGGTAAACGCCTGTGGATCTGCCCGAGCTGGCGCGACGTTCCCGATGAAAACGCGGTGAACGTTATGCTCGATCCGGGTCTGGCATTTGGTACAGGCACGCACCCTACTACGTCGCTGTGCCTGCAGTGGCTGGACGGGCTGGATCTGGAAGGCAAGACCGTGATCGACTTTGGCTGCGGCTCGGGGATCCTCGCGATTGCCGCGCTGAAGCTGGGCGCAGCGAAAGCGATCGGGATCGACATCGATCCCCAGGCTATCCAGGCCAGCCGCGATAACGCTGAACGTAACGGCGTCTCCGACCGTCTGGAGCTGTACCTGCCCGACGCGCAGCCAGAAGCGATGAAAGCCGACGTCGTCGTCGCGAACATTCTGGCAGGCCCTTTGCGCGAGCTGGCACCGTTAATCAGCGTGCTGCCCGTTGAAGGCGGCCTGCTGGGCCTTTCCGGCATCCTCGCCAGCCAGGCCGACAGCGTCTGCGAAGCCTATGCCGATCTCTTTACGCTCGATCCGGTGGTTGAGAAAGAAGAGTGGTGCCGTATTACTGGCCGTAAAAAGTGATCTTTTGGCGTGGTCATCTGACCACGCCTTTCCTCTCTGATATTGCTCCCGCCTCCTGGTTTTCTCCGGTAAAATACCCTTACAAATCATGCGTTAATTAAATGATTTGAACAATAAAATTCACCGGAAGAATATTATGAAACACATCACTGGCAAGGCAGCGCTGCTGGCGCTGAGCATCATTTCCGCTTCAGCGTATGCATCACACTGGAGCTATGAAGGCGAGGGCGCTCCGGAGCACTGGGGCGAACTGGATGAGGCGTATAAAACCTGTCAAAGCGGTATGAATCAGTCCCCGATTAACATTGATTCCACCCTTAAGGCCCACCTCACCCCGTTACAAACGCACTACACCGAGGGTCCCATCACGCTGACGAACAACGGGCACACCATTCAGGCTGGCGAAAAAGCGGACACGCGCGACAGCATTACCCTGGATAAACAGACCTGGTCTCTTCAGCAATTCCATTTCCATGCGCCGAGTGAAAACACGATCCATGGCAAAAACTATGCGATGGAAATGCACCTGGTGCACAAGAATGCTGAAGGCGAACTGGTCGTGGTTGCGGTAATGTTTGATAAGGGCGCACCGAATGCTGAGCTGGAAAAGCTGTGGAAAGTGATGCCTGAACATGCGGAGCAAAATGCGACCATTAATCAGAACCTTAATCTGAATAACCTTCTGCCGAAAGACAAAACCTACTGGCGTTTTAGCGGCTCGCTTACTACTCCTCCGTGTTCCGAAGGCGTTATCTGGGTTGTCCTTAAACATCCTTTGACGCTCTCTGCTGAACAACTGGAGAAATTCACCCATACCATGCACCACGATAATAACCGCTCGGTACAGTCACTCCATGGCCGTGTCGTCGTGGAGTAATGTGCATTTTTCGCACTAAGATCATGTTCTAAAATGCGACGCAGATCGCATTGAAGCGGGATAAACTGCTGCTAAAAACAGCAGATTATCCCGCTAAACCGATTCATTTATTCAGAAACGATGAGAAGTTACGGGAAATTGTAAGCGCCTATAAAATAAGCGTTAACACATAACTCAATGATTTAAATAGTGAATAAATCTCATCACCACGTCAGGCCGCTGATTCCTTGATCTACAACAGAGGATTGTTCAAAGTTTGGCCTTTCATCTCGTGCAAAAAATGCGTAATATACGCCGCCTTGCAGTCACAGTATGGTCATTTCTTAACTCATGCGCATCGGACACCACCAGCTCAGAAATCGCCTGATCGCAGCCCCTATGGCAGGTATTACCGACCGGCCGTTCAGGACGCTGTGCTACGAGATGGGAGCCGGATTAACCGTTTCCGAGATGATGTCGTCTAACCCGCAGGTTTGGGAAAGCGATAAGTCCCGTCTACGGATGGTGCACGTTGATGAGCCAGGTATTCGCACCGTGCAAATTGCCGGAAGCGTGCCTGAAGAGATGGCAGATGCCGCGCGTATTAACGTGGAAAGTGGTGCCCAGATTATTGATATCAATATGGGGTGCCCGGCCAAAAAGGTGAATCGCAAGCTTGCAGGCTCAGCCCTTCTGCAATACCCCGACCAGGTCAAAGCGATCCTGACGGCGGTTGTCAGCGCAGTGGACGTTCCTGTTACGTTAAAGATTCGCACGGGTTGGTCGCCGGAACACCGTAACTGTGTAGAGATTGCCCAACTGGCCGAAGATTGTGGCATTCAGGCTCTGACCATACACGGACGCACTCGCGCCTGCTTGTTCAATGGTTACGCTGAATACGACAGCATTCGGGCAGTTAAGCAGAAAGTTTCCATTCCGATTATCGCGAATGGTGACATTACTGACCCGCTTAAAGCCAGAGCTGTGCTCGACTATACGGGAGCTGATGCTCTGATGATAGGACGTGCAGCTCAGGGAAGACCCTGGATCTTTCGGGAAATCCAGCATTATCTGGACACTGGAGAGCTGCTTGCTCCACTGCCTCTGGCAGAGGTTAAGCGCTTGCTTTGTTCGCACGTTCGGGAATTGCATGACTTTTACGGCCAGGCAAAAGGGTACCGAATTGCGCGTAAACACGTTTCCTGGTATCTCCAGGAGCACGCTCCAAATGACCAGTTTCGGCGCACATTCAACGCCATAGAGGATGCCAGCGTACAGCTGGAGGCGTTGGAGGCATACTTCGAAAATTTTGCGTAATGAAATAAAGAGCTGACAGAACTATGTTCGAACAACGCGTAAATTCTGACGTACTGACCGTTTCTACCGTTAACTCTCAGGATCAGGTAACTCAAAAGCCCCTGCGTGACTCGGTTAAACAGGCACTGAAGAACTATTTTGCTCAACTGAACGGTCAGGATGTTAATGACCTGTATGAGCTGGTACTGGCTGAAGTTGAACAGCCACTGTTGGACATGGTGATGCAATACACCCGCGGTAACCAAACCCGCGCAGCCCTGATGATGGGTATCAACCGTGGTACCCTTCGTAAGAAGCTGAAAAAATACGGCATGAACTAATTTCGATTAGCGAAATGCTTGTTTAAAAAGGCGCTACTCGGCATGGGGAAGCGCCTTTTTTATCGCCTGTTTTGCTCGTCCGTCAACGCTTTGTAAACCTTCAGCTCTCCCACTTTTAAACGCCCGCATTTCGTGTATATTTCCACCACCTTACAGGCTCTTTTCGTCCGGAATGACACAATGATTCGTAAATACTGGTGGCTGGTTGTCTTTGCTGTCTCAGTTTTCCTTTTCGATGCCCTGCTGATGCAGTGGATTGAACTGTTAAGTACTGAAACCGATAAGTGCCGCAATATGAATTCCGTCAATCCACTGAAACTTGTGAACTGTTCCGAACTCGACTAACTGCCTGACGTCGTTCAAAAACCCTGTTATTACCTACTAAAAACAGGGCCTTAAATCCCTTTTAGTCATTATCTGACGATGATAATGTCTCAGCCCTTCTTAACTGCCCTTGTTAAATCTCTCATTACGAGTGAACAACCATGCTGGTTAGCCAATACAACCAAATCCTTGTCGTCATCTCCTTCGTCGTTGCTATCCTGGCCGCCTACACCGCGCTGAATATGGCTGCGCGCGTTGCCGGAAGTCAGGGCATGGCGTCCCGCGTCTGGCTGGCCGGTGGCGGCATTTCGATGGGTATCGGCATTTGGGCCATGCACTTTATTGGCATGCTGGCGATGGACCTCTCCATGAGCATGAGCTATAGCATCGCGCTGACGGTGCTCTCGATGATCATCGCCATCGGCTCGTCGCTCTTTGCCCTGTGGCTCGTCAGCTGCGATCGGCTTCGTTTACGCCGACTCCTCCCTGGCGCACTGGTCATGGGGACGGGTATCGTCGCCATGCATTACACCGGCATGGCGGCCCTGGAAGTCACGCCCGGCATCGTCTGGGATAAAGTATGGGTGGCGGTTTCCGTGGCGATCGCCCTCGCCGCCTCCCTGGTCGCCCTGTGGCTGACGTTTCGTTTGCGTCATGATGCCGCGCAGGTTGCGCTGATGAGGCTGGGCGCCGCCATCACCATGGGGGTCGCCATTGCCGGTATGCATTACGCGGGCATGAAGGCGGCGCAGTTCCCGACGTCAACCATGCTTCACCACCATGGCATTAACGGCAGCTGGCTGGCGGTACTGGTGAGCGTCATTGCGCTCTCCATTTTGGGCATCACCCTGCTGGTCTCGATACTCGATGCACGGCTTCAGGCACGCACGTCTCTGCTGGCCTCCTCCCTGGCGGAAGCCAACCGCGAGCTGGCCCAGTTGGCACTTCAGGATACGCTGACCCGCCTGCCAAACCGGCTCCTGCTTGAGGACCGTCTCGGCCAGGCCATCAGTAAAGCCGATCGGGAAGGCCGTCATTTCGCGCTCATGTTTATGGACCTCGACGGGTTTAAAACGGTGAATGATGCCTATGGTCATGACGTGGGCGATAAGCTGCTGGTGGCGGTCACACAGCGTCTGCTGCAGCCCCTGAAGGGACAGTACACGCTTGCCCGTATTGGCGGGGATGAGTTTGTGCTTCTCGCCGAGACTGACGGGCCAGACGATGCCGCCTCGTTGGCCAGCGCCCTGGTTCGCGCCATTGATAGCCCGTTCGCCCTGGAGCCTTACGAACTGGTGGTGACGCTCAGCATCGGCATTGCGCTCTATCCTCACGACGGTAAAACAGATCGCGAGCTGATGTTTAACGCCGATGCGGCGATGTATCACACCAAACATATGGGGCGAAATGGCTATCACTTCTTCCAGCCGTCGATGAACACCCTGGCGCAGACCCATTTGCAGCTGATGAACGACCTGTGGATGGCCGTGGATCGTGCCGAGCTGCGCCTGCTGTATCAGCCAAAATTCCACGCGCCCGCCGGGCCTGTTTTGGGTTTTGAGGCGCTGCTGCGCTGGCAACACCCCACGCAGGGGTTACTGACGCCGGACCTTTTCCTGCCTCTGGCGGAGAAAACAGGGCTGATCGTTCCGATTGGCAACTGGGTTATCGATGAAGCCTGCCGGCAGCTGCGCCAGTGGCATCTTCAGGGGCATAACGACTGGTCGATGGCGGTGAATCTGTCAACGCTGCAGTTCGAACAGCCTTCGCTGGTGCAGACGGTGCTCGACTGTCTGGCGCGCCATAACGTGCCGCCGGAGATGCTGATCCTTGAAGTGACGGAAACCACCGCGATGAGCGATCCCGATGAAAGCGTGCGAGTGCTGACGGAGCTTACTGACGCGGGCGTGAAGGCGTCGATTGACGATTTTGGTACTGGCTATTCCAGCCTGCTCTATCTCAAAAAGCTCCCGGCCTGCGAGTTGAAAATTGACCGCGCCTTTGTGAAGGAACTGAGTGGAGAGAGCGAAGACGCCACCATCGTCTCGGCCATTGTGGCGCTGGCAAAAACGCTGAATCTGAAAGTGGTGGCGGAAGGTGTTGAAACCGAAGCCCAGCAGGCATTTTTAACGCAACTCGGCTGCAATACGCTGCAGGGTTATCTCCTGGGGAAACCTGTTACCGCACAAGCCGTTGAAGCGCTTTGCCAGAGCGGGACGTTTTCACCTTCACATACCTCATCATGACGCCGTATCGTATGCCACTGACGGCACTCGCGTGATTTGCAGCGTCGTCAAAATATTATCCACCAGCGCGGGTGCCTGTTGATAAAGATTGAAACGGGTACTGTTCATTAACCAGTTTTTAATTATTCCGCTAAAGAAACCATGAAAAACGATCAGGACCAGATCAATATTTACCTGCGGAGAGATAAATTTTCTGGCGATACACTTTTCCAGCGTCGCGCGTAGATGCTCATCATTAAAGCCGATACGCCGTCTAATTTCACACTCTGAAATCATATCGTTATTAAATTCACATTTATGATACAGAATTTGTAACAGGGCGCACTGGCGTGGCTCCCGGGCAATATATTGCAGCGCCGCGATAAATTGTTCGCGAAGCATCCTTAAAGGGTCGTCATTTTCGGTGAACGGCAGGCGTTCGCGAATAATGTCGCGCAAGGGAAGCTGTTGTTCCCAGATAGCGTTGAATATTTCTGATTTACTGGAAAAATGCCAGTAGATCGCCCCGCGCGTCACCTGCGCGGCGTCCGCAATGTCGGTGAGGGTCGTGTTGGTGACGCCACGCGTGGCGAACTGTTCGATGGCAGCTTCAATCAGCTGTTGTCGGGTTTTCTGTGCATCTTCTTTCTTTTTTCGCGCCATAAATTGCTACTCATTGCTCTCAGGATGAATGCACTATGAAGAAAAGCGGGATTGTCGTGTAAACAAAAGTATTCCCTATAACGGGAAATAAGTTTGCACAAAAAAGGTCAATTGCATTTATTTATAATTATGGCAAATACATCGTCACGATTAAATTCACGTAATTTATGAATGTAGTTTAACTACATCCTCCATTATCTAACTAAATTGCCAGAAGTTTATTCATAAAAGCACCTGGTCAGATTCCGATTTTTAACTCGCACGACCTGGCGTCGCACTTATAAATTAAAAAACATTATCTTTCCTCACTATTATACGCAGCTACATTTTTATTTTTTGCCCCCTACCCTGTTCACCGATTCACGACAAATATCGGTAAACGGGTATTTAAAGGAACCGTAATGACCAATCATTTCAGACTCTTACCTTTATCCGGTTTCATTGTCTGCGCCGCGCTGCTCGCCGGATGTGATGGGCAGGATAATGTACAGCAGCATGCGCAGCCGCCACAGGTTAGCGTTCACATCGTTAAAAGCGCCCCGCTGGCGGTCACCACAGAGTTACCGGGCAGAACGGATGCTTTTCGCGTTGCGGAGGTTCGTCCTCAGGTGAGTGGAATCATTCTGCGTCGTAATTTTACTGAAGGCAGTGATGTCAAAGCGGGCCAGTCTCTTTATCAAATCGACCCTGCCACCTACCAGGCGGCTTACGACAGCGCAAAAGGCGATCTGGTAAAAGCACAGGCGGCGGCGAATATTGCTCATCTGACCGTGAAGCGTTATGTCCCCCTGGTCGGTACGCAGTACGTCAGTAAGCAAGAGTACGATCAGGCCGTGGCAAACGCGCAACAGGCCGATGCCAGCGTCGTGGCAGCAAAAGCCGGTATGGAAAGCGCACGTATCAATCTTGCCTATACCAAAGTCACTTCTCCTATTGACGGTCGTATTGGTAAATCCAGCGTCACCGAAGGCGCGCTCGTCACGAACGGGCAGTCTACTGCGCTGGCGACGGTGCAACAGCTCGACCCGATTTATGTCGACGTTACCCAATCCAGCGGCGAATTTATGCGTCTGAAGCAGACGAGCCTGCAGAAAGGCGAAAATGCCAGCTCGGTTGAACTGATCATGGAAAATGGTCAACCCTATCCGCTGAAAGGCACGCTTCAGTTCTCCGATGTCACCGTCGATGAAAGCACCGGATCTATCACCCTGCGAGCGCTGTTCCCGAACCCACAGCACATACTTTTACCCGGCATGTTTGTGCGCGCCCGCATAGATGAAGGTACGCAACCGGATGCCATTCTGGTTCCGCAGCAGGGCGTCACCCGTACGCCACGCGGCGATGCAACCGTGCTGGTCGTGAACGACAAAAATCAGGTTGAAACACGTACGATCGTTGCGCCACAGGCCATTGGCGATCGCTGGCTGGTAACGAAAGGGCTGAAAAATGGGGAGCGCGTGATCGTTAGCGGCCTGCAGAAAGTCCGTCCTGGCGTCACCGTTGTGGCAACGTCTGATACCGCCGCTACTCCTGCCAGTTAAGGGAAGACTTCATGGCTAATTTCTTTATTCAGCGGCCAGTTTTCGCCTGGGTGCTCGCCATTATTTTGATGATTGCGGGCGGCCTCGCCATTTTAAAACTGCCCGTCGCACAATATCCAACCATTGCTCCCCCTGCGGTCGCCGTCACGGCGACGTACCCGGGTGCGGATGCGCAGACGGTTCAGGATACCGTCACCCAGGTTATCGAGCAGAACATGAACGGCATCGATAACCTGATGTACATGTCGTCCACCAGCGATTCCGCAGGTAATGTGACCATTACCCTGACGTTCCAGTCGGGGACCGACCCTGACATTGCTCAGGTTCAGGTTCAAAACAAACTTCAGTTGGCGATGCCGCTGCTCCCACAAGAAGTACAGCAGCAAGGGATCGGCGTAGAAAAATCCAGCAGTAGCTTCCTGCTGGTGGCGGGATTTGTTTCTGATAATAAAAGTCTGAGCCAGGATGACATCTCTGACTATGTCGCCTCGAACGTGAAAGATGCGATTAGCCGGACCTCAGGGGTTGGCGATGTTCAGCTGTTTGGTGCGCAGTACGCGATGCGTATCTGGCTCGACAGTAACGCCATGAACAAATACCAGCTTACCCCTCTGGATGTGATTAACCAGTTAAAGACGCAGAACAACCAGATTGCAGCGGGTCAGTTAGGCGGTACACCGTCTATACCCGGACAGCAGTTAAACGCCTCAATTATTGCTCAAACGCGTTTGAAATCGCCGGAAGAGTTTGGTCGGGTCACGCTGAAGGTCAACCCGGATGGCTCAATGGTGCATCTGAAGGATGTTGCCCGAATTGAGTTGGGCGGCGAAAACTACAACATGGTCACCAAGATAAATGGCCAGGCGGCAACCGGCCTTGGGATCAAACTGGCTACCGGTGCAAACGCGCTGGATACAGCTGCCGCCATTAAGAGCAAGCTGGCGCAGCTGCAACCCTTCTTTCCACAGGGCCTGAGAGTCGTTTATCCGTACGACACCACACCTTTCGTGAAGATCTCTATTCACGAAGTGGTGAAAACGCTGTTTGAAGCGATCATTCTCGTTTTCCTGGTGATGTATCTGTTCCTGCAAAATCTGCGGGCAACGCTGATCCCGACAATTGCCGTGCCGGTCGTGCTGCTTGGCACCTTCGCCATCCTGGCGGCGTTTGGTTTCTCCATAAACACCCTGACGATGTTTGGGATGGTGCTGGCGATAGGCTTGCTGGTGGATGATGCCATCGTGGTCGTCGAGAACGTCGAGCGCGTCATGGTTGAAGACAAACTGCCGCCCAAAGAGGCGACGCAGAAGTCGATGGAACAGATCCAGGGCGCCCTGGTCGGCATCGCCATGGTTCTTTCGGCGGTCTTTATTCCGATGGCCTTCTTTGGCGGCTCGACCGGCGCCATCTACCGCCAGTTCTCACTGACTATCGTCTCTGCCATGGCGCTCTCGGTGCTGGTTGCGCTGATTTTAACGCCTGCGCTGTGCGCCACACTGCTTAAACCCGTTTCCGGCGATCACCACGAGAAGAAAGGGGGGTTCTTTGGCTGGTTTAACGCGCTGTTTGACAGAAGCGTGGATCATTACAGTAACAGCGTGAGCGGGATCTTACGCAAAACCGGGCGTTATCTGCTGGTCTATCTCATTATCGTCGGCGGCATGGCGGTGCTGTTCCTGCGCCTGCCGACCTCCTTCCTGCCCGAAGAGGATCAGGGGGTGTTCATGACGATGGTGCAGCTGCCAGCCGGTGCTACGCAGATGCGCACCCAGAAGGTGCTGGATCAGGTTCAGGATTACTATCTGACGAAAGAGAAAGCGAACGTTGAATCTGTCTTCACGGTAAACGGGTTCAGCTTTAGCGGCCAGGGCCAAAACTCAGGCATCGCGTTTGTCAGCCTCAAGCCCTGGGAAGAACGTCCGGGTAAGGAAAATGGCGTAGGTGCAATTGTGAGCCGCGCAACGAAAGCCTTCAGCCAAATCAAAGATGGCCTGGTCTTCCCGTTCAACCTACCCGCTATTATTGAGCTGGGTACCGCGACTGGCTTCGACTTTGAGTTGATAGATCAGGCAAACCTGGGACATACGCAGCTTACGCAGGCACGTAATCAGCTGCTTGGTATGGTAAGAGAGCATCCTGACCTGCTGGTTCGCGTGCGTCCTAACGGGCTGGAAGATACGCCTCAGTTCAAGCTGGATGTCGATCAGGAGAAAGCCCAGGCCTTAGGCGTAAGCGTTTCTGATGTTAACCAGACCGTCTCAACGGCGTTGGGTGGCACCTATGTAAACGACTTTATCGACCATGGACGCGTGAAAAAAGTGTACGTTCAGGCCGATGCCCGTTTCCGTATGTTGCCTGGCGACATTAACAGCCTGTATGTCCGTAGCGCGAACGGTGAAATGGTCCCCTTCTCGGCCTTTAGCAGCTCGCACTGGGTGTACGGTTCGCCACGTCTGGAGCGCTTCAATGGGATGCCATCAATGGAGATCCTTGGTGAGTCCGCACCGGGAAAAAGTACCGGTGAAGCAATGGCATTAATGGAAAGCCTGGCCTCAAAACTGCCTGCTGGCATCGGCTATGACTGGACGGGGATGTCTTACCAGGAACGACTTTCCGGTAACCAGGCACCGGCGTTATACGCCATTTCACTGATCGTGGTGTTCTTATGCCTGGCAGCTCTTTATGAAAGCTGGTCTATTCCGTTCTCAGTCATGCTGGTTGTGCCGTTAGGCGTCATCGGTGCGCTTCTTGCCGCATCGCTGCGCGGGCTGAACAACGATGTTTACTTCCAGGTGGGCCTGCTCACAACCATCGGTTTGGCGGCCAAGAACGCCATTTTGATCGTTGAATTTGCTAAAGATCTCATGGATAAAGAAGGTAAAGGCATTATCGAAGCGACGCTTGAGGCCTCGCGAATGCGCTTGCGCCCTATCCTGATGACGTCTCTGGCATTTATTCTCGGCGTCATGCCGCTGGTCATTAGCAGTGGTGCAGGCAGCGGTGCGCAAAACGCCGTCGGCACGGGCGTAATGGGAGGGATGCTTTCAGCGACCCTGCTGGCCATCTTCTTCGTGCCCGTCTTCTTTGTGGTGGTGCGGCGACGCTTCACGAAACATAAAGATTAACGAATGACTGAAAAGGCACCTCTGGTGCCTTTTTTAATTCCCGCGAGAATAACGTTTCATGTGCTCCACACTTTCTCCATTAATTACTTTTAACGCCCGTTTTTCTCCATGATTTTTACAAACCACATAATTTGAGATTATTCCCCATGCGGGATGGGCTTATAGCAGTGGTAAAATAGGCGCTAATTCGTTAATTGCCGCTCTGGCTTTAAAGCGAATGTGAGAAAACACTGAGGTAACATCATGAAAAGATTCATTTCCGTTGCACTTCTCGCTGCGCTGCTTGCCGGTTGCGCACACGATTCTCCATGTGTACCGGTATACGACGATCAGGGCCGACTGGTTCATACCAATACCTGCATGAAAGGCACCACCCAGGATAACTGGGAAACCGCAGGGGCCATTGCCGGTGGCGCTGCCGCTATCGCAGGCCTGACGCTGGGCATCGTCGCCCTGACCAAATAATAACGTCTTTGAAAGCGCGGCTCAGTCCGCGCTTTTGCTTCCCTTCTTCCTGAACGTAAAAGATTAATGTTAAATTCAGGGAAAACCGTCACTCAAAAACCCATCACATCTTTTTTTGTATCGTCTATTTAATTTCATCTTCCTTCGTGATTATTTTCACATATTAATTACATTCAATACCCTGCCAATATTCACGTCAGAAACTATCTTTCGTTTAAACATGCGCTTAAATAAACTTTTGCTCCAATTTGTGGCGCAGGTTGGAATTTCGCACCATTCCGGAGCATTCGATTTATTTAACCCTGTCTACACTCAGCATTGTGCGCCCTGTTCTCGTTTATTTTATCGGGCGTAAACCTGGCATTACGTTTGCTTTATAAACGTCGGCCACATACACAGACAGGTCAAAGCGTTTCAAAACGCCTTTATAACGATAATTTCGCCACACAGGATGCATTATGAAAAAGACGATGATAGCCAGCCTGGCCGCAGCGGGCGTGTTGTTTGCTGTTGCCAGCCAGGCCCATGCGGGCACAACGCTGGATGCGGTTAAAAAGAAAGGTTTTGTACAATGTGGGATCAGCGACGGTTTGCCTGGCTTCTCTTATGCCGATGCAAACGGCAAATTTACCGGCATCGACGTTGATGTCTGCCGTGGCGTTGCCGCTGCGGTTTTCGGTGATGACAGTAAAGTGAAATATACCCCGCTTACGGCAAAAGAACGTTTCACGGCGTTGCAGTCAGGCGAAGTGGATATGCTGTCGCGTAATACCACCTGGACATCTTCACGTGATGCCGGAATGGGCATGTCATTCACCGGCGTAACCTATTACGACGGTATCGGGTTCCTCACCCACAATAAAGCTGGCCTGAAAAGTGCCAAAGAGCTGGACGGCGCAACTGTGTGTATTCAGGCGGGAACGGACACTGAGCTTAACGTCGCAGATTACTTCAAAGCAAATAGCATGAAGTACACCCCGGTCACCTTTGACCGCTCAGATGAGTCAGCGAAAGCGCTGGAATCAGGACGTTGCGATACGCTGGCATCGGACCAGTCGCAGCTGTATGCCCTGCGAATTAAGCTGAGTAATCCGGCTGAATGGATTGTCCTTCCTGAGGTTATTTCTAAAGAACCTCTCGGTCCAGTCGTTCGCCGTGGTGATGAAGACTGGTTCTCCATCGTGCGCTGGACGCTGTTCGCCATGTTGAATGCAGAGGAGATGGGCATCACCTCGAAAAACGTCGATGAGAAAGCTGCAAATCCATCGACACCGGATATGTCGCACCTGCTGGGTAAAGAGGGCGATTTCGGCAAAGACCTGAAGCTTGATAACAAATGGGCTTACCACATCGTTAAACAGGTCGGGAATTATGGCGAAATTTTCGAGCGCAACGTGGGTTCTGAAAGTCCGCTGAAGATAAAACGCGGCCAGAACAATCTCTGGAACAACGGCGGCATTCAGTACGCCCCACCTGTACGTTAAGCATCGGCTGTAACGGGCACTGCGCACGCGGTGCCCACTCCGGAGACATGGTTACCGAGGTTTGTTTATGCCCCATCGCCGCTCTGCCATAAAAGGATCGCTATCCTTTTCTCATCCCGCGGTCCGCGCCTGGCTATTCCAGATTATTGCTGTTATCGCGGTTCTCGTCATCGCCGCTTATTTGATTCATAACACCGTGACCAATCTGAATAATCGCGGTATTACATCCGGCTTTGCATTCCTGGATCGCAGCGCGGGTTTTGGAATTGTTCAGCATCTTATCGATTACCAGGAAGGTGATACCTACGGGCGCGTGTTTGTGGTTGGTCTGCTGAATACGCTACTGGTCTCAGCTCTGTGCATCGTTTTCGCGTCGCTGCTTGGGTTCTTCATTGGCCTGGCGCGGCTTTCCGATAACTGGCTGTTGAGGAAACTGTCGACCTTTTACATTGAGACGTTCCGCAATATCCCGCCCTTGTTGCAGATCTTTTTCTGGTATTTCGCTGTCCTGCGCAACCTCCCGGGGCCGCGCCAGGCCGTAGACGCTTTCGACCTGCTTTTTCTCAGCAACCGGGGGCTCTACATCCCTTCCCCTCAGGTCGCTGAGGGGATACACGCCTTTGTTATCGCTATGGCACTTGCGCTTGTCATCTCTGGCGGGCTGTTTCGCTATAACCGGAAACACCAGGTTAAAACCGGACAACTTCGTAAGACATGGCCGTTCGCGCTAGCGTTGATTGTTGTCCTGCCATGGGCTGCCTGGAGTCTGTTTGGCGCCGCGCTGCACTGGGATGTCCCCCACCTGCGCGGGTTTAATTTCCAGGGTGGCATGGTTTTAATCCCGGAGCTGGCCGCCCTGACGCTGGCACTGTCTATTTATACCTCAGCGTTTATTGCTGAGATCATTCGAGCAGGGATCCAGGCCGTACCCTATGGACAGCACGAGGCCGCACGTTCTCTGGGCTTGCCAAATACGGTGACGCTGCGTCAGGTCATTATTCCTCAGGCTCTACGGGTCATCATTCCGCCACTGACCAGTCAGTATCTAAATATTGTGAAAAACTCGTCGCTGGCGGCCGCGATTGGCTATCCGGATATGGTGTCGCTGTTCGCCGGAACCGTGCTTAATCAGACCGGACAGGCGATTGAAACCATCGCCATCACCATGTCCGTCTACCTGATCATCAGTCTGATCATTTCGTTGTTGATGAACCTCTACAACCGCCGCATCGCGCTGGTTGAGCGCTAAGGAACGATGATGAGTAAAGCGATACTGTCACACTCTGCGCGCCCATCCCTCTCTCCGGGCGGACGCTATGTTACCTGGGCACGTAAGAATCTGTTTTCCAGCTGGGGTAACTCGCTTCTGACGGTGGTTTGCCTGTGGCTGATGTGGGAATTACTTCCTCCGCTGCTGAACTGGGCCTTATTACAGGCAAACTGGACGGGCACGACTCGCGAAGACTGTACTAAAGCGGGGGCATGCTGGGTGTTTATTCACCAGCGATTTGGCCAGTTCATGTATGGGTTATACCCTCATGAACAGCGCTGGCGGATCAATCTGGCGCTGGCGATCGGGTTGTTCTCCATCGCCGTTATGTTCTGGAAAAAAGTGCCTCACCGTGGACGCTATATCGCCTGCTGGGCGGTTGTGTATCCCGTTGTCGTATGGGTGCTGCTGTACGGTGGTTTTCTGGGGATGGAACGCGTCGAAACCCGCCAGTGGGGCGGCCTGACGCTGACGTTGATCATTGCTTCCGTTGGGATTGCCGGCGCGTTGCCGTGGGGGATTTTGCTCGCACTGGGACGGCGCTCCACCATGCCGGTGGTACGCGTGCTCTCCGTTATTTTTATTGAATTCTGGCGCGGCGTGCCGCTCATCACCGTTCTGTTTATGTCATCGGTCATGCTGCCGCTGTTTATGGCGGAGGGCACCACCATAGACAAGCTGATCCGTGCCCTGGTCGGGGTCATTCTCTTCCAGTCCGCCTATGTGGCTGAAGTGGTTCGTGGCGGGCTTCAGGCGCTGCCTAAAGGACAGTATGAAGCCGCGGAATCCCTGGCGCTGGGTTACTGGAAAACGCAGGGGCTGGTGATCCTCCCCCAGGCACTCAAGCTGGTTATTCCCGGGTTGGTCAACACGATCATCGCCCTTTTTAAAGATACCAGCCTGGTGATCATCATCGGGTTGTTCGATCTCTTTAGCAGCGTGCAGCAAGCCACCGTCGATCCCGCATGGCTCGGGATGTCCACGGAAGGGTATGTCTTTGCCGCGCTGATCTACTGGATCTTCTGTTTTAGCATGTCGCGCTATAGCCAACACCTGGAAAAGCGCTTTAACACCGGGCGTACACCGCACTGAGGAAATGATGAGACAAATAACAATGACCCCAGCCGACGCGATGATTACGCTGGAAAACGTCAATAAATGGTACGGGCAGTTTCACGTGTTAAAAGACATTAACCTGAAGGTAAAACAGGGGGAAAGGATCGTCCTGTGCGGTCCTTCTGGATCGGGAAAGTCAACGACAATTCGTTGTATTAACCATCTTGAAGAGCATCAGCAGGGGCGGATTGTGGTGGATGGTATTGAGCTGAATGAAGATATCCGCAATATCGAACGCGTTCGCCAGGAAGTGGGGATGGTGTTTCAGCACTTTAATCTGTTCCCGCACCTGACCGTTTTGCAGAACTGCACGCTAGCACCCATTTGGGTCCAAAAGATGCCGAAAAAAGAGGCTGAAGCGCTGGCGATGCTCTACCTGGAGCGCGTGCGCATTGCAGAACATGCTCATAAATTCCCGGGACAGATCTCCGGTGGTCAGCAGCAACGCGTCGCTATCGCGCGGTCGCTGTGCATGAAACCGAAAATCATGCTGTTTGATGAGCCAACGTCCGCTCTCGATCCAGAAATGGTCAAAGAGGTGCTGGATACCATGATCGGGCTTGCGCAATCGGGGATGACCATGCTTTGCGTGACGCATGAGATGGGATTTGCGAGAACCGTAGCTGACAGGGTGATCTTTATGGATCGCGGTGAAATTGTTGAGCAGGCTCCGCCAGATGAGTTCTTTGCTCATCCAAAGTCAGAGCGTACACGGGCGTTTTTATCTCAGGTGATCCATTAAGTGTTTTGTGCCCGGAAGCGCTACGCTTACCGGGCCTGCAGATTCATACGGCCCAAAACGCAAAAAGGCCATCCTTTCGGATGGCCTTTTCACTTGTTTGATGTCTGGCAGTTCCCTACTCTCACATGGGGAGACCCCACACTACCATCGGCGCTACGGCGTTTCACTTCTGAGTTCGGCATGGGGTCAGGTGGGACCACCGCGCTAAAGCCGCCAGACAAATTCTTTTACTTCTTGCCGAACTTTAACCTAAGTATAAAGTGGTGCTGATACCCAGAGTCGAACTGGGGACCTCACCCTTACCAAGGGTGCGCTCTACCAACTGAGCCATATCAGCACGCTAAATTTGATGCCTGGCAGTTCCCTACTCTCGCATGGGGAGACCCCACACTACCATCGGCGCTACGGCGTTTCACTTCTGAGTTCGGCATGGGGTCAGGTGGGACCACCGCGCTAAAGCCGCCAGGCAAATTCTGTAATCTGTAT
>NZ_SCNE01000008.1:0-143132 GCF_005503595.1 Enterobacter sp. 2VL
GCGCGGTGGTCCCACCTGACCCCATGCCGAACTCAGAAGTGAAACGCCGTAGCGCCGATGGTAGTGTGGGGTCTCCCCATGTGAGAGTAGGGAACTGCCAGGCATCAAACAAGAAGAACCCCGTACCGTAAGGTGCGGGGTTTTTTGCTTTTGGCTTTATTTCCCTCCGTGAAACTTTCTCACCTTCCTCTTGCAGACTCGACATTGAGGCCAGATCTCGGTATCGTTAGCTGTCTGGATGTCTAAACGTTTATACGTATGCTTTGAGGATTCAACGATATGCCGATACGGGTGCAGGACGAGCTACCAGCCGTCAATTTCTTACGTGAAGAGAACGTCTTTGTCATGACGGCTTCACGCGCGACAGGTCAGGAAATTCGCCCGCTGAAGGTGCTCATTCTCAATCTGATGCCAAAGAAGATTGAAACAGAAAACCAGTTCCTGCGCCTGCTCTCCAACTCTCCGTTACAGGTTGATATCCAGCTGCTGCGTATCGATGCCCGCGAGTCGCGCAACACGCCTTCTGAGCATCTGAATAACTTCTACTGCAACTTTGATGATATCCGCGATGAAAACTTCGATGGGCTGATTGTCACCGGCGCGCCGCTGGGTCTGGTGGAGTTCAATGACGTTGCCTATTGGCCGCAGATCAAACAGGTGCTGGAGTGGGCAAAAGATCACGTCACCTCCACGCTTTTCGTCTGTTGGGCGGTTCAGGCTGCACTGAATATCCTCTACGGTATTCCTAAACAAACCCGCACCGAAAAACTCTCTGGCGTATACGAACACCATATCCTGCACCCTCATGCGCTGCTGACGCGCGGTTTTGACGATTCTTTCCTCGCGCCGCACTCCCGTTACGCAGACTTCCCGGCGCAGCTGATCCGCGATTATACCGATCTTGAGATCCTCGCTGAAACGGAAGACGGGGATGCGTACCTGTTCGCCAGTAAAGACAAACGTATCGCCTTTGTCACGGGCCATCCTGAATACGATCCCGATACCCTCGCATCCGAATTTTTCCGCGATCTCGAGGCGGGCCTTAACCCGGATGTCCCGTACAACTACTTCCCAAAAAACGATCCGCAGAACACGCCCCGGGCGACCTGGCGCAGCCACGGAAATCTGCTGTTCACCAACTGGCTCAACTATTACGTCTACCAGATCACGCCATACGATCTGCGTCATATGAATCCAACGTTAGAGTAATCCGCTACCTGAAACGATCCTAAAGCGTTTCAGCTGTCCATATCAGGCACCTTCGGGTGCCTTTTTTATTTCCGAAATCCAAACCATCTATGAATAAAACTTTAATATCAATTTAATCAAGTGGTTAAGTAACTTTAAAATTAAAAATGGAAATTGTTTTTGATTTTAGAAAAATTACAGATAGTCTTAATTCTGCTGAGCGAAAACCGCACAACGATCTTTCGTTCGCATTGGGGGTGTGTTTTTTGGATCTTTAATGAGGAGCAGAATGATGACTGAGCAGGCAACCACAGCCGATGAACTGGCCTTTAACCAGCCGCAGGGTGAGCAGGAACAGCAGATATTGACCCCGGAGGCCGTCGAGTTCCTGACCGAGCTGGTGACACGCTTTGCGCCGCAGCGTAATAAACTGCTGGCGGCACGCGTTCACCAGCAGCAGGAAATTGATAACGGGAAGCTGCCTGGTTTTATTTCGGAAACTGCTTCCATTCGTCGCGGCGAGTGGACGATCCGCGGTATCCCTGAAGACTTACAGGATCGTCGCGTCGAGATCACCGGCCCGGTCGAGCGCAAGATGGTGATCAATGCCATGAACGCCAACGTTAAAGTGTTTATGGCCGATTTTGAAGACTCGCTGGCTCCCGACTGGCGTAAGGTGATCGAGGGGCAGATTAACCTGCGCGACGCCGTGAATGGCACCATCAGTTACACCACCGAAGCCGGGAAAATCTACCAGCTTAAACCCGATCCGGCCGTGCTGATCTGCCGTGTACGCGGTTTACACCTGCCTGAAAAGCATGTTACCTGGCGCGGAGAAGCCATCCCGGGCAGCCTGTTTGATTTTGCACTCTATTTCTTCCACAACCATAAAAAGCTGCTGGCGAAAGGCAGCGGCCCCTATTTCTATTTGCCGAAAACGCAGGCCTGGCAGGAGGCTGCCTGGTGGAGTGAGGTGTTCAGCTATGCGGAGGATCGCTTCGACCTGCCGCGCGGCACCATCAAAGCCACGCTGCTGATCGAAACGCTGCCTGCCGTATTCCAGATGAATGAAATCCTGCACGCGCTGCGTGACCATATTGTTGGCCTGAACTGCGGGCGCTGGGACTATATCTTCAGCTATATCAAAACCCTGAAGAACCATCCCGACCGCGTGTTACCGGATCGTCAGGTCGTCACCATGGATAAACCCTTCCTGAGCGCCTACTCGCGCCTGCTGATCAAGACCTGCCACAAGCGCGGCGCCTTTGCAATGGGCGGTATGGCGGCGTTTATCCCGAGCAAAGACCCTGAGCGCAACAATCAGGTACTCAACAAGGTAAAAGCCGATAAAGAGCTGGAAGCCCTCAATGGTCACGACGGTACGTGGATTGCCCACCCGGGCCTGGCCGATACGGCGATGGAGGTATTTAACCGCGTGCTCGGCGACAACAAAAATCAGCTGTTTGTCACTCGCGAAGACGATGCTCTCACGGCTGAAGAACAGCTGCTCGCCCCATGCGAGGGCGAACGCACCGAAGAGGGCATGCGCGCCAATATTCGCGTTGCCGTGCAGTACATCGAGGCGTGGATCTCCGGTAACGGCTGCGTCCCAATCTACGGCCTGATGGAAGATGCGGCTACGGCGGAGATCTCACGCACCTCTATCTGGCAGTGGATCCATCACCAAAAAACGCTCAGCAACGGTAAGCCCGTCACTAAAGAATTGTTCCGTCAGATGCTGGCTGAGGAGATGCGGGTGATCCAGGACGAGTTGGGTGAGCACCGCTTCAGCAGCGGACGCTTTAACGAGGCTGCCCGCCTGATGGAGCAAATCACTACTTCAGATGACTTAATCGACTTCCTTACCCTGCCGGGCTACCGCTTCCTGGCGTAATTCACCACATAACAATATGGAGCATCTGCACATGAAAACCCGTACCCAACAGATCGAAGAGTTACAGAAAGAGTGGACACAACCGCGCTGGGAAGGCATCCGTCGCCCCTACAGCGCAGAGGAAGTGGTGAAATTACGCGGCTCGGTCAACCCGGAATGCACGCTCGCACAGCATGGTGCGGCAAAAATGTGGACATTGCTGCACGGTGGTGCCAAAAAAGGCTACATCAACAGCCTGGGCGCGCTGACCGGGGGGCAGGCGCTACAGCAGGCGAAGGCCGGGATTGAAGCCATCTATCTTTCAGGCTGGCAGGTTGCAGCAGATGCCAACCTGGCCTCCAGTATGTATCCGGATCAGTCGCTCTACCCGGCGAACTCCGTGCCGTCGGTGGTGGATCGGATCAACAACACCTTCCGCCGTGCGGATCAGATCCAGTGGGCGGCAGGTATCGAGCCAAACGATCCGCGCTTTGTTGACTACTTCCTGCCGATCGTTGCGGATGCAGAAGCCGGTTTTGGCGGCGTGCTCAACGCATTCGAGCTGATGAAATCGATGATTGAAGCCGGTGCAGCGGCCGTTCACTTCGAGGACCAGCTGGCGTCGGTGAAGAAGTGTGGGCACATGGGCGGCAAGGTGCTGGTTCCGACACAGGAAGCGATTCAGAAGCTGGTTGCAGCGCGTCTGGCAGCCGACGTGCTTGGCGTGCCCACGCTGGTGATCGCCCGTACCGATGCGGACGCGGCTGATCTGATCACCTCTGACTGTGATCCGTACGACAGCGAATTTATTACCGGCGAGCGCACCAGCGAAGGGTTCTATCGCACCCATGCGGGTATAGAGCAGGCCATCAGCCGCGGCCTGGCCTATGCGCCTTACGCTGACCTGGTCTGGTGTGAAACCTCCACGCCGGACCTGGCGCTGGCTAAACGTTTTGCCGATGCCATCCATGCCAAATATCCGGGCAAACTGCTGGCCTACAACTGCTCGCCGTCCTTCAACTGGCAGAAGAAACTGGACGACGAGACGATCGCCAGCTTCCAGCAGCAGCTCTCGGATATGGGCTACAAATACCAGTTCATCACCTTGGCGGGGATCCACAGCATGTGGTTCAACATGTTCGACCTGGCGCACGCTTACGCGCAGGGCGAGGGCATGAAGCACTATGTTGAGAAGGTTCAGCAGCCAGAGTTCGCCGCCGGCAAAGACGGCTATACCTTTGTGTCGCACCAGCAGGAGGTGGGAACCGGCTACTTCGATAACGTCACCACCATTATCCAGGGCGGAACCTCCTCCGTCACCGCGTTAACGGGTTCAACTGAAGAAGCCCAGTTCTGATATTTCCCCTTCATCCCGGCCCTCTCCGGGCGAGAGGGTTAGGGTGAGGGGTACTGGAGGAAAATATGCCGCGTGGCCTGGAATTACTGATAGCACAGACTATTTTGCAGGGCTTCGACGCCCAGTATGGTCGTTTTCTGGAGGTCACCTCGGGCGCGCAGCAGCGCTTCGAGCAGGCCGACTGGCATGCGGTTCAGCAGGCCATGAAGCAGCGTATTCATCTCTACGATCATCATGTAGGGCTTGTGGTGGAGCAGTTGCGCTGTATCACCGACGGCAAAAGTCCGGACGCGGCATTTCTGCTGCGCGTGAAAGAGCAATACACCCAATTGTTGCCCGATTACCCTCGCTTCGAGATTGCAGAGAGCTTTTTTAACTCTGTTTATTGCCGGTTATTTGACCACCGCTCGTTATCTCCCGAGCGGCTATTTATTTTCAGCTCCCAGCCGGAGCGCCGATTTCGTACTATCCCGCGCCCGCTGGCGAAAGATTTTTTTCCCGATCGCGGCTGGGAACCCCTGCTCCATCGCGTGTTAACGGACCTGCCCCTGCGTTTGCCCTGGGAAAATAAAACCCGGGATATCGGCTATATCATCGCGCATCTCATCGAAACCTTTGGCGCAGAGGTGTTCAGGAACAGCCATTTACAGGTGGCCAACGAACTTTTCTACCGCAATAAAGCGGCCTGGCTGGTCGGCAAGCTGGTTACGCCCTCCGCCACCGTGCCGTTTCTGCTGCCCATTCACCGCACCGATGAAGGTGAACTGTTTATCGATACCTGCCTGACCACCAGCGCAGAGGCCAGCATTGTGTTCGGCTTTGCCCGGTCCTATTTCATGGTATACGCTCCGCTGCCTGCGGCGCTGGTTGAATGGCTGCGCGAGATCCTGCCGGGTAAAACCACCGCCGAGCTGTACATGGCGATTGGCTGTCAGAAACACGCCAAAACCGAAAGTTACCGGGAATACCTTCACTATATCGCCAGCGCGGATGAGCAATTTATCGAAGCCCCCGGCATCCGCGGGATGGTGATGCTGGTTTTCACCCTGCCGGGCTTTGACCGCGTGTTTAAGATCATCAAAGACACATTCGCCCCGCAGAAAGAGATGACCGCCGCCCATGTCCGCGCCTGCTATCAGCTGGTGAAAGAGCACGACCGCGTCGGACGCATGGCCGATACCCAGGAGTTCGAAAATTTCGTGCTGGATAAACAGCAGATCGATCCGGCGCTGATGGCGCTGTTAATGCAGGAAGCGCCGGGGAAGATCACCGATCTGGGGGATAAAATCGTGATTGGCCACCTTTATATTGAGCGCCGCATGGTGCCGCTCAATATCTGGCTTGAGCAGTCAGAAGGCCAGGCGCTACGCGATGCGATTGAAGAGTACGGTAACGCCATCCGTCAGCTTGCCGCCGCCAATATTTTCCCTGGCGATATGCTGTTTAAAAACTTTGGCGTGACGCGCCACGGTAGGGTGGTGTTCTACGATTACGATGAAATTTGCTATATGACTGAGGTGAATTTCCGCGATATTCCGCCGCCGCGCCACCCGGAGGATGAGCTGTCCGGTGAGCCGTGGTACAGCGTCTCGCCGGGCGATGTGTTTCCCGAGGAGTTTCGCCACTGGCTGTGCGCTGACCCGCGTATCAGGCCATTATTTGAGGAGATGCACGACGACCTGTTCCGCGCCGACTACTGGCGCGAACTGCAAACGCGGATCAAGAACGGGCACGTTGAAGACGTTTACGCCTACCGCCGCAAGCAGCGGTTTAGCATCCGGTTTTCTCCAGCAGAAGGGTCGAATGTAGGCCGGGTAAGGCGTAGCCGCCTCCCGGCAAACCCATCTTAACGGATCCCACCGTACGCCAGCGTCACCTCTTTCGCCGCCTTAATCACCAGCGCGCCCAGCTCCGTTACGCGGTCGTCGGTCATGCGTGAGATCGGCCCGGAAATCGAAATGGCGGCGAACGGCTCGCGATGCTCGTCAAAAATACAGGCCGCCAGGCAGCGCAGACCCAGGGCGTGCTCTTCGTCATCAAACGAATAGCCGCGCTTACGTGTCAGGGCTAAATCTTCTTTCAGGTGCACCGGCGAAACCAGGGTGGCGTGGGTGTAGGCGTGTAGTCCTTTGCGGTGCAGCAACCCCGTCACCTGCTCTTCGCTGAGCTGCGACAAAAACGCTTTTCCCGCGCCGGAGGCGTGCATCGGCAGCTTGCCGCCAATCGGGGCGGACATGCGCATCAGCTGCGTACATTGGACCTGGTCGATAATGACCGCCTGATGATCGCTCTGGTCCAGCACGGCCAGGTTCACCGTCTCGCCGGAGTCCTCCATCAGCTTGCGCAGAATAGGGTGGACAATCGCCAGCAGATTACGGCTCTGCAGGAAGCTGCTCCCCACGATAAACGCATGTGCGCCCACCGCCCAGTGCCCCAGCTCGCCGACCTGGCGGACGAAGCCCAGCTGCTGCATGGTGGTCAGCAGGCGGTGTGTGGTGGAGTTGGGAAGTCCGGCCTGCTGCGCCAGTTCCGTCAGGGCCACGCTGCTGTGCGATTCGGCTATCCATTCCAGCAGCTTCAAACCCCGTGTCAGCGATTGAACCTGCCCGCCGGGTTGCGCTGAGGGGGTGGCAGCAGGTTTTCTGCCGCGTTTAGCGGGAACGGTCGCGACCATGGGCAACTCCTTTTTCTGTATCGTGGAAATCATTTTCGTTTTATTTGGTGAATTTGCAACCGTATCCTGACTGATCGGAGGAGTGATGGTGAACATGTCTCATGTTACCGCTGAGTGACTTTTCCGCCCTGCGAGAATATGCCAGTATGGACCGCAGCCTTTTGGCCATGTTGAGCGTTGTCGGGAGCAAGTGTGAGCAGCAAAGTAGAGCAACTGCGTGCGCAGTTAAATGAACGAATTCTGGTGCTGGACGGTGGCATGGGCACCATGATCCAGGGCTATCGCCTCAGTGAAGACGATTTCCGCGGCGAACGCTTTGCCGACTGGCCATGCGATCTCAAAGGCAACAATGACCTGCTGGTGTTAAGTAAACCGCAGGTGATTGCCGATATCCACAACGCCTACTTTGAGGCGGGTGCCGATATCGTTGAAACCAACACCTTTAACTCGACAACCATCGCCATGGCGGATTACCACATGGAATCCCTGTCGGCGGAGATTAACTTCGAGGCGGCAAAGCTGGCGCGCGCCTGCGCCGATGAATGGACCGCCCGCACGCCGGACAAACCGCGCTACGTTGCCGGTGTGCTTGGCCCGACGAACCGCACCGCGTCGATCTCACCGGACGTGAACGATCCGGCGTTTCGTAATATCACTTTTGACCAGCTGGTGGTCGCCTACCGGGAATCGACCAAAGCGCTGGTGGAAGGCGGGTCCGACCTGATCCTGATTGAAACGGTATTCGACACCCTTAACGCTAAGGCCGCCATCTACGCGGTGAAAGCGGAGTTCGAGGCGCTGGGCGTGGACCTGCCGATCATGATTTCCGGCACCATCACCGACGCCTCCGGGCGCACGCTCTCCGGCCAGACGACGGAGGCGTTTTACAACTCTTTGCGCCATGCCGACGCGCTAACCTTCGGCCTGAACTGCGCGCTGGGGCCAGACGAACTGCGCCAGTATGTGCAGGAGTTGTCCCGCATCGCGGAGTGCTACGTCACCGCGCACCCGAACGCCGGGCTGCCAAACGCCTTTGGCGAATACGATCTGGATGCGGACACCATGGCGGCGCAAATCCGCGAGTGGGCCGAGTCTGGCTTCCTGAACATCGTTGGCGGCTGCTGCGGCACCACGCCGGAGCACATCGCCGCCATGAGTAACGCGGTGGCAGGGCTACCGCCGCGTAAGCTGCCTGAGCTTCCGGTTGCCTGCCGTCTCTCCGGTCTTGAGCCGTTAACCATCGGCGACGACAGCCTGTTTGTGAACGTGGGCGAGCGTACTAACGTGACCGGTTCTGCAAAGTTCAAGCGACTGATTAAAGAAGAGAAATACAGTGAAGCGCTGGACGTGGCGCGTCAGCAGGTGGAGAGCGGCGCGCAGATTATCGATATCAACATGGATGAGGGGATGCTCGACGCCGAAGCGGCGATGGTGCGTTTCCTGAACCTGATCGCCGGTGAGCCGGACATCGCCCGCGTGCCGATCATGATCGACTCCTCCAAATGGGACGTCATCGAAAAAGGGCTGAAGTGTATTCAGGGCAAAGGCATCGTTAACTCGATTTCGATGAAAGAGGGCGTCGAGAGTTTTATCCATCATGCGAAGCAGGTACGTCGCTACGGCGCCGCCGTGGTGGTGATGGCCTTTGACGAAGTCGGCCAGGCCGATACCCGCGAGCGCAAAATTGAGATCTGCCGCCGCGCGTATAAAATTTTGACCGAAGAGGTGGGCTTCCCGCCGGAAGACATCATCTTCGACCCGAACATCTTCGCCGTGGCAACCGGCATTGAAGAACACAATAACTACGCGCAGGACTTTATCGGCGCGTGCGAAGACATCAAACGCGAGCTGCCGCACGCGCTGATCTCCGGCGGCGTCTCCAACGTCTCGTTCTCGTTTCGCGGTAACGACCCGGTACGCGAGGCGATCCACGCCGTGTTCCTTTACTACGCCATCCGTAACGGGATGGACATGGGCATCGTCAACGCCGGGCAACTGGCCATTTATGACGACCTGCCCGCCGAACTGCGCGACGCGGTGGAGGATGTGATCCTTAACCGTCGCGACGACGCTACCGAACGCATGCTGGATCTGGCCGAGAAATACCGCGGCAGTAAATCCGATGAGGCGGTAAACGTTCAGCAGGCCGAGTGGCGCGCCTGGGACGTGAAAAAGCGTCTGGAGTATTCGCTGGTTAAAGGCATCACCGAATTTATTGAATTCGACACCGAAGAGGCCCGCCAGCAGGCAACGCGCCCGATAGAAGTGATTGAAGGCCCGCTGATGGACGGCATGAACGTGGTCGGCGACCTGTTTGGCGAAGGCAAAATGTTCCTGCCGCAGGTGGTGAAGTCCGCACGCGTGATGAAACAGGCGGTGGCCTACCTTGAGCCGTACATCGAAGCCAGCAAAGAGAAAGGCTCCAGCAACGGCAAGATGGTGATCGCCACCGTCAAGGGCGACGTGCACGACATCGGCAAGAATATCGTCGGCGTGGTTTTGCAGTGTAACAACTACGAGATTATCGATCTCGGCGTGATGGTCCCGGCGGATAAAATCCTCAAAACCGCGCGGGAAGTGAACGCCGACCTGATTGGCCTCTCCGGGCTGATTACCCCGTCGCTGGACGAGATGGTCTTCGTTGCCAAAGAGATGGAGCGTCAGGGCTTTACTATTCCGCTGCTGATCGGCGGGGCGACCACCTCAAAAGCGCACACGGCGGTGAAAATCGAACAGAACTACAGCGGGCCGACGGTGTATGTGCAGAACGCCTCGCGCACCGTGGGCGTGGTGTCCGCGCTGCTGTCCGACACCCAGCGCGATGAGTTCGTGGCGCGTACCCGAAAAGAGTACGAAACCGTGCGCATCCAGCACGGGCGCAAGAAACCGCGCACCCCACCGGTCTCGCTTCAGGCGGCGCGTGAAAACGATCTGGCATTCGACTGGTCAGCCTATACGCCGCCGGTGGCGCATCGTCTGGGCGTGCAGGACGTCACTGCCAGCATTGAAACGCTGCGCAACTACATCGACTGGACGCCGTTCTTTATGACCTGGTCGCTGGCAGGCAAATACCCGCGCATCCTGGAAGATGAGGTGGTGGGCGAAGAGGCAAAACGACTGTTTAACGATGCCAACGACATGCTCGACAGGCTGAGCGCGGAGAAAACGCTCAACCCGCGCGGCGTGGTGGGCCTGTTCCCGGCGAACCGCGTGGGGGACGATATCGAAATTTATCGCGATGAAACCCGCACCCACGTGCTGGCAGTGAGCCATCACCTGCGCCAGCAAACGGAGAAAGTGGGCTTTGCCAACTACTGCCTGGCGGATTTCGTCGCACCGAAGTTAAGCGGTAAAGCCGACTATATCGGCGCGTTTGCCGTGACCGGTGGGCTGGAAGAGGACGCGCTGGCAGAGGCGTTCGACGCGCAGCATGATGATTACAATAAAATCATGATCAAAGCGATTGCCGACCGTCTGGCGGAAGCCTTCGCCGAATATCTGCACGAGCGCGTGCGCAAGGTGCACTGGGGCTACGCGGCGAATGAAAACCTCAGCAACGAAGAGCTGATCCGCGAAAACTATCAGGGCATTCGTCCGGCACCGGGCTATCCTGCCTGCCCGGAGCACACCGAGAAGGGGACGATCTGGAAACTGCTGGACGTGGAGGCGCATACCGGGATGAAGCTCACCGAGTCCTTCGCCATGTGGCCGGGCGCGTCTGTCTCCGGCTGGTACTTCAGCCATCCGGACAGCAAATACTTTGCGGTGGCACAGCTTCAGCGCGATCAGGTAGAAGACTACGCCCTGCGCAAAGGGATGAGCGTGTCGGAAGTGGAGCGCTGGTTAGCCCCTAATCTGGGCTACGACGCAGACTGACGTCACCTTTCCTTACAACAAACAGGGCACCTCCAGGGTGTCCTGTCTCTTTCTTACATTTAAACCCTTATACTGGAAGAAGGTTCTGGCCATACTGCCCGGTGGCGCTGCGCTTACCGGTCCTGTGCGTAGGCCGGATAAGGCGTAACCGCCATCCGGCAAGACAGCGCGCAGTAAACCTCAGGAAAACAGATAACGATAAGGAGGAACACTTTCCGTGCTGACGTTGTTACATCTGCTCTCTGCAGTCGCACTGCTGGTGTGGGGCACTCATATTGTCCGCACCGGCGTGATGCGCGTGTTTGGCGCGCGTTTACGCACCGTTCTCAGCGGCAGCGTTGAGAAGAAGCCGCTCGCCTTTTGCGCGGGCATCGGCGTAACGGCGCTGGTGCAAAGCAGTAATGCGACCACCATGCTCGTCACCTCGTTTGTGGCGCAGGATCTGGTGGCGCTCGCCCCGGCGCTGGTGATTGTTCTCGGTGCCGACGTCGGGACCGCGCTAATGGCGCGCGTGCTGACCTTCGATCTCTCCTGGCTGTCGCCGCTGCTGATATTTATCGGCGTGATTTTCTTCCTGAGTCGTAAGCAGAGCCGTGCCGGGCAGCTTGGCCGCGTGGGCATTGGCCTTGGGCTGATCCTGCTGGCACTGGAACTGATTGTGCAGGCGGTCACGCCGATCACCCAGGCCAACGGGGTGCAGGTCATCTTTGCCTCCCTGACCGGCGATATCATGCTGGATGCGCTCATCGGCGCGGTGTTCGCCATCGTCAGCTACTCGAGCCTGGCAGCCGTGCTGCTGACCGCGACGCTTACCGCCGCAGGGGTCATTTCCTTCCCGGTGGCGCTCTGTCTGGTGATCGGTGCCAACCTTGGTTCGGGCCTGCTGGCGATGCTCAACAACAGCGCCGCCAACGCCGCCGCACGCCGCGTGGCGCTCGGTAGCCTGCTGTTTAAGCTGGTGGGCAGCCTGATTATCCTGCCGTTTGTCCATCCGCTGGCGAACCTGATGGACAACCTGCCGCTGCCGAAAGCCGAGCTGGTGATCTATTTCCACGTCTTCTACAACCTGGTGCGTTGCCTGGCGATGGTCCCCTTCGCCGCGCCGATGGCCCGTTTCTGCGAGCGCCTCATTCGGGATGAACCCGAGCTGGACGCCCGCCTGAAACCGAAGCACCTTGATACCTCCGTGCTGGATACCCCGGCGCTGGCTATTGCCAACGCCGCCCGCGAAACGCTGCGCATGGGCGATGCGATGGAAACCATGCTCGAAGGGCTGCAAAAAGTGATGCATGGCGAGCCGCGCGAGGAGAAAGAGCTGCGAAAGCTGGCCGACGACATCAACGTGCTCTATACCGCGATCAAGCTCTATCTGGCGCGCATCCCGCAGGACGAGCTGGCGGAAGAGGAGTCCCGCCGCTGGGCGGAAATCATCGAAATGTCCCTCAACCTGGAGCAGGCCTCAGATATCGTCGAGCGCATGGGCAGTGAAATTGCGGATAAATCCCTTGCCGCGCGTCGCGCCTTCTCCGTTGAAGGGCTTAAGGAGCTGGAGGCGCTGCATGAGCAGCTGGTCAGCAACCTGAAGCTGGCGCTGTCGGTCTTCTTCTCCAGCGACGTACCGAGCGCGCGTCGGCTGCGGCGCAACAAGCACCGCTTCCGCATTCTCAACCGCCGCTATTCGCACGCCCACGTTGAGCGTCTGCATCAGCAAAACGTGCAGAGCATTGAGACCAGCTCCCTGCACCTGGGGCTGCTGGGCGATATGAAACGTCTTAACTCGCTGTTCTGCGCGGTGGCCTACAGCGTAATGGAGCAGCCGGACGAAGATGACGAGCGGGATGAGTATTAATCTCTGAAAGCGCCTCGCAGTTTGCTTTCGTCAGGCGTGACGACATCCTTTCCCAACTGTAACGTTGCATCGCGGGTAAAGCACTTATCCGCGCTGCGACGTTTTAATGTTTTTGGGTGTATAAAATTTTATACAAGGATGTGGTATGCTTTCACAAAGGTCGGCAATGCGGCCTATCGCATGGATGGGAAGTGCGTACGACGATTTGCTCGGCTTCCCGGAAGAGATTCGAAGAGACGCGGGTTATCAACTGCACCGCCTGCAGTCTGGTCTGGAGGCCGCAGACTGGAAGCCCATGTCAGAGATTGGCAAAGGCGTTGCTGAAATTCGGCTTCGGGGAAATACAGGGGCATTTCGTATTCTTTACCTGGCCCGTTTTGACGACGCTGTGTATGTACTTCATTGCTTTAACAAGAAAACACAGAGGACTTCAGGCCAGGATAAACAGATTGCAAAGGTACGTTTGCATGCGGTGCTTGATGCCCGGAGGGGTTAAAGATGGGAAAGAACATTGATACTAAAATTCGCCATGTGACGGCGGCAGACGCCAACATTTTTGCCGAGCTGGGGTTTGACAGGGATGAGGCTGAACGGTTACGGGAAAAAGCTGGCAAGGAAGTGGAGCAACTGCTGGCGATCAAGCGACAGCTTATGCTGGAAATCTCCACGTGGATCGCTGAAAACAAGCTGCGCCAGGCTGACGCAGCGGCAAGACTGAACGTCTCCCGCCCACGTGTCTCCGATGTTGTGAACCTTAAAACGAGCAAGTTTACGCTTGATACGCTGGTCATGATGCTGAGTAAACTTGGAAAACCTGTCTCAGTTACCGTGGGCTAATCTTTTTACCAGCCCAAACCTAAGGTATATTTCGCCCTTCACAGGAGAAACTATGCTGCCAACTCAATCAACCCGATTAAACAAATACATTAGCGAGAGCGGGATCTGCTCACGTCGCGAGGCGGACCGTTACATTGAACAAGGTAACGTGTTCCTCAACGGCAAACGCGCCACCATCGGCGACCAGGTTGTTCCTGGCGATGTGGTCAAAGTGAATGGTCAGCTCATTGAACCGCGTGATGCAGAAGACCTGGTATTTATCGCGTTGAACAAACCGGTTGGTATCGTCAGTACCACGGAAGATGGCGAGCGGGACAATATTGTGGATTTTGTTAACCACAGCAGCCGCATCTTCCCGATTGGGCGTCTGGATAAAGACTCTCAGGGGCTGATTTTTCTCACCAACCACGGCGACCTGGTGAACAAAATTCTGCGCGCCGGTAACGATCACGAGAAAGAGTACATCGTGACGGTGAACAAGCCGGTCACGGACGAGTTCATCCGTGGTATGGGCGCGGGGGTGCCGATTCTGGGCACCGTAACGAAGAAGTGCAAAGTAAAAAAAGAAGCGCCGTTTGCGTTTCGCATTACCCTGGTGCAGGGTCTGAACCGTCAGATCCGCCGCATGTGCGAGCACTTTGGGTATGACGTGACGAAGCTGGAGCGCACCCGCATCATGAACGTGAGCCTGTCCGGCATTCCGCTGGGCGAGTGGCGTGATTTAACGGATGACGAGCTGATCGAGCTGTTCAGGCTTATCGAAAATTCGTCGTCCGAAGCGAAGCCGAAGGCCAAAGCCAAACCGAAAACCCAGGCCATTAAACGCCCGATGGTAAAGGCTCCGCCAGCGGAAGAGAAAGGGCGAGGCAAGCCGGCGAACGGGAAACGCTTCGCGCAGCCGGGCCGTAAAAAGAAAGGGCGCTAATTAGCGCCTTCCGCGTGTCGAGGTTGTGGCAGACCAGGAAAACGTCGCCTCTTTATCGGGTTTATACGCCTGCTCTTTTTTCAGTTTGCGGGCTTTTTTTGCTTCGGCGTCGCGCTGCGCCATCAGCTTGTCGATGTACTCTTTTTTAACCTGATTGGTTTCGGCGTTGGTCAGCGTGCGGCCATGCGCGATGCGGGCGCGGTCAAGAAGCGTTTTGAGTTCGCGCTGCTCGGCTTCCGTCATGTCTTTCTGGGTCAGTCGTGGTGTCGCCATTGCTGGAACCTCCTGATGGGGAGGCTCCAGTGTAAAGCATGTGGCGTCAATTAACGTTGTTCCACCACATCTTTTTTCGCGGGTTCATCAATCGGCTTGCCTGACCAGTAGCCCGCCAGCAGCGAGCCGGAGAGGTTATGCCAGACGGAGAACAGCGCGCCCGGCAGGGCCGCCAGCGGCGAGAAGTAAATCTTACCGAGCGCCGCCGCCAGGCCGGAGTTCTGCATCCCTACCTCGATCGCCAGCGTGCGGCAGGTCGACTCGTCAAAGCCAAACAGCTTACCGCCCCAGTAGCCGCCTAACAGGCCGATGGTGTTATGCAGCACCACCGCGATGATGACAACAAAGCCCACGGACGCAATGTGCGAGGCGGAACCGGCCACCACAGCGCTGATGATCGCCAGAATGCAGACCATCGAAAAGGCGGGAAGATACGGCTCGATCGCTTTCACTACGCGGGGGAACAGGTGGTGAATCACCAGCCCCAGCGCAATCGGGATCACCACAATTTGCAGAATGCTTAGCAGCATGCCCATCACGTCAACCTGAATGTGCGCGTCCACGTACAGGCGGGTGAGCAGCGGCGTGGCAATCACCCCTACCAGCGTGGAAACGGACGAAATGGTTACCGAGAGTGCGACGTCACCTTTTGCCAGATAGATCATCACGTTGGATGCCGTACCGCTGGCGACGCTTCCCACCAGCACCATTCCGGCGGAGAGGTCGGGCGGCATCTTAAAAGCCATGGCCAGCAGCCACGCGGCGAGCGGCATCACCAGATAGTGCAGGAAAATCCCTGCGGCGACAGGGGCGGGGCGCGACAGCACGCGCTTAAAATCGTCAATTTTCAGGTGCACGCCCATGCCGAGCATAATCAGCATAAGCAAAGTGGTGACCCACGGGCCAATGCCAGTGAAGGTGCCAGGGGTGTAATATGCGAGTACAGACAGCAGCAGCGCCCATAACGGGAACAGCCGGGTGATGGCGGATAACATAATGAATTCCTTGCAGTATTGTCGTGTTGTTTAGTTATAAAAAAGCCGGGTCTGAGCCCGGCTTATCGATATTGTTTAACGTGCTAACGAATTTTATTCAAACAAATTCTGATGAAGTTTTTGCACCACCTGCTCCGCCTGATCCGCAGGCACCAGGAAGCAAAGGTTATAGCTGGACGCGCCGTAGCAAATCATGCGGATGCTGAACGGGTCGAGCACGCCGAAGACCTCTTTGCCTACGCCGCAGGCGCGGGACAGTTTGTTGCCGATGATGGCAACCAGCGCCAGATCCTCTTCCACTTCAACGCGGCACAGCTCCGACAGCTCAATCAGCAGCGACTGGGTCAGCAGGGTGTCACCGGTGGAGGTGGAGCCGGTGGTGTCCAGCGTCAGCGCGATGCTCACTTCGGAAGTGGTGATCAGGTCTACGGAGATATTATGGCGCGCCAGGATGCCGAACACTTCCGCCAGGAAACCACGGGAGTGCAGCATATTATGGCTGTGCAGCGTGACCAGCGTCTGGCGGCGACGCAGGGCCAGGGCGCGGAACAGCGGCGGGTTTTCGGTTTTTTTGCAGACCAGCGTTCCGCCCGCCTGTGGATCTTTGCTGGAGCCCACGAACACCGGAATATCGCTGCGTACCGCGGGCAGTAGGGTTGCCGGGTGCAGCACCTTCGCGCCGAAGGTCGCCATTTCGGCGGCCTCTTCAAAGGCAATGACGTCAATGCGTTTCGCAGCGGATACCACGCGCGGGTCGGTGGTGTAGATACCCGGCACGTCCGTCCAGATATCCACGCGGGTGGCATGCAGGGCTTCGCCGAGCAGGGCGGCGGTGTAGTCGCTGCCGCCACGGCCCAGAGTCGTGGTGCGGCCTTTGGCCTCGCTGCCGATAAACCCCTGAGTGATGACGATACCCTCTTCCAGACGCGGCGCAAGCTGCTGGCTGGTCAGTTCGGCCAGCGCTTCCACATCCGGCTCGGCGCGGCCAAAACGGTCGCTGGTGCGCATTACTTTACGCACGTCAAACCACTGCGCCTGGATATTGCGCTCGCGCATGATCTCAACGAACAGCAGAGTCGACATCAGTTCGCCGTGGCTGACCAGTTCATCGGTCAGGGCGGTTGAGGTCGCCAGAGAGGCGGCTTCCGCCAGCGTGGTGATATTTTCCAGCAGGCGTTCCACTTCTTCGCGGATGACGTTCGGGTTCTGCAGACGTTCAAGAATATCGAACTGAATTTTGCGCAGCGCGTCCAGCTTCACGAATCGTTCCGTCGCTTCCAGTCCTTCAGACAGAGAAACCAGCAGGTTCGTCACGCCAGCGGAGGCAGAAAGCACCACCATGCGGGTATTCGGATCGGCCAGCACCACATCGGCGCTGCGGTTCATGGCGTCGTAATCCGCCACACTGGTGCCGCCAAACTTGGCGACCACAAAACTCGTCATAACAACCTCGTGTCAGGGAATGAATAAAGCGACCTTGGCACAAGAGTGAAACGAAAGCAGGTGCAGGCGCAAAATACGGCCCTATAAATAAAATGCGGGGGAGGTCCTGTCAATGCTGGGATTATGCGGATTTTTTATGGGGGGGTACCCCTCAGTAACAGGACTAATAACAGGGCCATATTTTATGCTTCGTTTTGCCGCAACGGGGGGCATATTTACCCACCCCAGAGGGGCCATCCAGCAGCTATACTTTTCGGGTCTTTTCACCTGCGTTTGATGCAGACCAGGGCAATGGCATAAAAACCATCACAATTTTTATTTGCAGGCGCTACAATCGACCGCAGTCACAATTCTCAAATCAGAAGAGTATTGCTAATGAAAAACATCAACCCAACGCAGACCTCTGCCTGGCAGGCATTACAGAAACATTTTGATGAAATGAAAGACGTCACCATCGCGGATCTGTTCGCGAAAGATGCCGATCGTTTCAGTAAGTTCTCCGCGACCTTCGATGACCTGATGCTGGTGGATTTCTCCAAAAACCGCATCACCGAAGAGACGCTGGCAAAGCTGCAGGATCTGGCGAAAGAGACTGAGCTGGCTGACGCCATCAAATCCATGTTCTCCGGTGAGAAAATTAACCGTACCGAAGACCGCGCCGTACTGCACGTTGCGCTGCGTAACCGCAGCAACACGCCGATTATCGTTGATGGCAAAGACGTGATGCCAGAAGTCAACGCGGTACTGGAGAAGATGAAAACCTTCTCCGAATCCATCATCTCCGGAAGCTGGAAAGGCTACACCGGGAAAGCCATCACCGACGTGGTCAACATCGGTATCGGCGGTTCTGACCTCGGTCCGTTCATGGTGACCGAAGCGCTGCGTCCGTACAAAAACCACCTCAACATGCACTTTGTCTCGAACGTAGATGGTACCCATATTGCCGAAGTGCTGAAGACGGTTAACCCGGAAACCACGCTGTTCCTGGTGGCGTCCAAAACTTTCACCACCCAGGAAACCATGACCAACGCCCACAGCGCGCGCGACTGGTTCCTGAAAACCGCAGGTGACAACAAGCACGTGGCGAAACACTTCGCAGCGCTTTCTACCAACGGTAAAGCGGTGGGCGAGTTCGGCATCGACACGGCGAATATGTTTGAGTTCTGGGACTGGGTTGGCGGCCGCTACTCTCTGTGGTCCGCGATTGGCCTGTCCATCATCCTGTCCGTTGGCTTCGACAACTTCGTTGAGCTGCTCTCCGGCGCACACGCGATGGATCAACACTTCGCCACCACCGCACCTGAGAAAAACCTGCCAGTGCTGCTGGCGCTGATTGGCATCTGGTACAACAATTTCTTCGGCGCTGAAACCGAAGCGATCCTGCCTTACGATCAGTATATGCACCGCTTTGCGGCCTATTTCCAGCAGGGCAACATGGAATCCAACGGTAAATACGTTGACCGTAACGGCAACGCGGTGGATTACCAGACTGGCCCAATCATCTGGGGCGAACCGGGCACCAACGGCCAGCACGCGTTCTACCAGCTGATTCACCAGGGCACCAAAATGGTACCGTGCGATTTCATCGCCCCGGCTATCACACACAACCCGCTGTCCGACCACCATCCTAAGCTGCTGTCTAACTTCTTCGCGCAGACTGAAGCGCTGGCGTTCGGCAAATCACGCGAGGTGGTAGAGCAGGAATACCGCGATCAGGGTAAAGATCCGGCGACGCTGGACCACGTTGTGCCGTTCAAGGTGTTCGAAGGCAACCGCCCAACCAACTCCATCCTGCTGCGCGAAATCACCCCGTTCAGCCTGGGGGCGCTGATTGCGCTGTATGAGCACAAAATCTTCACGCAGGGCGCGATCCTGAACATCTTCACCTTTGACCAGTGGGGCGTAGAGCTGGGCAAACAGCTGGCAAACCGCATTCTGCCGGAGCTGGGTGATGATAAAAACGTCGACAGCCACGACAGCTCAACGAATGGTTTGATTAACCGTTATAAAGCATGGCGTGCGTAATTAATATGTCATGAAAAAAGCCGGCGTAATGCCGGCTTTTTTATCGGATAATTCCGCATGTCTGTTAGTTAACTCAAATTCCTGCTGTGAGTTTAATCTGAAAAAGGCTGTAAACCATTTAGTTACTGCGGTTTATTTTAGGAATATACGCAGGTGCGTTATTATTGCATTAATTATATCTGCATGTTTTTAAACATTTTTATATTATATTAATTATTCTTAACCATCCGTTTTAACCAATAATCTGAAAACCCTTCTGCTATTTCCTCATGCGGTAATCCCTCTGCTTTAGTTGTGTATACTCGATTCCGCCTGAATTTCTTTTCGGGCAAATCTCCATTCATTCATTGAAGGGAAATTGTTATGAAGAAAGTACTGTATGGCATTTTTGCCATATCTGCGCTTGCGGCGACATCTGTCTATGCGGCTCCGGTTCAGGTCGGAGAAGCGGCAGGGTCGGCAGCGACGTCTGCGTCTGCGGGGAGTTCTACCGCATCCAGCACGAGCACCGTAAGTTCAGCCGTGGGTGTCGCGCTGGCGGCAACCGGTGGCGGTGATGGCTCCAATACCGGAACCACGACCACTACGACGACCAGCACCCAGTAATACCGGGTGTTTTAATCATAACCACACTTCGGTGTGGTTATTTCGCCCCTTCGGAGAAGAGTCGTGAAGCGACCTGCAATCATCCTGATTTGCCTGCTGTTGCAGGCGTGCTCGGCCACCACTAAAGGGCTGGGACATTCCCTGTGGGACAGCATGTTTGGCACGCCGGGCGTGCATCTGACCGATGACGAACTGCAAAACATGCCCTATGCCAGCCAGTACATGCAGTTAAACGATGGCCCGCAGCTGTTTGTGGTGCTCGCTTTCGATGAAAACGGGCAGCAGAAATGGGTGACGCAGGATCAGGCCACCATCGTGACGCAGCATGGCCGGATTGTGAAAACGCTGCTCGGCGGTGACAACCTGCTGGAGGTGAATAATCTCGCAGCCGATCCGCTCATCAAGCCTGACCAGGTCACCGACGGCGCAAGCTGGACGCGCACGATGGGCTGGACCGAGCACAAGCAGGTGCGCTACGCCACGGCCCGCTCGACCTTCCGCTGGGACGGTACGGACAGCGTGCAGGTGGGCAGCGACGAAACGCAGGTTCGCGTGCTGGATGAAGAGGTGAAAACCGATCAGGCGACCTGGCACAACCGCTACTGGGTGGACGAAGAGGGGCAGATCCGTCAGTCCCTGCAGTACCTCGGCGCCGGTTTCTTCCCGGTGAAAACCACCCTGATCAAGGCGGCGAAATCATGAAAAAGACCGTTATCGCCATCGTGCTGCTCGCCGGCTTTGCCGCGCCGCTGGCCTGGTCTGCGGGCACCGTGAAGGTATACACGCCGGAGAACGCGCAGCCTAAAACCTTAACTAACGCCGGACACCTGCTCGATCTCGTCGGGCAACCGAGGCTGGCCAACAGCTGGTGGCCCGGCGCGGTGATCGGCGAGCGGCAGGCGTCGGTTGAGGCCGAACAAAAGCATAACGCGCTCCTCGCCCGACTGACCGGGTTAGCTGGTCAGGAAGATGGCGATGACGCCGCCGCTATCAACAGCGTACGTCAGCAGCTTCAGGCGCTGAAGGTCACCGGACGCCAGACGATAAACCTCGATCCCGATGTCGTGCGCGTGGCGGAAAAGGGGAATCCGGCGCTGGAAGGGGAATACACGCTCTGGCTGCCGACGCAGCCGTCAACCGTCACCGTAATGGGGCTCATCAGCAGCCCGGGCAAAAAGCCTTTTACGCCGGGCCGCGACGTGGCGAGCTATCTCGACGAGCAAAGCCTGCTCAGCGGGGCGGATAACAGCTACGTCTGGATCGTCTATCCGGACGGGCATACCCAAAAAGCGCCCGTGGCGTACTGGAATAAGCGCCATATCGAACCCATGCCCGGCAGCGTGATTTTTGTCGGTTTTGCCGACCATTTCTGGACGAAGGCGTATGACGGGCTGAATGCCGATATCCTTCATTCCCTGACGCAGCGGATCCCGGATTAATGAAAAAAACCTATCTCTACAGCATGCTGGCGCTGTGCGTCAGCGCCGCCTGCCATGCAGAAACCTGGCCCGCGCCTATCGGCCCGTCGCAATCCGATTTTGGTGGCGTCGGTTTACTGCAAACGCCTACCGCGCGGATGGCGCGTGAAGGTGAAATCAGCCTTAACTACCGCGATAACGATCAGTATCGCTACTACTCTGCGTCGGTGCAGCTGTTCCCGTGGCTCGAAACCACGCTGCGCTATACCGACGTGCGCACGAAACAGTACAGCAGCGTCGACGCATTCTCCGGCGATCAAACCTATAAAGACAAAGCCTTCGATGTGAAGCTGCGCCTGTGGGAAGAGAGCTACTGGATGCCACAGGTCTCCGTCGGCGCGAAAGATATCGGCGGTACCGGCCTGTTTGATGCGGAATACGTTGTGGCCAGCAAAGCCTGGGGACCGTTTGATTTCTCACTCGGCCTCGGCTGGGGCTACCTCGGTACCAGCGGCAACGTCAAAAACCCGTTCTGCTCCTACAGCGACAAATATTGCTACCGGGATAACAGCTATAAAAAAGCCGGCTCCATCAACGGCGACCAGATGTTCCACGGCCCGGCCTCGCTGTTTGGCGGCATCGAATACCAAACGCCGTGGCAACCGCTGCGCCTGAAGCTGGAGTATGAAGGGAATAACTACAGCGAAGATTTTGCCGGGAAGATTGAGCAGAAGAGCAAGTTTAACGTCGGCGCCATTTACCGCGTCACCGACTGGGCCGACGTTAACCTCAGCTACGAGCGCGGCAATACCGTGATGTTTGGCTTCACGCTGCGCACCAACTTTAACGACATGCGTCCGCACTATAACGACAATGCCCGGCCTGCGTACCAGCCGGAGCCGCAGGACGCCATCATCCAGCACTCCGTCGTCGCTAACCAACTGACGTTGCTGAAGTACAACGCCGGATTCGCCGATCCGAAGATCCAGACTAAGGGCGATACGCTCTACGTTACCGGCGAGCAGGTGAAATATCGCGACTCGCGCGAAGGGATCGAACGCGCTAACCGGATCGTTATGAACGATCTGCCTGAGGGGATCCGCACGATCCGCGTAACGGAAAACCGCCTTAACCTGCCGCAGGTGACCACGGAAACCGACGTCGCCAGCCTGCGTCGTCATCTTGAGGGCGAACCGCTGGGGCATGAAACCGAGCTGGTGCAAAAACGCATCGAGCCGGTCGTGCCGGAATCGACCGAGCAGGGCTGGTACATTGATAAATCGCGCTTTGATTTCCACATCGACCCGGTGCTGAACCAGTCCGTCGGCGGGCCGGAAAACTTCTACATGTACCAGCTTGGCGTGATGGCAACCGCGGATCTGTGGGTTACCGACCACCTGCTGACCACCGGCAGCCTGTTCGGCAACATTGCCAACAACTACGACAAGTTCAACTACACCAACCCGCCGAACGACTCGAAGCTGCCGCGCGTGCGTACCCGCGTGCGTGAATATGTGCAGAACAACGCCTACGTGAACAACCTGCAGGCCAACTACTTCCAGTACTTCGGCAACGGTTTTTACGGCCAGGTGTACGGCGGCTATCTGGAAACCATGTACGGCGGCGCGGGGGCGGAGGTGCTTTACCGCCCTGTCGACAGCAACTGGGCGTTCGGCATTGACGCCAACTATGTGAAACAACGTGACTGGCGCAGCGCCCAGGACATGATGAAGTTCACCGACTACAGCGTCAAAACGGGCCATCTCACCGCCTACTGGACGCCGTCGTTCGCCCAGGATGTGCTGGTCAAAGCCAGCGTCGGCCAGTATCTTGCAGGCGACAAGGGCGGCACGCTGGACATCTCGAAACACTTCGACAGCGGCGTGGTCGTGGGCGGCTATGCCACCATCACCAACGTTTCGCCGGACGAATACGGGGAAGGGGATTTCACCAAAGGCGTGTATGTCTCGATTCCGCTGGACCTCTTCTCGTCAGGCCCAACCCGCAGCCGTGCCGCCGTGGGCTGGACGCCGCTGACGCGCGACGGGGGCCAGAAGCTTGGACGTAAGTTCCAGCTGTATGACATGACCAGCGATAAGAACATTAACTTCCGTTGATGCTGCTTGCCCGGTGGCGCTGCGCTTACCGGGCCTACGATAGTTTTTTTGTAGGCCGGGCAAATGCAGTGCCGCCCGGCAGGAATGCTGCTGCGAGCCAAACATAAACAAAAAATATAGATCCCCGTCACATTTTTGCGTTATACAGGAACCTCGTCCTGGAGAATGAGGTGCTGTATGACATCCCTGACTCGCCCACGCGTTGAGTTTATCTCAACCATCCTCCAGACCGTGCTGAACCTCGGTCTGCTGAGCCTTGGTCTGATTCTGGTCGTCTTTCTCGGCAAAGAGACGGTGCATCTGGCGGATGTGCTGTTCGCCCCTGAGCAAACCAGCAAATATGCGCTGGTGGAAGGCCTGGTGGTCTACTTTCTCTACTTTGAATTTATCGCCCTGATTGTGAAGTATTTTCAGTCCGGCTTTCACTTCCCGCTGCGCTACTTTGTCTATATCGGGATCACCGCGATAGTGCGGCTGATCATCGTCGATCACAAATCCCCGCTCGATGTGCTGATCTACTCGGCGGCGATCCTGCTGCTGGTGATCACCCTCTGGCTGTGCAACTCGAAGCGGCTGAAACGCGAATAAAAAAAGGGCGCTCCGGAGAGCGCCTAACAGTCACAAGTTGGTTCAATACAATACGTCAAAGTTGAGGGTTGCAGTGGCATAACACATTGAAACTTAACCTTTCACACCGCCCGCCGTCAGGCCGTTAACCAGCCAGCGCTGTGCCAGCAGGAACACGACGGTAATCGGGATAGCGGAAAGGACGGCCGCAGCGGCAAAGTCGCCCCACAGGTAGTTTTGCGGGTTGAGGTATTGCTGCATCCCGACCGCCAGCGTGTAGCTGTTAACATCACGCAGCAGCAGGGAAGCGACCGGAACTTCGGTGATTGCGGCGATAAACGACAGAATAAACACCACCGCCAGAATCGGCACCGACAGCGGCAGAAGCACGAGGCGGAACGCCTGCCACGGAGTTGCGCCATCCAGCGCCGCCGCTTCTTCCAGCGAGCCGTCGATGGTTTCGAAATACCCTTTGATGGTCCACACGTGCAGGGCGATACCGCCGAGATAGGCGAAGATCACGCCGCCGTGGGTGTTAAGACCGATAAACGGCACGTACTGGCCCAGGCGGTCAAACAGGGCGTACAACGCCACCAGCGAAAGCACCGCGGGGAACATCTGGAAAATCAGCATCCCTTTCAGCAGCGTTGCTTTGCCCGGGAAACGCATGCGGGCAAAGGCGTAAGCACAGGTGGTGGACAGCGTCACAATACCAATTGCGGTGATGGTCGCCACTTTCACTGAGTTCCACAGCCACAGCAGCACCGGGAACGGCGGCGGCGTAACGCGGCCATCCGCGTGCTCGACGCTAAAGCCCAGCGCGAGCTTCCAGTGCTCCCAGGAGATTTCATCCGGGATCAGGCTGCCGGTTGCGAAGTTGCCCGAACGCAGGGAAATCGCGATGACCATCAGCAGCGGGAACATAATTGCCGCGATAAATATTAGCAGGCCTAAGTGAGTTGCAAAGAGGCGCAGCTTTTGAGATTTGGGTTGGACCATAGACATATTCTGTGCCCTCCTTAGTCGAATTTCATGCGTGTGGCTTTCAGGTTCACAATCGCCAGCGCGCCCACCAGCAGGAAGATCAGCGTGGCAATTGCCGCCGCCAGGCCGAAGTCCTGACCGCCGCCGCCCTCAAAGGCGATGCGGTAGGTGTAGCTCACCAGCAGGTCGGTATAGCCTGCCGGGGTGGTAGTGCCCAGGCGGTCCGGCCCACCGTTGGTCAACAGCTGAATCAGCACGAAGTTGTTAAAGTTAAAGGCAAAGCTGGCGATCATCAGCGGGGTCAGCGGCTTGATGAGCAGCGGCAGCGTAATTCTGAAGAAGTTCTGGAACGGGCCTGCGCCGTCCATCGCCGAGGCTTCGTACAGGTCGTCCGGGATAGCCTTCAGCAGCCCCATGCACAGGATCATCATGTACGGATAGCCCAGCCAGGTGTTGACGATGATAATCATCGATCGGGCGGTCGTCGGGTCGCTGAACCAGGCCGGTTTGATGCCAAACAGCGCGCTCAGCATCATGTTGATTTCACCGAAGCTCTGGTTAAACAGCCCTTTGAAAATCAGAATTGAGATGAACGACGGCACGGCGTAGGGCAGGATCAGCAGCACGCGGTAAATCGCTTTGCCCTTCAGGGATTCCCACTGGACCAGGCACGCCAGTACCATGCCCACGGCGACGGTCAGGATCACGGTCAGCACCGAGAAGACCACCGTCCAGACGAAGATGGCGAAGAACGGTTTCTGGATCCCTTCGTCGGTAAAGACGCGGGTGAAGTTATCCCAGCCGATGGTCACGGTGTAGCCCGGGCTGAGTTTGTCGTCGCCCCAGCTGCCGTCGGCATTCACCGACTGATAAAAACCGATATCGTTGTTCGGACGGTATTTCACGCCGCTCTGGTTGTTGGTCAGCGTGCCGTCATCCGCTTTGGTGTAAAGCGGCTGGGTGCCGGAGAACTGGCGCAGCGAGCTCATGGTCACTTTGCTTTCATCCGGCAGTTCGGCGGTGAGCTGGGTCAGCGCCTGACGATTCTGGGTGATGATACGCAGGTTTGCACGTTCACCTTCCGGCAGGGCTGCTGCCTCTTTCAGGGGCAGCTTTTGTTCGCCGCCAAATGTGAACGCGTCGGAGATAAAGACCTTTTGGGTTTCCTGGTCAGTGAGCGCTAACTTCCACTTATTGCCTTCAGGATACAGGCCGAAGTTAAAGGTTTTACCCGCCTGATAAGAACGGTCCATCAGCACCTGCACCGCGCGTTCCTGCGCGAGCTGGTTGGTACTACTGTAGTTGGTGAAGGCGATGGCGATGGTGCAGATCAGCGGGAACAGTACGAACAGCCCCATCCCGGCCACGCCCGGATAGACATAGCGCCAGGCGTAAGCTTTACGGTTGGCGAAAATATACAGGCCAGCAGAGCTTAAAATCAGCGTCATGATGGCGAACAGGTTCTCCCCTTGTACGTACATTAAAACAACAAGGTAACCCACCAGCAGACAGAGCAGACCAATCACTGACCACTTCAGCGCGTCGCTTTGCCACCAGCGTTTCTTTTTAATGACATCCATGGGGTTCTTCCTCTACAGCGTGTGATCTTTTCTCCCTCTCCTGGGGGAGAGGGCCGGGGTGAGGGCGCGCGGATCGCGACAACCCTCACCCTAACCCTCTCCCAAAGGGAGAGGGAACTACGGCATTACTTAGTAATACGACCCTGCGCATCTTTCAGTGCTGCGTCGACGGTCTGGCGACCGCTTGCGGCGTTGATTACCGCGGTACGGGTGGCGTACCAGAATGCGGCCATCTGAGGGATGTTCGGCATGATTTCGCCTTTCTGGGCGTTATCCATCGTTGCCGCGATACGCGGATCCTTCGCCAGCGTGTCCTGGAACGATTTCAGCGCTACGGCGCCCAGCGGTTTGTCCTTGTTCACTTCCTCCAGACCCTGATCGGTCAGCAGGTAGTTTTCCAGGAACTCTTTCGCCAGCTCTTTGTTCGGGCTGGCGGCGTTGATGCCCGCGCTCAGCACGCCAACGAACGGTTTAGACGGCTTGCCTTTGAAGGTTGGCAGCAGCGTGACGCCGTAGTTGATTTTGCTCTTGTCGATGTTGCTCCAGGCCCACGGACCGTTGATGGTCATCGCGGTTTCGCCTTTGTTGAACGCCGCTTCCGCGATGGAGTAGTCGGTATCCGCGTTCATGTGTTTGTTCTTGATCAGATCAACCAGGAAGCCCAGACCGGCTTTCGCGCCGGCGTTGTCCACGCCCACGTCTTTCACGTCGTACTTGCCGTTTTCAAACTTGAACGCGTAACCGCCGTCGGCAGCAATCAGCGGCCAGGTGAAGTACGGCTCTTGCAGGTTGAACATCAGGGCGCTCTTACCTTTCGCCTTCAGTTCTTTATCCAGGGCAGGGATCTCTTCCCAGGTTTTCGGTGGGTTTGGCACCAGGTCTTTGTTGTAAATCAGCGAGAGCGCTTCAACCGAAACAGGGTAGGCGATCAGTTTGCCGTTATAACGAACCGCGTCCCAGGTGAACGGGAACAGTTTGTCCTGGAAGGCTTTGTCTGGCGTCACTTCAGCCAGCAGGCCTGATTGGGCGTAACCACCGAAACGGTCATGCGCCCAGAAGATGATGTCCGGGCCGTCGCCGGTCGCCGCAACCTGCGGGAATTTCTCTTCCAGCTTGTCCGGGTGTTCAACGGTCACTTTGATGCCGGTGTCTTTCTCGAATTTTTTACCCACTTCGGCCAGGCCGTTATAGCCTTTGTCGCCGTTAATCCAGATAACCAGCTTACCTTCTTCAATTTTGGCGAGAGCCGGTGCGGAAATCATCATTGCTGCCAGGGCGGACAATGCGAAAACGCGTGCGCCAGTCTTGATCTTCATATCTGCCATCCTTTTTGGTGATGTGCTCAGGGTACGTCTGCAGTGGTTCAACGTGACTCAGTCTCCTTATTTGACATCCTCTTTCCATCCTCCTGAGCCCTACGCCCCACCCCCTGTTAATGTGATCTCCGTTGCATAAATTTAAGTTATGAGTGCTGGCGCACACAAAAGCCCACTGATTTTTGCAGGCTGCTTCACGATTTTCGCCTAAGCCCACCGGCGCTGGTCGCAGAGCCTGCTCTCTCATCCTCCCGCCTCCTCCCCCATGAAAAAGGTGGGGGGTGGAGGATTCACGAAAGTAATGGAAGACGCATAGTGAACTTATCTTGAATGTTTCTGTCGGTGACAGGTTGTAACGAAGGGAGAAGGGCATGGCGAGCGTACAGCTGCGTAATGTAACGAAAGCCTGGGGCGACGTAGTGGTGTCAAAAGACATCAATCTGGACATCAACGAGGGCGAGTTCGTGGTGTTCGTCGGTCCATCTGGCTGTGGTAAATCGACTCTGCTGCGTATGATTGCCGGTCTTGAAACCATCACCAGCGGTGATTTGTTTATTGGTGAAAGCCGGATGAACGACATCCCGCCCGCCGAACGTGGCGTCGGCATGGTCTTCCAGTCCTATGCGCTTTATCCCCATCTGTCCGTTGCCGAAAACATGTCCTTTGGCCTGAAGCTGGCTGGGGCGAAAAAAGAGATCATCAACCAGCGCGTGACCCAGGTCGCCGAAGTATTACAGCTGGCGCACCTGCTGGAGCGTAAACCAAAAGCGCTCTCCGGTGGTCAGCGTCAGCGCGTGGCAATTGGCCGTACGCTGGTGGCGGAACCGCGCGTGTTCCTGCTGGATGAACCACTTTCTAACCTGGATGCCGCCCTGCGCGTTCAGATGCGTATCGAAATCTCCCGTCTGCACAAGCGCCTTGGCCGCACGATGATTTACGTCACCCACGATCAGGTCGAAGCGATGACGCTGGCCGACAAAATTGTGGTGCTGGACGCCGGTCGCGTCGCGCAGGTGGGCAAACCGCTGGAGCTGTATCACTACCCGGCAGACCGTTTCGTCGCGGGCTTTATTGGCTCGCCGAAGATGAATTTCCTGCCCGTTAAAGTGACCGCCACGGCGATTGAACAGGTACAGGTGGAGCTGCCAAACCGTCAGCAAGTGTGGCTGCCGGTCGACAGCGCTAACGTACAGGTCGGGGCAAATATGTCCCTCGGCATTCGTCCTGAGCATCTGCTGCCAAGCCACATCGCCGATGTGACGCTGGAAGGGATTGTTCAGGTCGTCGAACAACTTGGTCACGAAACACAGATTCATATCCAGATCCCCGCCATCCGTCAGAACCTGGTTTACCGCCAGAACGACGTGGTGTTGGTAGAAGAGGGTGCCACATTCGCTATCGGTTTGCCGCCAGAGCGCTGTCATCTGTTCCGTGAAGATGGCACCGCATGTCGTCGGCTGCATAAAGAGCCAGGCGTCTAAGCAATCCCAATAATAAGCACGAAACCGACAGGTGAAGTGTTCAAAGAAAAGCAATGATCTCAGGAGATAGAACGATGATTACTCTGCGCAAAGTCCCCCTGGCAGTCGCCATTGCGGCAGGCATCCTGTCTGCCCAGGCGGGTGCCGTAGACTTTAAAGGTTATGCTCGTTCCGGCATTGGCTGGACCGGAAGTGGCGGTGAACAACAGTGTTTCCAGGCAACCGGTGCTCAAAGTAAATACCGTCTCGGTAACGAATGTGAAACCTATGCGGAACTGAAACTGGGTCAGGAAGTGTGGAAAGAAGGCGACAAGAGCTTCTACTTCGACACTAACGTTGCCTATTCCGTGTCTCAGCAGAACGACTGGGAATCCACCAGTCCGGCCTTCCGTGAAGCAAACGTGCAGGGTAAAAACCTGATTGAATGGCTGCCAGGCTCCACCATCTGGGCCGGTAAGCGCTTCTATCAGCGTCATGACGTTCACATGATCGACTTCTACTACTGGGATATCTCAGGTCCTGGTGCGGGTATCGAAAACATCGATCTGGGCTTCGGTAAACTCTCTCTGGCAGCCACCCGCTCTTCTGAAGCAGGCGGTTCTGCAACCTTCGCCGATCGTGACGCGAACGGTGACCGTATTTATGACAACGTCGTACCAAACGACGTGTTCGACGTGCGTTTAGCCGGTATGGAAATCAACCCAGGCGGTACGCTGGAGCTGGGCGTTGACTACGGTCACACCAACATTCCTGATGACTACTACCTGCAGCCTGGCGCTTCTAAAGATGGTTGGCTCTTAACCGCCGAACATACCCAGAGCATGATGAAAGGCTTCAACAAGTTCGTTCTGCAGTACGGTACGGACTCCATGACCTCTAACGGTAAAGGCATCCCGCAAGGCGGAAGCATTGATAACGATGGTTCCATGTGGCGTGTGCTGGACCACGGTGCAATCACCCTGGCTGAGCGTTGGGACCTGATGTACGTCGGTATGTATCAGAATATCGACCGTGACAATAACAACGGTACCGAGTGGTGGACCGTGGGTGTTCGTCCAATGTACAAATGGACGCCGATCATGAGCACCTTGCTGGAAGTGGGCTACGACAACGTTAAATCGCAGAAAACCGACGACCGAAACAGCCAGTACAAAATCACCCTTGCCCAGCAGTGGCAGGCAGGCGACAGCATCTGGTCTCGTCCGGCAATCCGCGTCTTCGCAACCTACGCGAAGTGGGATGAGAAGTGGGGTTATGCAACCAACGACGACGCTGGTTACACCTCTGGCGTGGCGTATAACGATACTTCCGCGAAGACCTTCAGTCGTGGTGATAACGACGAGTGGACCTTCGGTGCCCAGATGGAAATCTGGTGGTAATTCGCAAGACCTGACGTAATGACCGAAAAGAGGGGCGCAAGCCCCTCTCTCCTTAGGGCGCTGCGCGCTATTGCCTGGCCACCGCAGCGTTCACGCTATCAGAGGTAATAACAATGAAAATGAAGAAAAGTCTCGTCGCGCTGTGCCTCTCTGCGGGCCTGCTGGCTAGTGCGCCAGCCATCACCTTTGCAGATGTCAATTTCGTTCCTCAGAATACCAGTGCTGCGCCAGCGATCCCGGCGGCGGCACTTCAGCAGCTGGTGTGGACGCCGGTTGATCAATCGAAAGTACAAACCACACAGCTTTCCGCTGGCGGTCAGTCACTGAACGTGCCGGGCATCAGCGGCCCGGTTGCCGCGTTTAGCGTGCCGGCCAACATCGGTGAATTAACCCTGACGCTGACCAGCGAAGTGAACAAGCAGACCAGCGTTTTTGCCCCTAACGTGCTGATCCTCGACCAAAACATGACGCCGTCAGCGTTCTTCCCAAGCAATTACTTTAACTATCAGGAACCGGGCGTAATGAGCGCGGACCGCCTGGAAGGGGTTATGCGCCTGACGCCAGCGCTGGGGCAGCAAAAAATTTACGTGCTGGTCTTTACCACCGACAACGATCTCCAGCAAACCACGAAGCTGGTTGACCCGGCAAAAGCCTATGCAAAAGGTACCGGAAACGCGGTTCCTGATATTCCGGACCCGCTTGCCCGCCACACCACCGATGGCCTGGTCAAACTGAAAGTGTCTACGAACAGCGCGTCCAGCGTGCTCGTTGGCCCATTGTTCGGCTCGTCTGGACCAGGTCCGGTGACGGTAGGTAACACCGCGGCGCCGGTATACGCAGCGCCTGTCGCGGCAGCACCAGCGGCCGCTGCGCCAGCGCCGGCACCGGCGAAAAAAGCTGAGCCAGTACTGAACGATACCGAAACCTATTTCAACAACGCCATTAAGCAGGCGGTGAAAAACGGCGACGTCGACAAAGCGCTGAAACTGCTTGATGAAGCCGAGCGTTTAGGGTCGACCACTGCCCGTTCCACCTTTATCAGCAGTGTAAAAGGCAAGGGGTGACCGTCTCCCCACAGTGCTGATTTGTTCGTTTTAGTGCGCCTGAGTGGGCGCACTTTTTTTCGTACCGCCCGTGCTGTTGCGCCATTGTTGCGATAGTGATCGCTAAATATCGTTTGGCCGCCCTCAATCTGCTTTTCTGCGATACAATGCGATAACGTTATGTATCGGAGAGTCTGGCATGTCACACCCTGCGCTTATGCACCTGCGTGCGCTGCGCTATTTAGACCACATACCCGCGCTTGACCCGGCGCAGCTTGACTGGCTGCTGCTGGAAGATTCCATGACAAAACGTTTTGAACAACAGGGAAAAACGGTCACGGTGACGCTGATTCAGGAAGGGTTTGTCTCAACTGATGAGATTGCCGATGAACTGCCGCTGCTGCCGCGTGAAGAACGCTACTGGTTACGTGAAATTTTACTGTGTGCCGACGGCGAGCCGTGGCTTGCCGGGCGGACGGTAGTGCCTGAATCGACGCTTTCCGGGCCAGAGCTTGCACTGCAGCGACTGGGAAAAACGCCGCTGGGGCGCTATCTTTTTACTTCGTCCGAGTTAACCCGAGATTTTATTGAGATTGGTCGCGATGCCGATCTGTGGGGACGCCGTTCCCGTCTTCGCCTGAGTGGTAAACCGTTAATACTGACGGAGCTGTTTCTACCCGCATCGCCGTTGTACTAAGAGGAAGAAAAAAATGGAGTGGAGTCTGACGCAGGACAAGCTGCTGGCCTATCACCGCTTGATGCGTACCGATAAGCCCATTGGCGCGTTGCTGCTGCTGTGGCCAACGTTATGGGCGCTGTGGGTAGCCACCCCGGGCTTACCGCCGCTGTGGATCCTGGCGGTGTTTGTGGCAGGTGTCTGGCTGATGCGCGCCGCAGGCTGCGTGGTCAACGATTATGCCGACAGAAAATTTGACGGCCACGTTAAGCGTACGGCCAACCGCCCGCTGCCGAGTGGTCAGGTTACCGAGAAAGAGGCCCGCACGCTGTTCGTGGTGCTGATTGCGCTCTCCTTCCTGCTGGTGTTAACCCTGAACACCATGACGATCCTGCTCTCCGTGGCCGCGCTGGCACTGGCGTGGGTCTACCCGTTTATGAAGCGCTATACCCATCTTCCGCAGGTGGTGCTGGGCGCGGCGTTTGGCTGGTCGATCCCGATGGCGTTTGCGGCGGTGAGCGAATCCGTACCGCTCAGCTGCTGGCTCATGTTCCTGGCCAATATTCTCTGGGCCGTGGCGTACGATACGCAATATGCGATGGTCGACCGTGACGATGACCTTAAGATTGGCATCAAATCAACGGCGATCCTGTTTGGCCGTCATGACAAGCTGATCATCGGCATTATGCAGGTCGCGGTTGTGGCCCTGATGGTCGCCATTGGTCGCCTGAACGGGCTGAACTGGGAGTTTTACTGGTCCGTGCTGGTGGCCGGACTGCTGTTTGCGTACCAGCAAAAGCTGATTGCGAAGCGTGAACGTGAAGCCTGCTTTAAGGCGTTTTTAAACAATAACTACGTTGGCCTGGTGCTGTTTATCGGGCTGGCGATGAGTTACTGGTCATAAAAAAGCCGGGTGACGGCTTCGCCTTACCCGGCCTACGATTTAGCGGAACATGTAGGCCGGGTAAGCGTTAGCGCCACCCGGCTTTAGCATCATTCGCCCTGCGTCGCACTCTCGATCGTTAAACGCACGTCCGAGGTAATCAGGTCTGCCAGCATCTGGTAGATCTTCATCGTCTCTTCCGGCTCGGCATCGCCCGTGTCGCTGATAAACCCTTCATCACGCAGCGTCAGCACCAGAGAGCTGAACACGGCCTTGTCGAAGAATTCCGGCGCGTTAATGCCGTGCAGAACGGACAGGCGCTGGGCCAGCGTCCGGCTCTCTTTTTCCAGCGTACCGCGGTTGATGGACGGGTTCGCGCTCAGCAGCCAGAAGGTAATGGCGTAGCGCTGAAGCGTCTCACGCGCGCCTGCCGCCAGCAGTTGCAGCGTCCGGGAACGTGATGGGTTGATGTTCAGCTCGTCCTCGGTGACGGTCACCAGCCCCTGACGACGCATCTCTTCCGTCAATTTATCCAGCTCTGCCGCCAGCTCATCTTTGCTCCAGCGCAGGAACAGCTCCGCTTTCAGCATCGGGTAGATGGCCGCAATATGGCGCAGCAGCTCCTGGCGAGAAATACGACGATGCTGGGTAATGATGGCAGCCATCAGCGACGGCAGCATCAGCATATGCGTGATGTTGTTGCGATAGTAGGTCATCAGCACGGCCTGCTCGCGCGGCAGAATGATGATATCGCCGATCGTATCTTTTTCGACTTCAAACTTGTTCATCTGCAGCGCATGGTCGATAAGCTCGCTGGCGGTGGCAGAAGGCACGGTAGAGTCGGTGGAGTACGGAACATTACGCATAATGTCGAGGTAGCAATCGAGCTGCTCGGTCAGCTGTTCACGGGTCAGTGAACGCTGGCGCGAGGCCAGAAGCGCCGTACAGCACAGGTTCATGGCGTTCGCCGCACCTGCGTTGTTAATGCGCACCATCAACTCCGAGGCGATGCCGTTTACCGTTGGCGTCAGCCAGGCCGGGCGTACCGCTTCGATGGGGTCGATAGATTCGCGCCACTCCGGAACGTGGTGGTTAAGGTAGGTCATCAGCGGCATTGGCTCGCCGAAGTTCACGTAGCCCTGACCGAGGTTGCGCAGCTTGCTCAGCCCACGCAGCATCTGCGGCAGGCTCTCTTTCTCTTTGGTCGCACCGCGCAGCTCTTTTGCGTAGGTGCCCACTTCCATGACGTGCTCATAGCCGATGTAGATAGGCACCAGCGTAATCGGACGCGTGCCGCCACGCAGCATCGCCTGAATGGTCATCGACAGCGTGCCGGTCTTCGGATCGAGCAGGCGACCGGTTCGGGAGCGTCCGCCTTCGACAAAGTACTCAACGGAATAACCGCGGCTGAACAACTCGCCCAGATATTCACGGAATACGGTGGAGTAAAGCTTGTTGCCCTTAAAGGTACGGCGAATAAAGAACGCACCCAGACGGCGGAAGATCGGCCCTGCTGGCCAGAAGTTCAGATTAATACCGGCCGCGATGTGCGGCGGCACCAGGCCCTGATGATAAAGCACGTAGGAAAGCAGCAGGTAGTCCATGTGGCTGCGGTGGCAGGGCACATAAACAATCTCGTGTCCGTCGTGTGCCAGCTGGCGCACGCGCTCGGCGTTGTGGACGTTAATCCCCTGATAGAGGCGGTTCCACGTGAAGCTGAGAATACGGTCAGAAAGCCGGATCATCTCGTAAGAGAAGTTCGCGGCGATCTCTTCCATCAGCGCAATGGCGTTTTGCTGGGCTTTCTCATGCGAGATTTTCTTGCTGCGCGCTTCGTCTTCGACGGCGCGAGCAATGGCTTTTGACGCCAGAAGCTTGTTGAACAGATCCTGACGCGCCGGGAGACGCGGGCCAACCGCGGCCAGACGCTGACGCGCAAAGTGCATACGCGCCACGCGCGCCAGTTTTTGCGCAATGATTTTGTCGGTGCCGTGTTCGTCTGCCATGCGGCGCAACGAAACGGAAGGGGAGAAACGGACAAAGCTGTCGCGCCCCAGCCAGGAGACGGCGAAGAATTTCTGGATGCCGTTGAGCATGCGCAGCGGCGGGTTCTCCTCGCCTTTTTCGCGGCCCGGACGACGACCAAACATCACGGAGACCGGCACCATCTGCACATCCAGGCCTGGATTGCTGCGGTGCAGGTCGAGATAGTCATGGAACAGCTTGATGGACTCTTCTTTCGGCGTGTAATAGGTGAACACGCGCGGCCCGCCGTGGATAAACACATAGCGTGGCAGCAATGTGCCATCAACTTCCAGCGGTTCTAGCGGGTCGGGAAGGTCATGCGCCAGACACTGGGCGCGAAGCGTCAGTAGGTCAGCCTTCGAGTTATAAGGCAAAACGTACATAATAGGGCGCGACGTATCGAGCCCTAATTCCAGCGCGGGTTCTGCTGGGATAGACTTACTTTTTACCAGGACGCTTAATGGTAAATTAAGTAACTTGTAGTAAATTCGTGGCCAGCCGGACATAAACGATGTAAAGCCTCTGGTTAATAATGCAATTGCGGCGCAAGGATAACAGAAAGCGCGCAAGATTTCTGTTGTTACCCGTCATACTTCAGGCTGCAGCAAAACGCGCTGCGGCTATATACACTGCATCCTTCAGGCTCGCCTGAGGCAGCATGAATGATTTTGTGTATAGTTACTGACGCTATTTCCACTATAAGGTTCTTTTAATGGCCAATAATACCACTGGGTTAACCCGAATCATCAAAGCTGCAGGCTATTCATGGAAAGGTTTCCGCGCCGCATGGATCAATGAAGCTGCTTTCCGCCAGGAAGCGGTTGCCGCGATTGTCGCGGTTATCATCGCGTGTTTCCTTGATGTTGATGCCATAACCCGCGTACTCCTCATTGGTTCCGTACTTCTGGTGATGATAGTGGAAATTATCAATAGCGCTATTGAGGCAGTGGTAGACCGAATTGGTTCAGAATTTCATGAGCTTTCGGGTCGCGCTAAAGATATGGGATCGGCTGCCGTGCTGCTGGCGATTATCATCGCAGCCATCACCTGGGTCACGCTGCTTTGGTCACATTTCCGATGAGCCTCGAGGAATAATTAAGTCCCTGGTTTTTTGTGCAGTTTTTGGTTCCAAAATCGCCTTTGACTGTATATACTCACAGCATAACTGTATATACACCCAGGGGGCGGAATGAAAGCGTTAACGACCAGGCAGCAAGAGGTGTTTGATCTCATTCGGGATCATATCGGCCAGACGGGTATGCCACCCACGCGTGCAGAAATCGCGCAGCGTCTGGGTTTCCGCTCTCCAAACGCGGCTGAGGAACACCTCAAAGCGCTGGCGCGTAAAGGCGTCATTGAGATTGTTTCTGGCGCATCACGCGGTATTCGTCTGCTTGTTGAAGAAGAGACGGGTATTCCGCTGATTGGCCGTGTTGCGGCGGGTGAACCGCTGCTGGCACAGCAGCATATCGAAAGCCACTATCAGGTGGACCCCGGTATGTTTAAGCCGAGCGCTGATTTCCTGCTGCGCGTCAGCGGGATGTCGATGAAAGACATCGGTATTCTCGATGGCGATCTGCTGGCGGTTCACAAAACGCAGGACGTACGCAACGGTCAGGTTGTGGTTGCGCGTATCGATGATGAAGTGACCGTTAAGCGCCTGAAGAAACAAGGCAATACCGTGCAGCTGCTGCCGGAAAACAACGAATTTACGCCTATTGTGGTAGACCTGCGCGAACACAACTTCTCCATTGAAGGGCTGGCCGTTGGCGTTATCCGCAACGGCGAATGGCTGTAATCTCTTCCTGACGGGCTGCGGTTTCTCCGTGGCCCGTCTCGTTTTATCGTCCCCGGTATTCTCCCATGTCACTGCTGACTGCTTCTGATAAGGCACTCTGGCGTCTCGCGCTGCCGATGATTTTTTCCAATATTACCGTTCCTCTGCTCGGCCTGGTGGACACGGCGGTTATTGGTCATCTGGATTCCCCCGTCTATCTGGGCGGCGTGGCGATTGGTGCCACGGCAACCAGCTTCCTCTTTATGCTGCTGCTCTTTTTACGTATGAGCACCACAGGGCTAACGGCCCAGGCCTACGGCGCGAAAGATCCGCTGCGGCTGGCGCGTGCGCTGGTTCAACCTTTACTCCTGGCGCTCGGTGCAGGCGCGCTGATCGTTTTGCTGCGCACGCCGCTGATAGACCTGGCGCTGCATATCGTGGGCGGCAGCGAAGCAGTGCTGGAGCAGGCGCGGCGTTTCCTCGAAATCCGCTGGCTGAGTGCGCCCGCTTCGCTGGCAAACCTGGTTCTGCTTGGCTGGCTGCTGGGCGTGCAGTACGCCCGCGCGCCGGTGATCCTGCTGGTGGTCGGTAACCTGCTCAACATTGTGCTCGATCTCTGGCTGGTCATGGGCCTGCATATGAACGTGCGGGGGGCGGCGCTGGCAACCGCAATCGCCGAGTACGGGACATTTTTGATTGGCTTGTGGATGGTCTGGCGCGTTCTGGCGATGCGCGGGATCTCGGTTGCGCTGCTCAAAACCGCCTGGCGGGGCAATATGCGTAAGCTGCTGGCGCTCAATCGGGATATCATGCTGCGCTCGCTGCTGTTACAGCTCTGCTTCGGTGCGCTGACGGTCTTCGGGGCGCGCCTTGGGCCAGAAATAGTTGCCGTCAATGCGGTGTTAATGACGCTCCTGACCTTTACCGCCTACGCGCTGGATGGTTTTGCCTATGCGGTTGAAGCCCATTCCGGGCAGGCATACGGTGCACGTGAAAGCGGCCAGCTTCGCGAAGTATGGCGGGCGGCATGTCGTCAGTCGGGAATGGTCGCGCTGGCGTTTGCGCTGATCTACGCCTGTTTCGGTGGGCATATCATTGCGCTGCTCACCTCACTCCCGGCGCTGCGTGAACTGGCCAGCCATTACCTCATCTGGCAGGTGATCCTGCCGGTGGTGGGGGTCTGGTGTTATCTGCTGGACGGTATGTTTATTGGTGCGACGCGAGGCGCGGAAATGCGCAACAGCATGGCAGTTGCGGCGGCCGGTTTTGGTCTGACGCTCTTTACGCTGCCGTACCTGGGTAACCATGGTTTGTGGCTGGCGCTCGCGGTATTCCTCTCCCTGCGGGGCCTCTCGCTGGCCTTTATCTGGCACCGTCACTGGCGAAACAACACCTGGTTTCCTGCCCGTTCTGATATATCGTGACGGTTAAAGATTCTGAATATAAATCGGGCTGCCGAATCCCTGACTATAATAATTATCACGTCCAGCAGAAATGCACGTACCGGACGATACGAATTTACGCTTAATACGAGGACACGATTATGAATAAAGACGAAATCGGCGGCAACTGGAAGCAATTCAAAGGTAAAGCGAAAGAACAGTGGGGTAAACTCACCGATGACGACATGACCGTTATCGAAGGTAAACGTGACCAGTTGGTAGGTAAAATCCAGGAGCGTTACGGTTACGAGAAAGATCAGGCGGAAACCGAAGTCAAAGACTGGGAAACCCGTAACGACTATCGCTGGTAATTGATTACCACCCGTGCGAACACGGAAGTACCCCTGAGGGCGGCCATGAGCCGCCTTTTCTTTTGCCGCTAGCGGGGTTTTTTCTTCACCAGGATGGAGTGGTCATGCTGACATGCGTCCTGATGGCTGCAGGATTCCACTTCAACGCAGACTGAGCATAACCCGTGTGCTTCAATGACGTTATGGCGCAGCGCGAAGCCCATTTTGGCCGCCAGCGTATGCATGATGTCTTCAACCCCTTCCGCACCTTCTTCTTTCACCGCGCCACAGCGATCGCAGATAAACATTGCGGACGTATGGGTGGGCTGATCGAACAGGTGACACAGCACGTAGCTGTTGGTCGATTCCACCTTATGCACAAAGCCCTGCTCAAGCAGAAAATCCAGCGCGCGATAGACGGTGGGCGGTTTTGCCTGCGGTTCGCTTTCACGCAGCAGGTCAAGCAGATCGTACGCGCTGATGGCACCTTGTTGCAGGCTCATCAGACGCAGTACCTCAAGGCGCTGCGGAGTCAGGCGCACATTGCGTTGCGCGCACAGCTTTTCAGCCTGCACTAACAGCTCTGTTGTGGACTTATCCATGAAGCACCTCGGGTGTAATAGGGCGGAAAACCCTCACTTTATCATGTTCTGTTAAAAACACCGAGTTTCCCCAGGCTGTGCTATACCTGTCGCATTGCAACAGCGGACATTAACCATGAAAAGACCTGACTGCATTCGACACTGGCGCGACGTTGAAGGCCCGGACGACGCAACCTATCCCGACAGCAACGAACTGTTTTCCATCGGCGCACCGCTGGCCCGCAGGCTTGGGCTGAGCCGCATGGGTATTCATCATGAGCGTTTACCGCCGGGCCGACGCACCTCTTATCCGCATGCGGAAAGCGATGAAGAGGAGTTTGTCTACGTGCTGGAAGGCTACCCGGAAGCCTGGATCAACGGTTATCTGTGGAAGCTGGAACCGGGCGACAGCGTGGGTTTTCCTGCCGGAACCGGCGTTTGCCATACCTTTATCAACAATACCGAGGAGGAGGTACGGTTACTGGTGGTGGGAGAGGCCAATAAAAAGCACAACCGCATCTACTATCCGCTCAACCCGGTGTATGCCGCCACGCGTGAAGACCGCTGGGTTGACCATCCTCCGCAGTTTTTTGGCCCGCACGATGGAAAAGTTGGGCGAAAATAATTTCCTCTTCTATAAATATTGAGGGCCGTCACACATAACAACAGGCCCTCACGGAATTTTATTTAGGGAAAGAAATAGCGGGTCTTTTCGTTCTTATTCACAGCAATAGTTCGTTCCTGTTTGGGTGATAACAGACGGGAGTTATTTCATAACAGACTATAAGACGAGCATACTGTGAAAAAACATTTTAAATTTTCGGTGGTTAGCATCGCTGTCTCCCTGTTTATGGCAAATCAGGCGGGAGCAGCCAATACCTGGGCGGAGGCGAGAAGCGACGCAATGGGTGGAACGGGCGTCGCGGCGGGGAGCTATGGCAGCGGGGCGTTAATCAACCCGGCGTTATTAGCAAAGGCAAAACCCGAGGACGATGTTACGGTAATATTACCGTCCGTTGGTGCGCAAATTACGGATAAAGACAACCTTCAGGACGAAATTGATAACATCAACGATAAGATCAATCGCTATCAGGATGTTATTGATAATCTCACCCCCATCGACATCATTACCAATCCGTTAGGCTCAATTAATCAGTTCCAGGGCGCGGCGAAAGATCTCGCTGACGAGCTGGATTACCTTAAAGGCAAAACCGCCCGCGCTTCAGCCGGTGCAGGGATTGCCGTCAGCATTCCTAACGACGTGCTCTCCGTGGCGTTTATGGCCAAAGGTTATGCCCACGGGCGCGTCAGCTCCTCTATCGATCAGCAGGATATTGATTACCTGCGCGGGATCCAACGAAGTGATGCGGTGGCTGCAGGCGTGGCGCTGGATGCTGCGCTGAACGGTACTGATCAAATCACCAAAAACCTCAACTCCACGGCCTCTGGCCGCGCGGCGATTGTCTCCGACTACGGTATCGCCGTTGCCCGTCAGTTCGACCTGGGCGGCGTACCGGTCTCCGTGGGCGTGACGCCAAAACTGCAGAAAACCTGGGTCTATAACTACACCACATCGATTTACGATTACGACAGCAACAAGTGGAATGATAGCCGCTACCGTACGGACGACACCGGTTTTAACGTTGATGCAGGTATTGCCGCCGATTTCGGTGAACACTGGACGGTGGGCGTGAGCGGGCAGAACCTGATGTCGCGCGATATCGACACCAAAGATGTTCGCATCCGCAATGGCCGCACGGATGAAGTGGTGAGCTACAAAGATACCTATCAGATCCGCCCGCTGGTCACCGCCGGTGCTGCCTGGCATAACGATCTGGTGACGCTGACCGCCGACGGTGACTTGACCGAAACCAAAGGCTTTAAGAGTGAAGATACCTCTCAGTACGTCGGCGTAGGTGCTGAAGTCACGCCGCTGAGCTGGCTGGCGGTGCGTGCGGGTTACCGTGCCGACGTGAAGGGTAACGACAGCAATGTCTTTACCGGCGGTCTGGGCTTTGCGCCGTTCAACACGGTCCACGTAGACCTGATGGGACTGTATGGGGAAGATGAAACCTGGGGCGCAGGCGCGCAGCTCAGCATGACGTTCTAACTCTTCAGGGCACTATCAAGGGTGCCCTTTGCTTATCCGTGTGCTGCTTTAGTAAGGGTATCGCTTATCCATTGGTTTACGCTTTTACCTGAAACTTCAGCCGCGATGCTTATGGCAGAATGAACTTCCGGAGAGATGCGCAAACTGATTTTTCCGCTTGCCGGGCGCAGAGGCTCCCGGCCTTGTTCCGCACAATAAGCCAGATAGTCATCCACTGCTTCTTCAAATGCCTTGCGCAGAGCCGCGACATTATCCGCATGAAAACCGATAACATCTCTTATGCCCGCTACATGCCCCACGAAGCAAAGATCTTCATCACTATAGTCGATTTTTGCGGCATAACCTTTATAAGTCATGGTGTTAATCATGGTGATACTCCTACGGCGATGAGAAACGCCATCGCGTCGCGAACCTGATAAACCTTCGCTTCTTTATCCGGATGGGGGCGATGAAACGAAGCCACAACCTCATTAATTTCAAACCTGACCCTTGAACCATTCCCTTCAGAAACTTTTGCGCCCAGCGCGACAAAAAGCGCTTCGATTTTTCGCCATTCAAGCGAGCTGGGTGTCGGTAACGAAAAAATGAGCTGCAATGTTTTTTGGTGGCGGGCGTTCAGTGTTTTCATTTTTGATAGCTTCCATGTAGTTTTCTTCCCCGCCAGGTTAAAATAAATGATATCACTATTTGATATCACATCAAGCCGAATCGTATCCTTTTTGAGCCTGTGTTATAGTAGCGCCCCTTTTCCACCAGATGCTTAAAACTTCGCCATGTCGTCAGAATTACAGACCGCTTTCCCCGCTCACCGTTTCTCCATAGCGCCGATGCTCGACTGGACGGACAGACACTGCCGCTACTTCCTGCGCCAGCTCTCCCGCCATACGCTGCTGTACACCGAAATGGTGACCACCGGGGCGATTATCCACGGGAAAGGGGACTATCTGGCCTACAGCGATGAAGAGCATCCGGTTGCGCTGCAGCTGGGCGGGAGCGATCCGGCGGCGCTGGCGCAGTGCGCGAAGCTTGCCGAAGCGCGCGGTTACGACGAGATCAACCTCAACGTTGGCTGCCCGTCCGATCGCGTGCAAAACGGTATGTTTGGCGCATGCCTGATGGGGAACGCACAGCTGGTGGCCGACAGCATCAAAGCCATGCGCGACGTGGTTTCGATTCCGGTTACGGTGAAAACGCGTATCGGCATCGACGACCAGGACAGCTACGAATTCCTGTGCGATTTCATCGACACGGTCTCAGGCAAAGGAGAGTGCGAGATGTTCATCATCCACGCCCGTAAAGCCTGGCTCTCCGGCCTTAGCCCGAAAGAGAACCGTGAAATTCCCCCGCTGGACTACCCGCGCGTATACCAGTTGAAGCGTGACTTCCCGCATCTGACGATGTCGATTAACGGCGGCATAAAATCGCTTGAAGAGGCCAAAACGCATCTGGCCCATATGGACGGCGTGATGGTTGGTCGCGAGGCGTATCAAAACCCTGGCATCCTGGCGACGGTCGATCGCGAAATTTTTGGCGTCGAGGGTGCTGATACTGACCCCGTATCCGTCGTACGCGCAATGTACCCTTACATTGAACGCGAGCTGAGCAGCGGAACCTGGCTCGGCCACATTACGCGTCACATGCTCGGCCTGTTCCAGGGGATTCCGGGGGCGCGCCAGTGGCGACGCTATCTCAGTGAAAATGCGCACAAAGCGGGGGCCGATATTGACGTGCTTGAGCGCGCCCTGCGTCTGGTTGCCGATAAGCGATAAATTTCGCTAAAAGATAGTCAAATTCACTACGCCTCGCAAAATCCTGCGGGGCGTTTTGCTTTCAGAACAACGGGTTAGTGTTGGCACGTTTCTTGTAATGGTTAACGCATTATTCGGGAACTCGTGGGAGAGCACCATGCTGGAACTACTTTTTGTGATTGGCTTTTTTGTCATGCTGATGGTGACGGGCGTCTCGTTACTCGGCATTCTCGCGGCGCTGGTCGTCGCAACGGTGGTGATGTTTATCGGCGGGTTGTTTGCCCTGACGATCAAGCTGCTGCCGTGGCTGCTGCTGGCGGTTGCCGTCGTGTGGGCTATACGGGCCATTAAATCGCCAAAACTCCCCACTTATCAGCGTAATAACCGGTTCCGTTACTAAGGTATTGAGGGGTTCGTCACATACCTGCAACTTTTCCGGCGGCGGGGCTTAGAACAGAATAGGATTTACTTATCGAATCTGTCACTATGGCTGCCGCTACAGAATTCATCGAGCTGTACCCTACATACAGCCGAACTAAAAAAAGAAAGGGCTTCCCACGGGAAGCCCAATTTCTTTTCAGGGATCAGGGAATAAGCAGACTCGACCCCTGTGTCGCCCGACTCTCCAGCACCTCGTGCGCACGCTGCGCATCGGCCAGCGGATATTTCTGCGCTTCTGCCACATCCACCTTAATCACGCCGCTGGCGATCAGCGAGAACAGTTCGTTGCTGGCTTCCTCCAGCTCCTCCCGGTTGGTGATGTAGCCCTGCAGGGAAGGACGCGTCACGTACAGCGACCCTTTCTGGTTCAAAATCCCAAGGTTTACGCCAGTTACGGCCCCGGAGGAGTTACCGAAGCTGACCATCAGGCCGCGGCGCTGCAGGCAGTCCAGCGACGATTCCCAGGTGTCTTTGCCTACCGAGTCATACACCACGCGCACTTTTTTGCCGCCGGTGATCTCTTTTAAACGCTCGACGAGGCTCTCTTCACGATAGTTAATGATCTGCCACGCGCCCGCCTCTTTTGCGCGCTGGGCTTTTTGCGCACTGCCTACGGTGCCAATCAGCTTCGCACCTAACGCCTTCGCCCACTGACAGGCGATTAACCCTACGCCCCCGGCGGCGGCGTGGAACAGGAACTGCTCGTCCGGTTTGATTTCGTAGGTTTTGCGCAGCAGGTAATAGACCGTCAGCCCTTTCAGGAATGAGGCCGCGGCCTGTTCAAAGGAGATCGCATTCGGCAGCAGGGCGGCTTTATCCGCCGGAACGTTGTGGACAGAGCTGTACGCGCCGAGCGCCGACTGGGCGTACACCACGCGATCGCCCTCTTTAAGATGCTTAACGGCGCTGCCGACGCCGATGACCACGCCCGCCGCCTCGGTTCCCAGCCCGCTCGGCATGGACGGTGGCGGATAGAGACCGCCGCGAATGTAGGTATCGATGTAGTTAATACCGATAGCTTTGTTTTCAACCTGGACTTCATTTTCGCCAGGCGCGCCGGGGGTAAACTCCACCGCTTTAAGCACCTCTGGTCCGCCATGTTTCTGGAATTCAATGCGCGTTGCCATGCTCCCTCCGTCAGAAAAATATGGTAATCTTTCGACCCACTCTTTATCTCGGTAACTCCATTCACTATGGCAGGAAACAAACCCTTCAACAAACAGACTGAACCCCGCGACCGTGATTTTCAGGTAGCCGGGTTAAAAGTCCCGCCGCACTCGATTGAAGCGGAACAGTCGGTGTTGGGCGGTTTAATGCTGGATAACGAGCGCTGGGACGATGTCGCCGAGCGCGTCGTCGCAGAGGATTTCTATACCCGCCCGCACCGCCATATCTTCACCGAAATGGCGCGCCTGCAGGAGTCCGGCAGCCCGATTGACCTGATCACGCTCGCGGAATCGCTGGAGCGCCTGGGGCAGTTGGACAGCGTCGGCGGCTTTGCATATCTGGCAGAACTCTCGAAAAACACGCCAAGTGCGGCCAACATCAGCGCATATGCAGACATTGTGCGCGAACGTGCGGTCGTGCGCGAGATGATCTCGGTGGCGAACGAAATCGCCGAGGCCGGTTTCGATCCGCAGGGGCGCACCAGCGAAGACCTGCTCGATCTCGCCGAGTCTCGCGTCTTTAAAATCGCCGAAAGCCGCGCCAATAAAGACGAAGGCCCGAAGAACATCGCCGAGGTGCTCGATGCCACCGTCGCGCGTATTGAACAGCTTTTCCAGCAACCGCACGATGGCGTAACCGGCGTCAACACGGGCTATGACGATCTCAATAAGAAAACCGCTGGCCTGCAGCCGTCGGATTTGATTATCGTGGCCGCGCGTCCGTCGATGGGTAAAACGACATTTGCGATGAACCTCGTCGAAAACGCGGCGATGTTGCAGGATAAACCGGTGCTTATCTTCAGTCTTGAGATGCCCTCGGAACAGATCATGATGCGTTCCCTGGCATCGCTGTCCCGCGTGGACCAGACCCGCATCCGTACCGGCCAGCTTGACGATGAGGACTGGGCGCGTATCTCCGGCACCATGGGCATACTGCTGGAAAAACGTAACATCTATATCGATGACTCCTCCGGCCTGACGCCAACGGAAGTGCGCTCCCGCGCGCGTCGTATCGCGCGTGAACATGGCGGGATCGGCCTCATCATGATCGACTACCTCCAGCTGATGCGCGTGCCGTCGCTCTCCGACAACCGTACGCTGGAGATCGCTGAAATTTCCCGCTCGCTCAAGGCGTTAGCCAAAGAGTTGCAGGTGCCGGTGGTGGCGCTTTCCCAGCTTAACCGCTCTCTGGAGCAGCGTGCCGACAAACGCCCGGTCAACTCCGACCTGCGTGAATCCGGCTCCATCGAGCAGGATGCCGACTTAATCATGTTTATCTATCGTGATGAGGTGTATCACGAGAACAGCGACCTGAAGGGGATCGCTGAAATTATTATTGGTAAGCAACGTAACGGCCCAATCGGTACGGTACGTCTGACCTTTAATGGACAATGGTCACGCTTTGATAACTATGCGGGACCGCAGTACGACGACGAATAAGGAATTCAAATGCAAGCGGCAACTGTTGTTATTAACCGCCGCGCTCTGCGACACAACCTGCAACGTCTGCGTGAACTGGCACCTGCCAGCAAGCTCGTTGCAGTCGTGAAAGCGAACGCTTACGGACACGGTCTTCTGGAGACCGCGCGAACGCTCCCCGATGCCGACGCTTTTGGCGTTGCCCGTCTCGAAGAAGCACTCCGCCTGCGCGCGGGCGGGATTACCCAGCCGATTTTACTGCTCGAAGGCTTTTTTGAAGCCGCCGATCTGCCGACCATTGCCGAACAGCATCTGCATACTTCGGTTCATAACGAAGAACAGCTGGTGGCGCTTGAAACGGCCGAGCTGAGCGAGCCGGTCACCGTGTGGATGAAGCTTGATACCGGTATGCACCGCCTCGGCGTGCGCCCGGAAGATGCAGAAACGTTCTACCAGCGCCTGTGCCAGTGCAAAAACGTCCGCCAGCCGGTGAACATCGTCAGCCACTTTGCCCGCGCCGACGAACCTGAATGCGGCGCAACCGAGCAGCAGCTTGATATCTTCAACACCTTCTGCGAAGGCAAGCCCGGCGCGCGCTCTATTGCGGCTTCCGGCGGCATTCTGCTGTGGCCGCAGTCCCATTTCGACTGGGCGCGTCCGGGGATTATTCTTTACGGCGTATCGCCGCTGGAGCATAAGCCGTGGGGGCCTGATTTTGGCTTCCAGCCGGTGATGTCGCTGGTCTCTAACCTGATCGCCGTGCGCGAGCACAAAGCCGGGGAGCCGGTGGGCTATGGCGGCACCTGGACCAGCGAGCGCGATACCCGTCTGGGCGTGGTGGCGATGGGCTACGGCGATGGCTACCCGCGCGCCGCGCCGTCCGGCACGCCTGTACTGGTTAATGGCCGCGAAGTGAAGCTGGTAGGCCGCGTGGCGATGGACATGATCTGCGTTGACCTTGGGCCAGATGCCCAGGACAAAGCGGGCGACGACGTGGTGATGTGGGGCGAGGGTCTGCCCGTCGAGCGCATCGCGGAAATGACGGGAGTAAGTGCTTACGAACTTATTACGCGCCTGACGTCACGCGTCGCGATGAAGTACATAGACTGACGCCCTCAGGGGGGAGGCCCGGCGCGCCTCCCCCGCAACGATAACATCCCCTCGATCTTATTCTGCTTCCGGTTTATTGTTGAATTCCCTGCCTGATAATAATCCGGAGAACCATCGCGTGTTTCAGAAAGTAGACGCCTACGCTGGCGACCCCATTCTCTCCTTGATGGAGCGTTTCAAAGAAGATCCCCGCAGCGATAAAGTGAACCTCAGCATTGGCCTTTATTACAACGAGGAGGGCATTATTCCTCAGCTGCAGGCGGTAGCCGACGCCGAAGCGCGTCTTAACGCGACACCGCATGGCGCCTCGCTTTACCTGCCGATGGAAGGGCTGAACAGCTACCGTAACACCGTCGCTCCGCTGCTGTTTGGCGACGATCATCCGGTGCTGGCGCAAAAGCGCGTGGCGACGATCCAGACGCTGGGCGGCTCGGGCGCGCTGAAGGTCGGGGCGGACTTCCTGAAAAAATACTTCCCGGATTCCGGCGTATGGGTCAGCGACCCGACGTGGGAAAACCACGTGGCCATTTTCGAAGGCGCAGGCTTTAAGGTCGAGACCTATCCGTGGTTCGACAGCGAAACCAACGGCGTGCGCGTGAATGCCCTGCTTGAAAAACTGAACACCCTGCCAGCGCGCAGCATTGTTCTGCTGCATCCGTGCTGCCACAACCCAACGGGGGCGGACCTGACCCATTCTGAGTGGGATGCGGTCATTGAGGTGCTGAAGGCGCGCGATCTCATCCCGTTCCTCGACATCGCCTATCAGGGCTTTGGCGCAGGGATGGAAGACGATGCGTACGCCATTCGCGCCGTGGCCCACGCCGGGCTGCCTGCACTTATCAGCAACTCCTTCTCTAAAATCTTCTCCCTGTACGGCGAGCGCGTGGGCGGCCTGTCGGTCGTGTGTGAAGATGCCGAAGCGGCCGGGCGCGTGCTTGGGCAACTGAAAGCCACGGTGCGCCGCATCTACTCCAGCCCGCCGAACTTTGGGGCGCAGGTCGTCGCAACGGTGCTCGGTGACGAACAGCTGAAAGCCAACTGGCTTGCGGAAGTGGAAGCGATGCGCAAGCGTATCCTGTCGATGCGCCAGGAGCTGGTGAACGTGCTGAAAGAGGCGGTGCCGGGGCATAATTTCGACTACCTGCTGAAACAGCGCGGCATGTTCAGTTATACCGGCCTGAGCGCCGCACAGGTCGATCGTCTGCGCGAAGAGTTCGGCGTCTACCTGATCGCCAGTGGCCGCATGTGCGTGGCGGGCCTGAACGCCAATAACGTCCAGCGTGTGGCGCAGGCGTTTGCTGCTGTAATGTAAGCACTCACTATTGTTTCTCCGTCTCCCTGTGGGGGAGGACATCAGGCCGCCGTGCAGTCTAATCGCCCGGTGGCGCTTCGCTTACCGGGCCTACGGGCTGGGTGTTCTCCCTCTCCCCGTGGGAGAGGGCATCAGGCCGCCGAGCAGCCTAATCGCCCGTGGCGCTTCGCTTACCGGGCCTACGGGCTGGGTGTTCTCCCTCTCCCTGTGGGGGAGGGCATCAGGCCGCCGTGCAGTCTAATCGCCCGGTGGCGCTTCGCTTACCGGGCCTACGGGCTGGGTGTTCTCCCTCTCCCTGCGTGAGAGGGCATCAGGCCGCCGTGCAGTCTAATCGCCCGGTGGCGCTTACGCTTACCGGGCCTACGGGCTGGGTGTTCTCCCTCTCCCTGTGGGAGAGGGCATCAGGCCGCCGTGCAGCCTGATTGGCCGGTGGCGCTCCGCTTACCGGGCCTACGGGCTGGGTGTTCTCCCTCTCCCTGTGGGGGAGGGCATCAGGCCGCCGAGCAGTCTAATCGCCCGGTGGCGCTCCGCTTACCGGGCCTACGGGCTGGGTGTTCTCCGTCTCCCTGTGGGGGAGGGCATCAGGCCGCCGAGCAGCCTAATCGCCCGGTGGCGCTCCGCTTACCGGGCCTACGGGCTGGGTGTTCTCCCTCTCCCTGTGGGAGAGGGCATCAGGCCGCCGAGCAGCCTAATCGCCCGGTGGCGCTCTGCTTACCGGGCCTACGGGCTGGGTGTTCTCCGTCTCCCTGTGGGGGAGGACATCAGGCCGCCGTGCAGTCTAATCGCCCGGTGGCGCTTCGCTTACCGGGCCTACGGGCTGGGTGTTCTCCCTCCCCCTGTGGGAGAGGGCATCAGGCCGCCGTGCAGTCTAATCGCCCGTGGCGCTTCGCTTACCGGGCCTACGGGCTGGGTGTTCTCCCTCTCCCTGTGGGAGAGGGCATCAGGCCGCCGTGCAGTCTAATCGCCCGGTGGCGCTCCGCTTACCGGGCCTACGGGCTGGGTGTTCTCCCTCTCCCTGTGGGAGAGGGCTGGGGTGAGGGCATCAGGCTGCTCAGGTCGATGTCTCGCTTTGTGATCGTCTTCTTTTTCTTCAGATTGATAAGCAAAAACTCCTTTTCTTCCCCTGCCGCTGGGGTTATGGTCGGATAGTTTTTTGACCACTCACACAAAATAAAACGATAACAAACTGAATATTCAGGGGAAAATATGCGCAAGATCACACTGGCGCTCAGCGCCGCCTGCTTATTGTTCTCGCTTAACAGTGCCGTAGTTGCACGCGCATCTGCGCCGACGCCGCTTTACACCGGCACCACCGCCGCCATCCTGGCCGAGCAAGCCCCCATTCACTGGGTCTCCGTGGCACAAATTGAAAACAGCCTGATGGGCCGGGCACCAATGGCCGTCGGCTTCGACATCGACGACACCGTGCTGTTCTCCAGCCCCGGCTTCTGGCGCGGCAAGAAAACCTTCTCGCCGGACAGCGAAGCCTATCTGCAAAACCCGGAGTTCTGGGAAAAAATGAATAACGGCTGGGACGAGTTCAGCATTCCGAAAGAGGTTGCCCGGGCGCTGATCGCCATGCACGTTAAGCGCGGCGACAGCATCTACTTCGTCACCGGTCGTAGCCAGACCAAAACCGAGACCGTCTCTAAAACCCTGCAGGACGATTTTTTGATCCCGGCGGCCAGCATGAACCCGGTGATTTTTGCGGGTGATAAAGAGGGGCAAAACACTAAAACCCAGTGGCTTGAGCAGAAAAATATCAAAGTGTTCTACGGGGATTCTGACAACGACATTACCGCCGCGCACGACGTGGGGGCCAGAGGGATTCGGGTGTTACGCGCCTCGAACTCAACCTATCGCCCGCTGCCGATGGCCGGAAAGTTTGGCGAAGAGGTGATTGTTAACTCAGAGTATTAATGGCCGCGCGGCGGGCCGGATCCTTTTTTAATCAAATCTTGCCGCCGCGGGTTTTACCTTTCGCCTTCTTGCTGCACACTTAGAAAGATTCATCTTTCTTAACGGAGCAGCCAATGTGGTATCAACAGACCCTGACCCTGAGCGCAAAATCGCGCGGATTTCACCTGGTGACGGACGAAGTCGTCGGGCAAATCCGCGATTTATCGCGCGTCAAAACGGGTTTGCTGTACCTGCTGCTTCAGCACACGTCCGCCTCTCTCACGTTAAACGAAAACTGCGATCCCACCGTCCGGTCTGATATGGAACGGCATTTTCTCAAAACCGTGCCCGACAACGCCGCCTATGAGCATGACTATGAGGGGGCGGATGACATGCCTTCGCATATCAAATCCTCTTTGCTGGGGGTATCGCTGATGCTGCCGGTACACCAGGGGCGGCTGATGCTGGGCACGTGGCAAGGGATCTGGCTGGGAGAGCATCGCATTCACGGTGGTCCGCGTAAAATTATCGCTACGCTACAAGGGGAATAAAGATGACAATTTCGGAGATACTTCAGTACTGCATGAACAAATCGGGCGCGGAGCAAAGCGTCCACAACGACTGGAAAGCCACGCAGATAAAGGTCGGCGACGTGCTTTTTGCGATGGTCAAAGAGGTTGAAGGCCGCCCGGCGGCAGCGCTGAAAACCAGCCCGGAACTGGCCGATCTGCTACGTCAGCAGCATCATGATGTGAGGCCGAGTCAGCATCTCAACAAGGCGCACTGGAGCACCGTGTATCTCGACGGTTCGATTCCCGATTCACAGATTTACTACCTGGTGGATGCCTCTTATCAGCAGGCAATAGAGCTGCTGCCTGAACAGGTCAGACAGCAGCTGTCGGTATGATTACTTCAATAACGGCTTGAGGAAGCGCGCGGTGTGCGAGGCTTCGCACTCAGCAACGGTCTCTGGCGTGCCGGAGACGAGGATTTCACCGCCGCCGCTGCCGCCTTCCGGACCCAGATCGACGATCCAGTCTGCCGTCTTAATCACGTCCAGGTTGTGCTCAATCACCACGATGGTGTTGCCCTGATCGCGAAGCTGATGCAGAACGTCGAGCAGTTGCTGAATATCCGCAAAATGCAGGCCGGTGGTTGGCTCGTCGAGAATGTACAGCGTCTGGCCGGTGCCGCGCTTGGATAGCTCGCGCGCCAGCTTCACGCGCTGCGCCTCACCGCCGGAGAGCGTGGTGGCAGACTGCCCAAGGCGAATATAGGTCAAACCTACGTCCATCAACGTTTGCAGCTTACGCGCCAGCGCAGGGACAGCGTCAAAGAACTCGCGCGCCTCTTCAATGGTCATATCCAGCACTTCGTGGATGGTTTTGCCCTTATACTTAATCTCCAGCGTTTCGCGGTTATAGCGCTTGCCTTTGCACTGGTCGCACGGCACGTAGATATCCGGCAGGAAGTGCATCTCGACCTTGATCACGCCGTCGCCCTGACAGGCTTCACAGCGACCACCGCGAACGTTAAAGCTGAAACGTCCTGGCGTATACCCGCGCGAGCGTGATTCCGGCACGCCGGCAAACAGCTCACGTACGGGCGTGAACACGCCGGTATAGGTCGCCGGGTTGGAACGCGGTGTGCGTCCAATCGGGCTCTGGTCAATGTCGATAACCTTGTCGAAATGCTCCAGTCCGTGAATCTCGCGATACGGTGCAGGCTCAGCGAGCGTCGCGCCGTTGAGCTGCGTCTGCGCAATCGGGAACAGCGTATCGTTGATAAGCGTCGATTTCCCGGAACCGGACACGCCGGTAATACAGGTAAACAGGCCGACCGGCAGCGTCAGGGTCACGTCTTTCAGGTTGTTCCCGCGCGCGCCGGTCAGTTTCAGCACTTTTTCCGGGTTGGCTGGCACGCGCTGTTTCGGCACTTCAATTTTGCGCTTGCCGCTCATGTACTGGCCGGTCAGCGAGTCCGGTACCGCCATAATGTCTTTCAGCGTCCCTTCAGCCACGACCTGGCCGCCGTGCACACCCGCGCCCGGACCAATATCGATAACGTGGTCAGCGGCGCGGATAGCGTCTTCGTCGTGCTCGACCACAATCACCGTGTTGCCGAGGTCGCGCAGGTGAACCAGCGTGCCGAGCAGTCGCTCGTTGTCGCGCTGGTGCAGGCCGATGGACGGCTCATCCAGCACGTACATTACGCCCACCAGGCCCGCGCCAATCTGGCTTGCCAGACGGATACGCTGCGCTTCACCACCGGAGAGCGTTTCCGCAGAGCGGGAAAGCGTCAGGTAGTTCAGGCCCACGTTCACCAGGAATTTCAGACGATCGCCAATCTCTTTCAGCACTTTTTCAGCGATTTTCGCCCGCTGGCCGGAGAGTTTCAGGTTGGTGAAGAAGTCCATTGCGTGACCGATGCTCATGTCTGAGATGGTCGGCAGCGCCGTGTTTTCGACAAACACGTGGCGCGCCTCGCGACGCAGACGAGTGCCTTCACAGGTTGCACAGGAGCGGTTGCTGATGAACTTCGCCAGCTCCTCGCGCACCGCGCTGGATTCGGTCTCTTTGTAGCGGCGCTCCATGTTGTGCAGCACCCCTTCGAACGGATGGCGGCGCACGGAGGTATCACCGCGATCGTTCATATACTTGAACTCGATGTTCTCTTTAGCGGAACCGAACAGGATCACTTTGTGCACGTTTGCGCTCAGGCTGGCCCAGGGGGCTTCAACGTCGAACTTATAGTGCTCTGCCAGCGATTTCAGCATCTGGAAGTAGTAAAAGTTACGCTTATCCCAGCCGCGAATCGCACCGCCCGCCAGGGACAGCTCCGGGTTCTGGATCACGCGGTCCGGGTCGAAATACTGCTGCACGCCCAGGCCGTCACACGTCGGGCACGCGCCCGCCGGGTTGTTGAAGGAGAACAGGCGCGGTTCCAGTTCGCGCATGCTGTAGCCGCAGATTGGGCAGGCAAAGTTGGCGGAGAAGAGCAGCTCTTCCGCTTTGGTGTCGTCCATATCGGAGACCACCGCCGTACCGCCGGAAAGCTCCAGCGCGGTTTCAAACGACTCCGCCAGACGTGTTGCCAGATCTTCACGCACTTTAAAGCGGTCAATCACCACTTCGATGGTGTGTTTCTTCTGCAGTTCCAGCTTCGGTGGATCGGACAGGTCGCACACTTCGCCATCGATACGGGCGCGGATATAGCCCTGGCTTGCCAGGTTCTCCAGCGTTTTGGTGTGCTCGCCCTTACGCTCTTTGATGATGGGCGCAAGCAGCATCAGGCGTTTGCCTTCCGGCTGAGACAGCACGTTATCGACCATCTGGCTGACGGTTTGCGCCGCCAGCGGCACGTCGTGGTCCGGACAGCGCGGCTCACCCACGCGGGCATACAGCAGACGCAGGTAGTCATGAATTTCAGTAATGGTACCGACCGTTGAACGCGGGTTATGCGAGGTCGATTTTTGCTCGATAGAGATAGCCGGTGATAACCCTTCAATATGGTCAACGTCCGGTTTTTCCATCAGCGACAGAAACTGGCGCGCGTACGCGGAGAGTGATTCAACGTAGCGACGCTGCCCTTCGGCATACAGGGTGTCGAAAGCCAGTGAGGATTTGCCAGACCCCGAAAGCCCGGTCACGACGATGAGTTTGTCGCGAGGGATGACGAGGTTGATATTTTTGAGATTGTGGGTGCGAGCGCCCCGTACTTCGATCTTATCCATTCACCTTTCCCGGTAGAAACTCGGATGCCTGGTATGTTTGAAGGACAACCGGCAGAAACGGCTAATTATGACACAATTTAACCTGTCTGGATATACAGTATTGGAATGCAATTTCTGATTCACTGTGTAACAATGTCGAGTTCGCGGGAGAACTCTGGAACGTGCTACGCAACTATCAAAGTAGCGCATGGAAATGGTACACTCGCGCGTTTACACTATTAAGAAACGTATTCAGGAGACACGAACATGGCCAGCAGAGGCGTAAACAAGGTGATTCTCGTCGGTAATCTGGGCCAGGACCCGGAAGTACGCTACATGCCGAGTGGTGGCGCAGTTGCCAACATTACGCTGGCTACGTCCGAATCCTGGCGTGATAAAGCGACCGGTGAGATGAAAGAGCAGACTGAATGGCACCGCGTTGTGCTGTTTGGCAAACTGGCTGAAGTGGCCGGTGAATATCTGCGTAAGGGTTCTCAGGTCTATATCGAAGGCCAACTGCGTACCCGCAAATGGACCGATCAGTCCGGCGCTGAGAAGTACACCACTGAAGTGGTGGTAAACGTTGGCGGCACCATGCAGATGCTGGGTGGCCGTCAGGGCGGTGGCGCACCGGCAGGTGGCGGCCAGAACCAGCAGCAGGGCGGTTGGGGTCAACCTCAGCAGCCACAGGGCGGCAACCAGTTCAGCGGCGGCGCGCAGTCTCGTCCGCAGCAGCAGTCCGCACCGGCACCGTCTAACGAACCGCCAATGGACTTTGACGACGACATCCCGTTCTAAGCCTTCCGCGCTTAGCCGTAAAAAAAGCCCCGAAAGGGGCTTTTTTATTTCTGGCTCGCGTAGCGTTGTAAAAACCGGGTGAAGTCGCTGAAGCTGAGCGGTTTCGAGAAAAAGTAGCCCTGCAAACAGTCAATCTCATTCGCCTTGAGATAGGCTACCTGATAGTCATACTCAACGCCTTCCGCCGTCGTCAGGATATTCATCCGCTTTGCCATATCAATCACGCAGTCAATCAGCGGCGTCGCGGTGTCCTGCGAAATCTGCCGGGTAAACATGCGGTCAATCTTAATGCTGTCAGGATTAAGGTTGGTGATAAACGCCAGGTTGGAAAACCCCGTGCCAAAATCATCCAGCGCGATCTTAATGCCGCTGCGCTTAATGTGGGCAATCTTCGCCACAAGCGCATCGCTGATATCAATGTTTTCGCGCTCGGTAATCTCAAACACCAGGGTGATGCCAAGCTCCGCAAACGTGGCTGCCCAGTCGTCGATAAACCGATCGAAGGAATTGTCCACCACGTGCGCATGGCTGATGTTCAGGTTGAGCTTAAAGCCCGGCTGAAAGGTGGCGCCACCCTGCCGCAGGTCGTGAACCACCTGTTCCAGCAAACTTTCCGTCAGGTCGATAATCAGTCCGGTGCTTTCCGCCACCGGGATGAAAACGTCAGGAGGAATAAAGCCCAGCTCGGCGTGATGCCACCTTGCCAGTACCTCTGCTCCCGCCACCGTGTTGGTTCTGGCGCATATCAGCGGCTGATAGTGCGGGTGAATTTGATGCTGTCTGATGGCGCTGGCCAGCTGCGCGTACAGAGAATGGCGGCGGATCGCCAGCAGCCAGGTCAGGGTCGCCATGATGGTCGACATCGACAAAATAAAGGCGAGGGAGAGCCATGAGTCGGTCACGAACCCAATAATTTCGCCCATCTCCGGCCTTCTCCATGCCAGCGAGTACAGGGAGGAGTGGGCCGGAAACGGTTCATAGTCGGCAAACTGTGCTGCCGCGAGCGGCCCTTTTTGCAGCCCGGCGGCGTTGAGCGTTTTACCTGATACCTGAATAATCAGATCGTTGCCCATCACCTCCAGCAGGAAGCGCAGGTCGGACGCGACGTAAAGCGTTCCCTGAGGAAAATGGCTTATCAGTGAAATAACGCTAATGTCAGGGGCACTAAGGGCGTTCGACATCCACACCGTTTTATCCAGCGGAAGCCGGGAAGTGACGCTGGCGTGTTTATTCGCTAACAGAGAAGAACAGCTAATGTGCTGATTGTGAACGAAGTTTATCGAGTAAATATGCATATAGCGGCCCGGCAGCATATTCAGTGCTTTCTCGACGTTAAAAGTGCAGACTTTGCCCAGCAGCGCAGACGCCTGGCGGGAGGCTTCATGCGCATCCCGCAGCATGCTGTCCAGAATCGACTGCACGTAGCGCGCCTGCTCCGCCATGCGCTTTTGATGGTTATCCAGCCCGTTAATCATCGCCAGCGTAGTGGTGACCACCAGCGTAAGCAAAAACGCGATACCGGCGGCCAGTACGCGGTTTTTAGTCTTACGCAGAAAATTTTGCTGATACATGGTGGTGCGCCTTACGCGCGTTCCGGCTGCATATACTGCTGATGGAAGGCCTCTTTGCTCACCGGGCGAGAGAACAGGAAACCCTGGCCGTATTTCACGCCGTGGCGCAGCATGGTGGAGACATGGGTGTAGTTTTCGATGCCTTCAATGACCACGTCCACGTCGACATCCTCCACGTACGCCAGCATGGCGAAGGTATTGTCGAGGCGGTTGGCGGCCAGACAGCTTCTGTCGAGCTTGATGTAGTCGGGCAAATAGAGCGCCAGCCGCGACCGGAGCTTTTCCAGACAATCAATCCCGTCCCAGGCCAGGTTGATCCCCGCATCGTGCAGCGTATCGAGGTTCTGCTTTACCGTCTCATCAAGCTGGTCAGCGCCATCGGTGATCTCAAACACCAGATTGCGTGGCGCGAGCGGGTGCGCAGCAATCAGCGCAAGCACGCGGGCAGCAAAGTGGCTGTCCTGAAGCTGCACCCAGGAGATATTGAACGTAAAAAGCCGGTTATCAAGATGCTCGCGCGGCTGGCCGGCAAGAAATTTAAACGCCTGCGCCAGGATGTAATCCCCCATCGGCAGAATACCGCCGGTTTTTTCCAGCTCGCTGATGAACAGATGAGGCGGCACAATATTGCGCCTGTGCGTGCCTCGCACCAGCACTTCGCCGCCGATGCAGACAAACCGTGAGAGGTCGAAAATCGGCTGGATAACGAAATCGATACCCGAATCGAGTTTATTTTTTTCGACACACTGCACGACAAAATGCGTACTCTTTTCCATGCCAGCCTCGTAGCCACAACAATACAGCCTTAAACGACACAAACGCCGCCCAACTTAACCGGGCGATCAGCTGGCGATGATTTTATTTTTACCGCTTTTCTTGGCCTGATAGAGCAACTTATCGGCACGGCCCAGGGTGTCCGGCAACGAGGTGCCTCCCATCTTGCACAGCCCCGCGCTAAACGAGACGTTGAGATCGTGTTCTCTGAACGACCGCGTATTCACCGTAATTCGCCACTTTTCGAGGTAGCTTAATGCTTTTTCAGCGCTAATTCCCTGGAACAGAACCGCAAACTCTTCTCCGCCGTAGCGGTAGAGGGTGATATTTTCCAGACCGCGCAGCCGCGAGCCCAGTTCAGCCACGGTTTTCAGCACCAGATCGCCTACCGTATGCCCCCAGGTATCGTTAATCATCTTGAAGTTATCAATATCCACCATCGCCAGATGGGTGTTCGGCTCACTGTTACAGCGCGCTGCATCGGCATCAAAGGCGCGACGGTTTTTCAGCCCGGTAAGCCCGTCGGTGAGCGCCTCGTGCGCCGTTTTCTCCTGCCGCTGCTGCGAGCTGTGGATCTCTTCGAAAATCAGCTCCTCCACGCTGGCGGGCTTGATCGTGCCGCCGCGGATGCTCGCCGCAATGCGCATAAAGATGGCGTTAAGCGCGGCTCGGGTCGACCACCAGCAGAAAAGAAGGGCAATAAGCGCACACAGCGTTCCCCAGAGCGTGCTCAGGCACTGTTGAAAGGCGAGGTCGTTTAGCTCGCTCTGCTCCACTTCGTGCACCAGCAGCCAGGACTGGGAGCCGACCGTACGGTAGGTGTAGTAGCGGTCGTCCATCACGAAGTCGCCGCGATGCTCCCGGGCGTTCAGCGCGATGGCTTTAAGCCTCTGCGGGTCGAACTGGTAGCCTGGATTGATCACCAGCTCGCCCTGGCGGTTCATCACAAAAGTCCGGCTCTTCATGGGGGGCAGCGCGGTGCTGAGGATCTCGGTGCTTTTTTCCATGTCCAGATTCAGCGCCAGAACGCCCGTATTCGACCCGTCCGAGCCGTTAATGATGGGCAACGAAATGGTAATCACGCGCTCTTTATGTGCGAAAGGGTCCCGGCTGACGCTGTAGTGCGCCTCGTCCGAGTCTTCGATGGAAATCGAAAACCACGACTCTTTGCGCGGGTCCCATTTCTGCTCTTGATCGTCGCTGAGCGGCACATAAGGAAGGCGGATGTAACGTCCATTATTGTCCACGTGAATGATTGAGAGGGCGTCCGGCATAATGCGCAGGCGTTCGATCATCCAGTTACGCAGCGTCCTGTCGTTTTCGTTTATTTTGTCGAATTTATGCTGATCGGCGGCGATGCGCGTCATTTCCCGCACGATACGCTCGTAACCATCCAGATATTTATCAAGGAACGATGCGACATTGCTGATATATAGACGGTTATGTCTTTTATTCGCTTCCTGCGTGGCGGACCATTGCGAAAGGGCAACCAGCGTACCAACCACAATAACGGTCACGGCAAGTACGGCGAAACAAATATTTAACGGCCTTCTGAAATTCAAACTGTCGATCACTGATAACTCCGGATCACTCTCGTTATACCAAATATGAGGTATTTATTTAGCGGGATAATGGCAACTCGTTGAGGAAATGTTTAAATGCGCTGGGGTATTGGCTCTGGACTACAAACAGTTAACAACGAGTAAAAATAACGCTGAGGACAAAGGGTACCTGCTCACTTTTTGATTGTCAAAGTCGATCGAATAATAAATATTGATCGATGAAATCAATCATTATTTTTTTAGAAAAAGTACATAACTATTATCGATCGATATATTCACATTGATTGGTTAAAACGATCTTCATGGTCGTAAGTTTTTGCTTAGTATTAATATAATCAGTATGTTGCATGATTTTGTGTGGCGAGGGAGAGGCTAAAGCGAATGCAATGCGCTCGTTATGAAATTAATGTGGGTTTTATGCCGAAAGGGCAGGAAATACCCTTTCCTGCAATAAGGAAAATCTATTTCCTGCAGAATAAGAGATGTTAATTATTCGTTTCTTAAATCGTATTCAATGAGCGTCCAGTTAACGGGATAACCATTTTGCCAGGGTAATGTTTCTCCTTTTTTAACATTTACAACATTCGTTACGGCAGGATGATCAATTTGCCAGAAACCACTTTGTGGGCAAATATTCCCGCTTGAGCGTTTAATCCCCAGGGGACGCCGGGTGGAATCCGTTTGTGAGCCGTAGGCGGCAACCGTCGCCATGGTCAGATTACTGCTGTCTATTTTCATCGCTATTTGTCCAGAGTTAATACATTCCGTATTAAAAATGCGACAAGATTTGTACATAACTTAACAGATTTGCTGCATCGTCCATTCATATAACTACAGTGAATGGTTTATATTGCAATAAAGCCTCTCCTTCGCCACAATAGCCGCCCTTTTGAATGAAAGTTGAACAAAAATGATACATCGCTGCTTTAGCCTACTGTTTTTACTGACATTATTTTTTAGCGGCGGCGCGATGGCGATAAACTGCCAGCGCGCGGTCACGCCGCTGGAGAATACCATTTGCAATAATGACAACCTCCACTGGCTGGATAACACCCTCTCCCTGATCTACAACCAGGCGGTTCTGGAGGAGGGGGTTGCAGACATCGATAAAAAATATGACGAGTGGGAAAAGCTGCTGGAGAAATGTACCTCTGACACCTGCATAGAACGTGCTTACTATGCCGGCATCAGTGCGATCTCCGACACCGACCGTAATTTCAAATGGGAAGGTAAATGGTGGAACATGCTGGCGCCCAATATGAGCGGCGGCGTGATCCAGTTCAGCCGCAATGCCCAGTGGAGCGTCACCCTGGATATTCGCGCCTGGGCAGGCATCAATGAAGATCAGTTTACCGCCGAAGCGAGACGGCTGTACGGCATGCTGGCCGTTGAACGCGTGGTGGACACCAGCAACTGCAAGCTCTTGCTGATCCCCAGAAAGGACGGCTCGTTGCAGGTATACAGTAATTCCGACTGGGGATGCCGTTTATCCATGCCCACTGGGGTGTTCCTGGACGGCGCGTACAAGCTTTCCGAAACCGACCCCCGGCCAAAACCCACCTTGCTCTCTCTCGGTATCTTCCCGGATAGCGCGTTGGATGAGAAATTCCGCGCCCTGGTGGGGGAGGATTATCAAAACTTCGTCGACAGTGCCAACGTCTATATCTACCAGAACGATATCGACAATATCGGCGCGCGCGTGCTCTCAATGTGGGTTCAGGGTGCTGCGAACAGCCGCACGGCTATCATCATGTACACGCCAAAAGGCGAGATTTGGGCAGGCCGGATCTCTCCGGTGAAAGGTGGCGGGCTGGAGCTGCGCTATTACAGCACCGACGGCAGCGACCAGCGTAAAATGCCGCGTACGCTGGCCGCCTGGAAGGTGCGTTTTCTCGACGAATAGTTACGCCAGCGTGCCGACGATGGTGAGATCGCTGTCGTCCGGCACTTCGTTGTACGACAGCACGTGCAGGTTGCTGGCAAACAGACGCCCGTAACGTGAAATCAGCGGCCGCAGCTGAGGCGTCACCAGCAGCAGCGGCGGCAGACCCTTCGCTTTCATCTGCTCCTGAATCACAGGCATCGTGTTTTGCAGCTGCGTCAGGATGTTCGGATCAACGGCAAAACTGTCCAGCGCCACCTTGCCGGTTTGCTGAGACTGGTTCAGCGCTGCCAGCAAAATATTCTCCAGCGCGTTATCAATGGTATAAGCCGCCAGCTTTTGCCGATCGCCGTTAATGGCGTGGAGGATGGCGCGGCGCAGCGCGTAACGCACGTCGGCGGTAAGCAGAATCGGATCCTTGGTCACGGCGGAGCTTTCCAGCAGCGTAGAGGCAATGGTGACAATATCCTTCAGGGACACCTGCTCCAGCAGTAGCTGCCGGTAAATGCGCAGCAGCAGGCTAAAGTTGAGCGCATTCGAGAGATCTTCCGCCAGCTTCGGCGCCTGCAGCGCCAGACGCGCGTGCAGGTGGGTGATATCGTCATAATTAAACAGCTCCGGCAGATGCTCGCGCGCCACCTTGTTGACGTGCGTTGCCACCACGCTGGCGCAATCCACTACCTGATAGCCCAGGTTCAGCGCTTTGGCCTTCTGGTCAGGATCGATCCAGACGATCGCCATGCCGTAGGCCGGATCGGTATCCAGCACGCCGTCAATTTCGCCGTACAGCTCTGCGCCTGGAATGGCCATCAGCTTCTCGGCATACACTTCGCCGAGCGCCGTGCGGATGCCATTGATGTAGATCGCGTACTGGGCGGGCTTCAGGCGGAAGTTCTCCCGAATGCGGATCTCCGGCAGCAGCACGCCGCACTGTTCAGACACCACCTGACGCACGCCGCGAATACGCTGCGATAGCGGGCTTCCTTTCGCCGTATCGATAAGCGTCACCAGCTTATAGCCTAGGTTCAGCCCAATCGGCTCGACGAGCGGAATACTTTCCCAGTTAATTGCAGGCGTCGCGTCCGTTGCCAGCGCGTCGCTAATGGCGTCGTAGTCGGTCTCTTCGGCGGCGGGCTTCACGATCTTGCTCTGTCGCCAGGCGGCAAACAGCAAAAGGGCGGTGAAGCACAGGAACGCGATGTGCGGCATGCCGGGGACAATCGCCAGGATGAACATGACGAAGGCGGCGGTATACAGCACCTGCGGTTTCGCCAGCAGCTGCGTTTTAATCTCATCGCTGACGTCGTCGCCGTCGCTGACGCGGGTCACGATAATCGCGGCGGCGGTGGCGAGCAGCAGGGACGGGATCTGCGCGGCCAGGCCGTCACCGATGGTCAGAAGAACGTACTGCTGGAAGGCGTGACTGGCATCGAGATTGTATTTGAAGATACCGATGCAAATCCCGCCGATGACGTTGATGACCAGCACCATGATCCCGGCGATGGCGTCACCACGCACAAACTTCGAGGCACCGTCCATCGCACCGTAGAAGTCGGCCTCTTTCGACACCTCTTTACGGCGGTCTCGCGCCTGGTTTTGGTTAATCAGCCCGGCGTTTAGGTCGGCGTCGATCGCCATCTGTTTACCCGGCAGGGCATCCAGCGTAAAGCGGGCCGACACTTCAGAAATACGTTCCGCCCCTTTGGTGACCACCACAAAGTTGATGATCATCAGGATGATAAAGACCACGAACCCGACCACGAAGTCGCCGCCAATCACCACCTGACCAAAGGCTTCGATAACCTTACCGGCCGCGCCTTCGCCCTCATGACCATGCAGCAACACCACGCGGGTAGAGGCGACGTTCAGGGTAAGTCGCATCAGCGTGGTGATCAGCAGCAGCGTCGGGAAGACGGCAAAATCCAGCGGACGCTGCATATTGACCGCCACCAGCAGCACCACTACCGCCAGCACAATGTTGAAGGTAAATAAGATATCCAGCATCAGCGGGGACAATGGCAGCATGACCATTGCCAGCACGCACAGAAGCAGTACCGGAACGCCTATTCGCCCTTTACTGAGTATGGCAAGCGCCTGCTGTAACTTACTGTTCGCCATCGGCTTTTAAGACCTCTTTTGGAATGTTGATCTGCCTGTTCAGGCGGGGTTTTTGTTCAAGCTGGCCGGTACGCCAGGATTTAATCTGCATGACGTAGGTCAGCACATGCGCAATCGCGCGAAAAAGCTGGGCCGGAATTTGCTGGTTTACGCGGGTGGTGTGGTAAACCGCACGCGCCAGCGGTGGGAATTCGACCACTTCAATCTGGTGATGGCGAGCCACGTCACGGATATGGAGCGCAATATCGTCCATGCCTTTTGCCACGATGTAGGGCGCTTCGGCTTTTTTTGGATCGTATTTGAGCGCAACGGCGTAGTGCGTCGGGTTCGTGATAATCACGTCTGCCTCCGGCACGGTACGGTTGATCTGCCCCATCGCCATCTGGCGCTGAAGCTGGCGTATACGGCCTTTGATCTGCGGGTTACCGTCGTTGTTTTTGTACTCTTCTTTCACCTCTTGCTTGGTCATGCGCATTTTTTTGGTGAACATGAACTTCGCCAGCGGCACGTCGAGCAGGGCGAAGATCACAATCACCGCAATGAAATAGATCAGCACGTGATGCAGAATGCCAAACCCGTGATGAATCGCCTGACTCAGGCTCAGCCGCTGCAGGTGCAGCAGCGGGTTGAGCGAGCTGTGCACCATGGTGTAAAGCACCGCCAGAATAATGCCGCACTTGAGCATCATCTTGCCGACGTCAACGTAGTGGCTGCTGGAGAACATGCGCTTCACGCCGCTGATGGGGCTGAGTTTTTTAAAGTCGGGCTTGAGCTTTGAAACGGTGAACACCCAGCCGCCCGGGACCAGACTTGCCACGATGCAGGCGAGGGGGATCGGTGCCAGGGTGATAATAAAGCGGATAATCACCCACACGTTCAACATCAAAAACTGGCTCAACGCCCCCTGGTCATCCAGCCGTCCCGCCATCATGCCGACCGAGGTAAAAGACTCCTCGACCAGCGTTTTGTAATAGGGGAAAAAGGTGCCCATGGTGATGAACGACGCCAGCAGGCCCACGGCCATGGTGAGATCTTTGGACCGCGGGAGATCACCCTTTTCGCGCGCTTTGCGCAGCTTTTGCGCTGTGGGTTTTTCGCTTTTATCGCCACCGGCCGCCATCAGTGCGTCCTCACGGCTTCGAGCCTGGCCAGGATTTCGGTGGTCAGGTTGAGATAGTGGTCGGGAATATTGGTCATCATCATCGAAATACAGAGCAGGCCAAACAGCATGCTGATTGGAAAGCCCAACGAGAACAGGTTGAGCGTGGGCGAGACGCGGTTAAGCAGCCCGAAGCCGCCCTGCACAATCAGCATTACAAAGGTGGTCGGGATCGCGATAAGCGTGGCCGACGACATAATCCAGCCCAGGCTCTGCACAATCAGCAGCAGGGTGGGTTTATTGATGGCCTGGCCGATGGGCCACCAGACAAAGCCTTTGTAGAGAATAGTGACCACCAGCAGGTGCCCGTCCATCACGAAAAACAGCAGGCCGCAGAAGGTGTAGATCATCTGCGAAATCACCGTGGTTGAGCTGCCGTTCACCGGGTCGTTCATCATCGCCATGCCGAGCCCCATATTCATTGAAAGAATATGTCCCGCCGTTTGCAGCGCAACGAAGACCAGCTGCATCGCCATGCCAAACAGCATGCCCCACAGCAGCTGTTCACCGATGAGCAGGACAGTGCGCATCGACATCAGCTCGGTGATCAGCACTTTATCCGGCAGCATCGGGGTGATGATTGCCGCCAGCGCCAGTGCCAGCACGGTTTTGATACGTCGGCTGAAGGCGCGGTTGTCCAGCACCGGGCAGAAGTGCAGAAACGCCAGAATGCGGAAAAACGGAAAAACCAGCGCCAGCAGCGGGTTGATCAGCGTAGAGATATCAATGCCCATTGCCCGCTATCCCACCAGCGCCGCCGCCTGCTGAAAAATATTGACGGTGAAATCCACCAGTTGGGTAAGCATCCATTTACCGCCAATAATCAGCACCGCCAGCGTGACCAGAAGGCGCGGCAGGAAGCTCAGCGTTTGTTCGTTAATTTGCGTGGTCGCCTGAAAGATACTGACGCACAGGCCGACAATCAGGCTGGGAATAATCGCCACGGCGGAGATAATCAGCACCAGCTTAATGCCGGTTGCCATGATGTCCCCGGCAATGTCCATCGTGACCATTGCTAAAGCCCCTGCACGCTGGAGGTAAGCGTACCGACAATCAGCGTCCAGCCGTCGCACAGGACAAACAGCATCAGCTTGAACGGCAGCGAAACAATCAGCGGCGAAAGCATCATCATCCCCATTGCCATCAGGATACTGGCGACAATCAGGTCAATGACCAGGAAAGGAATGTAGATCATAAAGCCTATCTGGAACGCGGTTTTCAGCTCGCTCAACAGATACGCCGGGGTCACCACCGTTAAATCCTGCTCTTTCGGATCGCCCGTCACGCCCGCAATCGTCATCATCTGCGACATGGCTTTATTGCTGGTTTGCGCCAGCATAAAGTTTTTCAGCGGCGTTTCCGCCTTGCCGAACGCCTGCTTCATGGTGATCTCGTCATTCTGAAACGGCACGATGGCGTCCTGATAAATGGTGGTCCACACCGGGCGCATCACCAGCAGCGTGAGCGCCAGCGCAATCCCGGTCAGGATTTTATTGGGTGGACTTTGCTGCAGGCCGAGCGCCTGGCGCAGGATCGCCAGCACGATGATAAAGCGCGTAAAGCAGGTCATCATCATCAGCATTACCGGGAGCAGACCCAGCAATGTCATCAGGATCAGGATTTCAATTTTGACGTTGTAATCCTGGCCGCCAGCGGTAGTGGACGAACTGAACAGAGTGATATCGCCGTTCGCCGCCAGCAGTTGCGGAGAGACCAGTAAACCGCCCAACAGCAGCCACGGCAGGGCGGTGCGCAGGTGTAACGTCATCTTGTTAACTCGCCCAGCTCTTTGCTGTTGAATTCGAGAATGCGCAGGCCGTACTTATCGTTCAGCACAACCGCTTCCGCTTTACCAAACAGGATGCCGTTGACTTTAATATCCAGCGGCTCGCCGGCCATTTTATCCAGCTCAATCACCGAGTCGTGACCGACGGTCATCAGCTCTGCCAGCGACACCTCAACGGAGGCCACTTCCAGCGTCAGCGTGACGGGTATACGGCTGAACAGCGCCATTTTGCGCAGATCGTCAATGCCTGCCGGCGATTCCGGTTCCGCCTGGATGTCCATGCGGATATTGCCCTCAACGGTCTCTTCACGCGGCATCTCGCCGAGATTCAGGTCGCCAAAATCCAGGGACTGGCTCAGGTCTTGTTGCAGATCACTCATAATGCTTCTCAATGGTTCTGTCGTTAAATTCACAGAGTAATAACTTGCCGCGATCTTCAGCGATTTTGGCGTCAAAAATCTGTTCTTTGCCGATATACACAGGAATGTTTTCGTTAATATTGACCGGGATAATATCCCCCGGCTTTATCCGCGCCAGCTGGGCCACGGTGAGGTTGAGGCTGGTCACATGGCCGTGAAGCTTCAGCGGCAGACCGTAAAATATCCTTTCGATTTGGGCGGGCGTCGGCGGCGCTTGTCGGCTGGTGGCCTGATCGGCGTCAGGCGAGCGCAGTTTTGCCAGCAGGTGATCGACATGTGCGTTATCAAACAGCAGGGTAAAGCTGCCCTGCTCATAGCCTTCGAGGGTAAAGGTGACGCACCAGGACCACTGATTAATGACGGTGGTGTTATCACTTTTAATCTCAACGTCCTGGCCGAATGTCTCTTTGTCGATTAATAACCGTGTGAGATCCAGCCCAATTTTATTTTTCAGGCGATCTTCGGTTTTTGTCACCGGCTGATGAATGTCCAGCGATTTATTACGGCTCTCTTTCCCCAGTCCGTAATAATCGTGAAGTATTTGCAACAACAGCGTGCGTTCAATACTAAAGGCCATTGACCCAAACGGCGTTGAAAAGAGCTGCGTATTTTTATATGTCTGGTCGATGGCAAAGGTCATCGACTGCAGCGCGACGTTGACACGCAATTTTTTCAGAAAATAAATGCTTAAACGCGCATCGAAGATATCAAAACTGTCGTTCATCATCTTGGGCAATTTATGCCACGGACGTCCAAGCTTGCTCACGTCGAGCTTTACCATATCGGGGAGCGCCTGACGTTGGTAGATTCTGATTCGCTGAGGAGCTGCTTGCATAGATCTTCCGGATAACGATCGCCGTAAGCATAAAGCAGATGTCTTTACACATTGCTTAGCGGCATAAAAATATTTAAGTTTTGTTTAACCGTGTCGCTTTGTGAGTGAGTCGGTCTGCGTCACTATAAAGCCATATTGTCGGGTGGCTTTATTAGGGATATGAATTAGACGCTGTTCGTCTGTCATAATCAAGATGCCATGGATTATTAATTCGTTATTTTAGCTCGATTAATGTGCATTAATAACTCATGTAACTTAATGATTTTTAAGGATTAAGATTTTAATACCCATTAAAAACAAGACAATTCCTAACGGTGAGTTATAATGCGCTCCAGTCATGAATTCCCGTATTGAAAAATACCCGGTTAATTCGCTGTTATCCATATTGAATAGGCGTCTTTCTATAATGTACCTGAAAAGGTGCAGCGGGCCCGTATTCGCTCCAGGTTAACAATTAGCTTAAATGTTGGTGAGTTGTTATGAGTATTGTTATTGAACATGAAGCCCATAATGAAAATGGATTTGTTGCCCGTGCGCCAGAAAGCATCAATGTATTTTCATTAGCCCGTCGTGTTGCTAAATATAATGTGTCGGTACTCATTACAGGCGAGACGGGTACAGGTAAAGAGTGCGTTTCCCGCTACATTCATGAAAATGCCTTAGGGGCAGATGCGCCTTACGTTGGCGTTAATTGCGCGGCGATTCCGGAAAGTATGCTCGAAGCCATTTTATTCGGCTACGAGAAAGGTGCATTTACCGGTGCGGTCACCAGCGTGGCGGGTAAATTTGAACAGGCCAACGGCGGAACGCTGCTGCTGGATGAAATTGGTGATATGCCATTAGCCCTGCAGGCGAAATTATTACGCGTATTGCAGGAGCAGGAAGTCGAACGTCTGGGAAGCCATAAAAAAATCCCTCTGGATATTCGTCTTGTAGCGTCTACCAATAAAGATTTGCAGCAGGAAATTGCGGAGGGACGTTTCCGTCAGGATCTCTTTTACCGTATTTCCGTGGTGCCGATTCATATCACGCCGCTGCGCGAGCGCCGTCTGGATATTATTCCAATGGCGATGCGTTTTATCGCTAAATATAAAGCCTTTCATAAAGGCAATATTCGCCTGAGCGAAGAGGCCCGTCAGGCGCTGCTGACCTATGACTGGCCGGGCAACGTGCGCGAGCTGGAGAACGTGATTCAGCGCGGCATGATCCTGAGTAACGGTGAAGTGATCACCGCCAATGATTTTGGCCTGCCCGTTCCGGCCACGATGACGGCCACGTCAGGCGTCGATTTGATGCCCGCCTACCGCGAAGCGCAGGCTGCACCGTCGGCCATCGGCAACGTTAAGCTGCACGGGCGTATGGCGGAGTACCAGTACATCATCGAACTGCTGAAACGCCACAACGGCAATAAGTCGAAAACCGCCGCGTTTTTAGGCATCACCCCGCGCGCACTGCGCTACCGACTCGCCTCAATGCGCGAAGAAGGTATCAATATCGAGTGCTATTCCTGATGTGTGCAAGAGACTAACACCATGGACAAAATTACCGCTCTCGGTATGCAGGCCAGCCAGCAGGCGATGCTGGACAGGCTGCACAACACCGCCGCCGTAGCCTCCTCGGGGGGGATCGGCGCGTCGACGTTTATTGCGCCAGGTGCCGATTTCCCAGGCGTGAACAGCGCACGCGATCTCTCTTTTTCGCAGGTTCTGAATAACGCTATCGACAACATTGATGCCATGCAGCACGCCGCAGGGGCAAAGCAAAAAGCCATTGAGCTGGGTCAGAGTGACGATCTGGCCGGGGCGATGATTGAATCGCAAAAAGCCAGCGTGGCCTTCTCCGCCATGATGCAGGTTCGTAACAAGCTCACCACTGCGCTCGACGAAGTGATGAATACTCCGCTGTAAGGTTTCCCTCGTGCTGACAAAGTTAAAAGATACATTTTCTGCCCTCCCGCTGCCGACCGGGCGCATCAAACCGCAATGGCTTATGGCGGCGGGTGGTGTGCTGCTGGTGGCGGCGATCGTTTTCTCTCTCTGGCGCAGCAATCAGGGCTATGTCGCACTGTACGGCAGCGATGAAAAACTCCCGGTGGCACAGGTGGTTGAGGTGCTGGGCGCAGAGTCCATTGCGTATCGCATCAACCCTGACAACGGCCAGATCCTCGTTCCGGAAGATAAACTCCCGCGCGCGCGTATGGCGCTGGCGGCAAAAGGCATTACCGCCGTGATGCCGGACGGCTACGAGCTGATGGACAAAGACGAGATGCTCGGCAGCAGCCAGTTTGTGCAAAACGTTCGCTACAAGCGCAGCCTGGAGGGAGAACTGGCCCGCAGCATTATGGCGCTGGATCCGGTCGAGAATGCGCGCGTCCACCTGGGGCTGAGCGAGTCCAGCTCGTTTGTGATGACCAACAAACCCCAGAGCAGCGCCTCGGTGATGCTCCAGCTGCGCTACGGCAAGCATCTTGATGAACAGCAGGTGGCGGCCATTGTCCAGCTGGTGGCGGGGAGCGTGCCGGGTATGCAGCCGGGCAGCGTGCGCGTGGTGGATCAGGCGGGCAATTTACTCTCGGAAAACGGCCAGCAGGGCGGCACCAGCATGGCGAGCATTCGTCAGGGGCGTGACGTCATTGAGCGCATCAAAAATGAAACCACCAACAATATTGCCGCGCTGTTGTCCCCGCTGTTTGGCAACGAGAATTTCCGCATCAGCGTGACGCCGACCGTTGACATGAGCAGCGTCGAAGAGACGCAGGAGCGCCTGGGTAAAGAACCCCAGGTCAGCGATGAAAATATCTCGCGCGAGAACACCACTAACGAGCTGGCGATGGGTATCCCCGGTTCGCTCAGCAACCGCCCGGTTAACCAGCCTGCGCCCGCTACCCCGCCGATGGCGGCTAACGCGCAGACGGCACAAACCGAGACGCAAAACCGCACGCCCAGCTCGCTCTCCAGCCGTTCGCAGGAGCAGCGTAAATATGCCTTCGACCGCGACATTCGTCATATCCGCCATCCCGGCTACAAGCTGGAGAAACTGCGCGTGGCGGTGGCGTTAAACCAGGCGGCTAAGCCGCTCGCCAGCATGACGCCGGAACAACTCACCGCCTTAACCCGGCTGGTGGAAGACGCGGCGGGCATTGAAAAAGACCGCGGTGATTCCCTGACGCTGGACCGGCTGGCCTTTATCGACAGAACGCCAGACGGCTTCCCGGAGCCGAAGTGGTGGCAGGACCCGAACATTCAGTACTGGGGGCAAAACGGCGGCATCGGCATGCTGATCCTGCTCGCGTTGCTGTTCGGCCTGCGTCCGCTGGCGCAGCGCTACGGTCGACGTGAACCTGTCGAGCTGGCGGCGATTGAAGGAAGCGCCCAGGCCGAGGCGATTGAGAACGACATGGTAACCACCGAATCCGGTCTGACCGGCCTGCCTGGCCCGGCATTCAATCAGGACACCGAACTGCCGCCGCAAAGCTCTGGCCTTGAAACCAAGGTGGAGTACCTGCAAATGCTGGCGGAAAACGAAACGGAACGTATGGCTGAAGTACTGAAACAATGGATCAACAGCAATGAGCGAACTGACAATACGTAACAGCAGTAAGGGTAGCGTCAAAACAGGACGCAGCCGACTGGAACAGGCCGCCATTTTGTTGCTCAGCGTGGGCGAAGAAGCGGCGGCGAAAGTGATGCAGAAGATGAACCGCGATGAGGTCATTCTGCTGAGCGACACCATGGCGCGTCTGCACGGCGTAAAGGTCGATCACGCCCGCCACGCGATGAACAACTTCTTTGATGACTACCGCGAGCAGAGCGGCATCAACGGCGCGTCGCGCAGCTACCTGCGCGGGATCCTCGAAAAAGCGCTGGGCGGCGAGATTGCCAGCAGCGTGATCAACGGCATTTACGGCGATGAAATCCGCCACCGTATGGCGCGCCTGCAGTGGGTGGATGTCCCGCAGCTGGCGGCGCTGATCGAGCAGGAACACCTCCAGCTTCAGGCCGTGTTCCTCGCGTTTCTGCCCCCGGACGTGGCGGCGGGGGTGCTGAGCGCGCTGTCCCCGGAGCGTCAGGATGAGATTGTCTGGCGCGTGGCGCGCCTGGACGACGTTAACCGCGACGTGATTGACGAGCTGGATCGGCTCATCGAGCGCGGCGTGGCGGTGCTTTCCGAGCACGGTTCAAAAGTGGTTGGCATCAAACACGCGGCCAACATCGTCAACCGCATTTCCGGCAACCAGCAGCAACTGCTCGATCAGCTGCGCGAGCGCGATGCCGACGTGGTGGATGAGCTGGAAGAGGAGATGTACGAGTTCTTCATTCTCAGCCGTCAAACCCCGGCGACGCTGCAACGCCTGATGGAAGAAATTGCCATTGAAGAGTGGGCGATTGCGCTTAAGGGCACCGAGCCGGTGCTGCGTCAGGCCATCTTCAACGTGATGCCGAAACGCCAGGTGACGCTGCTGCAATCCACCACCACCCGTCTGGGGCCGGTGCCGGTGAGCCGTATCGAACACGTGCGTAAAGAGATCATGGCGACGGTGCGCCAGCTGGCGGAAGAGGGCGAAATTCAGGTTCAGCTGTTCACCGAGCAGACCATGGAGTAACCCATGTACAAAAAACAAAGCTTACCGCTGAGCGCTCTGACCAACAGCCGACAGGCGGTGATTAAACCGCGTCTGCACAAGTTTCCGCCGCTGCGCAAACGTCGCGTGGCTCAGAGTCTCCCCGACGAGATGCGCCACGTCCCGGACGATGCCGCCCTGCAATCCCAACTGCAACAAGGCTTTCAGGAAGGGCTGAACAGCGGTTTCGCGCAGGGGCTGGAAGAGGGCAAAGAGGAAGGGTATCAGGAAGGATTACGCCTCGGTTTTGACGAGGGCGTGCGCAAGGGCCGCTCCGAAGGCAAAACGCAGGCGCGCCAGCAGTTCCTCGAAGCCGCGCACCCGCTGGACAGTATTATCGCCTCGATGGAAACCTTCATGGCGAATTACGAACAGCGTCGCCGGGAAGAATTATTGCAGCTGGTGGAAAAAGTGACCCGCCAGGTGATCCGCTGCGAGCTGACCCTGCATCCGACGCAAATCCTCACCCTCGTGGAGGAGGCGCTTGCCGCGCTGCCGCAGCAGCCGGAGCAGGTCAAAGTATTGCTCAACAGCGACGAGCATCGCCGCATCAGCGAAGCGGAGCCGGACAAAGCGGCGCACTGGGGGCTGACCGCAGACCCCGACCTGCCGCCCGGCGAGTGCCGGGTGATCACCAATACCACCGAGATGGACGTGGGCTGCCAGCACCGCCTCGATCAGTGTATGGACGCTCTGAAAGCTAACCTGCTGCCGGAATCGCACGATGAGTGATCACGATTTCGAGCAGGTCCTGCGCTCGCTTGAAAACATTAACCTCGCCCGCGTGGCCGGAAGGCTGGTGCGCGTGGCGGGCATTCTGCTGGAGTGCGTCGGCTGCCGTCTGGCCGTGGGCCAGCTGTGCCAGGTGGAAGGGGGCGAGGGCGAGCTGATTGACGCCCAGGTGGTCGGGTTTGACCGCGACGTCACCTTTCTGATGCCCTTCAAACAGCCTGCCGGACTGATGGCGGGCGCGCGCGTCTTTCCGATGGACAAACAGCACGGCGTGCTGATTGGCGACCAGTGGCTCGGGCGCGTGGTCAACGGCCTTGGCGAACCGATCGACGACAAAGGCAAGCTGACCGGCGATACCGTGCTGCCGCAGCAGCTCCCGCAGGTTCATCCGCTAAAACGCCAGCCGGTTGCGGAGCCGCTCGACGTTGGTGTGCGGGCGATCAACGGCCTGCTGACCATTGGCAAAGGCCAGCGCGTGGGGCTGATGGCGGGCAGCGGCGTGGGGAAAAGCGTGCTGCTCGGGATGATCACCCGCTACACCCAGGCCGAAGTAGTGGTGGTTGGGCTGATCGGCGAGCGTGGACGCGAGGTCAAAGAGTTTATCGACCACTCGCTGGGCGAGGCCGGACGCCGTAAATCGGTGATTGTCGCCGCCCCGGCGGATGAGTCGCCGCTGATGCGCATTAAAGCCACCGAGCTGTGCCATACCATCGCCAGCTACTACCGCGACAAAGGCAAGGACGTACTGCTGCTGGTCGATTCCCTTACCCGCTATGCCATGGCGCAGCGTGAGATCGCGCTCTCGCTGGGCGAACCGCCTGCCACTAAAGGCTATCCGCCGTCAGCGTTTGGCCTGATCCCGAAGCTGGTTGAAAGCGCGGGCAACAGTGAAAGCCTGGGCTCCATGACCGCCATCTACACCGTGCTGGCGGAGGGTGACGATCAGCAGGACCCGATTGTCGACTGCGCGCGCGCCGTGCTCGACGGCCATATCGTCCTCTCGCGCCATCTGGCAGAGGCCGGGCACTATCCGGCGATTGATATCGGCCAGTCCATCAGCCGCTGTATGAGCCAGGTGACGGAACAGGATCATCAACGCGCCGCCCGCACCCTCAAGCAGCTTTACGCCGAATACCAGAGCATTAAGCCGCTGATCCCGTTGGGTGGCTACGTGGCGGGAGCCGATCCCGTGGCCGACAGAGCGGTCAACCTCTCGCCGGCGATAACCCGTTTCCTGCAGCAGGAAGTGCAGAACACGGCCCCGCTCGGCAACACCATTGCCGACCTTAACGCGCTGGCCCAGGCAGGATAATTCGCGATGAGCAAACTGATTACTACCCTTGAACAGCTACACCTAGTGCGCAACCGCGCGGTGAACGATCTCAGCGCCCGTCTGGCCTCCCAGCAGCAGCTGTGCCAGCGGCTGGAGAAGAATATTGACGCCCTGACCCACCTGGCGAACAACAGCGTGCAGGAGATGCAGGGCAGCGCAACGCTGCTGTGCAATCAGTCCGGCTATAAGCGCCATATTCAGCGCGTGATCGACTGGCAGAAGCAGGAGCAGGCGCTGGCGCACGTCGAGGCGCAAAAACTTCAGGGCAACCTGCTGGCGGAGTCTCGCCGCGAAAAAAGCCTCGAAGTGGTGCTGGAATCGCGTCGGAAAGAGCGTCGTCTGGCGCAGGAGCGCCGCGATCAGAAAACCACGGACGCGGTCTCCGCCCAGTGCTGGCTGCGTCAACAACAGGCACAGCGACACCGATAAATGAGCAACCTGATGCAGACGCTGCTGAAACGCCAGCAGCAGAAAAAGACCTACGCAACCCCGTTTGTGAGCGTCGTCTGTCCGACCTGGAATCGCCGGGCGTTTTTGCCCTATCTGCTCTATATCTTCCAGTATCAGGACTACCCGGCCGACAAGCGCGAGCTGATTATTCTTGATGATTCGGAACAGAGTAACGAAGACCTGATCGCCATGATGGTCGACCCTGCGGTGGGTAACGTGCGCTACGTGCACAGCCCGGAGCGGCTCGATCTCGGTAAGAAGCGCAACATGCTGAATGAGATGGCGAGCGGCGAATACATCCTCTGTTTTGACGATGACGACTATTATCCGCCGACCAAAATTAGCACGCAGGTGGCGGCGATGCAGCATAACAACGCGCTGTTTTCCGGTAGCGACACCATCTATATCTGGTACAGCCATCTCGATAAAATTTACCGCACGCACGCTTTTGGTGAGCGCCATGCGCTCAATGGCACGTTCGGCTATCACCGCAACTTCCTGAAAAATCACCGTTATGAAGACACGGCCACCCTCGCGGAAGAGCAGGCGTTTCTGAACAATTTCACCGCGCCGATACAGCAGATCGATCCGCGCGACGCAATTTTGTGTATCTCCCACAGCGCCAACACCTACGACAAAGATTTTGTGCTTGGCTCCTCCACGCCGGTGGACCTGACGCTGGAGGACTTTGTCACCGACCGCAACCTGCTGAGCCACTACCGGCGTCTGAGCCAGGCACCGCTGAGCACCTCGGTGGACTGGGCCGCGTTTGACAAGGTGGCGGTGATGTATGACCCGGCGCAGCCCGAAGTTCTTGCGGCGCAACTGCAGGCGCTCTCATCACTGGGGCTTGATAACCACCATCTGGTGCCGTTTGCCCACGACCCCGGCCATAGCGAGCTGGAGGCGCACATCCAGGTGCTGGACATGGCGCAACGTGAGCAGTGGCGCAGCGTGGTGCTGCTTGATGCTCGCCTGAAGTATGTGCGCAAAGAGAACTCGCTGAAAACGGTCAATCAGCTGCTGAGCCGTTTGCCGCATATCGACTGGCAGGTGGTGTTGTTGGGGGCGCGATATAACGACATCTCGCTCCTGAAAGCGTTGCCCGGCGTAGCGCGTGTGCTGAGCGCCGGTTGCGGCTGTGCCTATGCCGTTAACAGCAGCTATATCCCGACGCTGCGTGATTTTTACCAACAGGCGCACGAGCATGGCGTCAGCCTCGACGCCTGCTGGCCCATGCAGATGCAGTCTCACTGCTGGCTGGGGTTACAGCCCAGCTTTGCCTTTTTACCTGAGATCCCCGATCCCGCCAGCGGTGACGTTATCGACTGTACCCACTGGTTTTTTCGCAAAAACTTTCAATGAGTATCGCCGCCACTGTAGCGGCTGGAGCAGCATGTATGGAATTGATAGAACAGTACCAACCTGAATACGTGATCAGGTTTAACGCTCGCCACGCGGCGTGCGAATGCCCGGCCTGTCAGGACGCCGCTGGCGACTGGCCAAAAACGCGTCTGACGGCAGGAAACCAGCAGCGAGAGAGCCTCAACGCGGCCTGCGAAAGCGCGGCGCGGGAGATCCTGCTAAACCCGGAAGCGTTTATGCTGCATACCGGCGAAACCGAAATTGACGGCATTGCGGAGCATAGCCTCTGGGATGAAGCCTTAAACCAGCAGTGTATCAACATGGCGGTCCATCCAGGGCTGACGCTGGAAAGCCGCCTCTACGCCATCGGCGTGCTCCTCAGCAAGGCGCAGCGCTATCGTGATGAGAACCAGTGCGACCCGCAGGATCTGATCGCCATGGGCGAACAGCTTGCGCAGCTGGCTGAGGCGGGCATTTTAAACGAGCAACTGTCTCTGCTGCCGCCGATTGAGGTGAACCGCGTCGAGGCGCTGGGCGAGATGGGCGCAATGCGCCTGAACCTGAATGTGCCGGGTATGCAGAAAATGAAAATGATGCTCAAGCTGAGCGAGTTTTCCGTTATTGAGCCATCACGTATGCAGGAGCGCCTGCGTGAGCTGGAATTAACCGCCATACCTCTGCTGCAAGAGCAGCCGCATATTTTGCATAACCTGCTGCTTTACCGTTTGTACGATGGCTACCTTCCCGGCGTGAATTCCAGTAATTACGGGGTGGCTTTACTCGCATTAACCCGTCAATTCTTCCAGTTGAGAATGCTGTGCGCGCTATGGATTGAAGACAACGTTACGCTGAGCGAAGACGATTTTATTGTTCTTTTCTGCGCCTGGTATCACTGGCAGGTTCAACATCCCCTGATCGATAACGCAATGCACACCGCCGATTATACTCTGCTCTGCGGGTTGTCTCTGATTTAAAAAGGGCGGCCTGCGCCGCCATAGCAGGAAGCATAAAGATGCCTCAGGATTTTCTTTCCATCATTCTGCCGGTCTATAACGTTGAACGTTATCTTGAACGTTGTCTGGATTCGCTAGTAGCGCAGCGTTGCCAGAGGATGGAGATTATCGCTATTAACGATGGGTCGACTGACAATTCTCTGGCGATTTTGCAAAAATATGCCTCTCGTTTTCCTGCGTTACGCATTGTCAGTCAGGAAAATAAGGGGCTCGCGAGCGCAAGAAACGCAGCGTTAGACCTGGCGACCGGGAAATATATCTACTGCGTTGATTCCGATGATTATCTTTCACCGAAATGTGTTGAAACGATCCTCAATGAAATGGAGCAGAATGAACTTGATGTTTTATTCTTTTCAACGCATCTGGAAGATCATCTTGCTAATGATATTCATCCCGCCGCTGCCGTTTATTATCAACGCCCGAGAAAAATGATTGATAAGATTGTAGAGGCACAAACCTTTTTTAATGGCTGTATTACTGAGCGTGCCAGGGTTGGCTATGGCTATTCCGTTGTCGTTTGGGGATATGCATGGCGTCGTGAGCATTACGCCGATCTTCGTTTCCAGACCCGCTTTTTTGAAGATGAATACTTTACTACTGCGTTATTGTTAGGTCGTCCCCAGGCGAAGGTGAAATGTCTGGCAGACAGGCTATATCATCATCTTTTGCGTGAAGGGTCGATCACCACAACCGCAGGTCACGTTAAACGTACGCTGGCGATACTGGATACTTTCCGTCTGTTACTCCCGCTGGCGGGTGAAATAACGGATAAAAAAACCTTCCAGTGCCTGATGATGTATGCAGACATGCTTTACCTGGATGCTTTTACACACCAACTTCATGGCGTCACGCAGGTCTTTTCAGCACATAAAATGATTCGTTTTCTGACCGCTAGCCTGCACGAGCACTATTTAAACAGTGCAACGGAGAATGGTCTTTTTCTTATGCTGGCGCTTGTAGATAAAATCGCCAGTGACACGGAACTGACTGAAGACAGTGTCGTTAAAGAAACTATGGAGAGATTACGCCGGGCAATCGTCAACAAACGAGAATTACTTGCAATTTCTGTGTCGTAACTCGATGAATTAATCGGAAGTCAGGATCTGCCCTTAAAATTTACCAGGGGAACCCCTGTGTCTGCAGATGGTTAACAATAACTGCCGGATTCATGACTATTTTCATAAAAAGGCCTGGGGGGGAGGGGGAGTTTATGTCATTCCTCCCTCAGCATAAATTCGGCCATTTTTAAAAAGAGCGTGGCGGGGTGATAGTGCTTCAGGCATTTAAACGCTGTGCGGCGTCAGAGCTTCAGCCTGGCTGGCGGCATAAAGGTAGAGGTATCCCCCATTGCCGCGTCCAGATACACGTAAATTTTCTTCATTTGATGTCTGGCCTGAGCGTCGCGGCAGCGTTAACCCTGCTCATACAGCCAGTTTTCCGGCTCGCTGATATTTAACAGATTTTGCAGAATGTCCTGCTGCATGGTCAGCACCGTAATATTGCGATCATTCAGCGCCTTGCACTCGGCGGCGACCTGTTCAAGGGAACCCCAGAGGGTGGTTAACTGTTTTTGGTGGGCAGCAGGAAGGCGAGAAAAGAGCGTGCGCAGGCCGGGCGTGCCGACGGGAATACCCAGCTGGGTGAGCAGCTGGTAGCGCTGTTTGCTGTTGTGCGACAACTGCTCGTAGCAGGCGATAAGCTGTGAGTTAAGCTGGTCCAGCTTTGCCGTATCGCGTGCGATAAGCCACTGGCGCTGGTCGGCGAGCAGGGTTTTCAATTTGCCATAGGTGTCGCGGTCTTCGACCATACCCTGAACCAGCGTTTTGACGCACTGTGCGGCGTTACTCATTTTTACCTCTGATAATATTTCTCGATTGCGCTGGTCAGCGAGTCAAGATCGACGCTGATTTTCCCGCTGGCAATCGCTTCTTTCATACTGGCTACACGCGCCATATCGACCTCTGGCAGAGCTGCCATCTGGGTCTGCGCATCGCCAAGAACGGGGTCGATGGCTGCGGTTTTTGTCGTTTTCATCTCTTCAGCGCCGGTCTTGCGCACCGGGGCCGCAGAGCTGGCCTGGTTGATCGCGCTCGTCATTGCATACTGGCTGGATGTCACTTTCATCGCATTACTCCATCATCGGATTTTTATTGGTCGTTTTCGCCGGGGCGGAAAGTGGCTTTCCGGGCGCCTTACCAGGGTAAAGCGGCGCATGAACGGCAAAACTTAAACGCGGCGAGGATTTTATTTCGCCGCGGTATAGCCGGTTCTGACAACGCCCATATCAATGACCATTGCCGTCACTTCGCGTTCGCTGCTCTCGTTTTTCACCTTGATCATCTCCCCTTTACGGCCCTTTTTCGACGCAATCCCCATGGTGCGTGCTTCCACGCCGTCCTGGTCGGCAATCATTAACACCCGCTGGCCGCGCTCGACCATGACCGGTGAATCCAGCTGGCTCAGGCTCAGCGGCTGCAGCTCGCGGATACGGCGTTTCAGCGTCAGGCCCACCACGTCGTCCGGGCGGGTGATGTAGCCGCTGCGCAAATTGCTGATATTGAATTTTCTGCGCGTGATGTCGGATGCGGTCATCACGTGCCCGCGCTCCAGGGTGTTTTTGGCCATCAGCACCTGCAGGTAGATGTCCGGTTTGACCGTGACGGCGATGTCCCACCCGCTTGCGGCGTCGCAGCGCACGTCAAAGCGCAGGCGGCGCAAGTCCAGGCGCTCGCCGCCCGGTGAGCTGATGCTCAGCGGCACGGGGCACGGGGCGTAGTTCGATATCTCGGCGGGAATAAACAGGTTGAGCTTCGCCTGGTAATCCTCCCAGCGCTGACGTTCCGCCTCATGACGAATAAGGTCGGCGGCCTGCTGCTGAACGCGGGCATAAACCTGCTTGCGCGCGGTGGAGGGCTGCGGCTGTGCCACGGCGGAAAACGCGAGAAAGCAGAGCAGCGCGGCCGGCATGGTCCGGCGGAAACGGCGCTTCCCGTTTGCGGTCGCGGTTGTAGGTAAATCTTTATAAATCATGATGTTGTAAACCTGGCACGATAGTTGCTTTAAAAGGCTGAAGCAACAGGACTATCGCAGCGTCCATCATCACGAAGGAGTGAGTTGTGAGTATTACGTTTGATAAGGCATTGGGTGTTCATCCGCAGGCTGTAGCACTTCGACTTTCCAGGGCGGAACTGCTTTCAGCAAATCTGGCTAACGTCGATACCCCCAATTTCCAGGCTAAAGATATTGATTTTGCCGCTGAGATGCAACGTTCGCAGCGGGATTTCTTTCCCGGCTCAGCGCCGCAGGAGATGTATCGCGTGCCCTATCAGCCCTCCTCGGACGGCAACACCGTCGCGCTGGATGTGGAACAGGCGGAGTTTTCTAAAAACGTGCAGGACTACCAGATGAGCCTGGCGTTTTTAAACATGAAATTCACCGGCCTGAAGAAGGCAATTGAAGGTAAGTAATTGAATCAGGTGACAGAAAATGGCTTTTAGCGATATCTACCGCGTTTCGGGTTCAGCAATGACGGCGCAAACCGTTCGCCTGAATACCATCGCCAGTAACCTCGCCAACGCCGAAACCCCGGCGGTGGATGAGGGGAATGTGTACAAGGCGCGTCGTCCGGTATTTGCCGCGGTTTACCAGAACGATGAGCTGATGAGCGACAAGGCCCTGTCCGGTGCCCGCGTTCAGGTTCTGGACGTGGTGGAGTCAGGAAATGCGGTGCAGCGCTACGAGCCGCATCACCCGATGGCTAACCCGGACGGCTACGTCTGGTACCCGGACATCAACGTGGTGGAAGAGATGGCCGACATGATGTCGGCGTCGCGTAACTTCGAAACCAACGTCGATGTTCTTAACAATGTGAAAAGCATGCAGCAGAGCCTGCTGCGTCTTGGTGAGGCGTAATACATGAGCGTAAACGGCGTTTCGACTCAAGCGAGCGATACCGCAACCACAACGGACAGCGGCATCGCCCCCAACGACAACAGTGCAGCAGGGATGACCAATCTCTTTATGAAGCTGCTGGTGGCGCAGATCCAGAACCAGGATCCGCTTAACCCGACGGACGGGACCGAGTACGTCGGCCAGCTCGCGCAGCTGACGCAGGTGCAGTCGATGGAAAACATGACGGTGGGGATGCAGAACATCGGCGTGCTGATGGACAACCTGCAAACCCTGTCGACGGGCAACCTCGTCGGGCAAAAAGTGATGGTGCAAACCGACACGCTCCAGACCGATGGCAGCACCAGCGTCGATGGCCGCCTGACGCTGGAACATGCTGCCAATACCGTTACCGTCATTCTGAAAGACGAGAGCGGCAAGGAAACCAAAGTTGAGCTGGGCAAGCAGGAAGCCGGAGAGGTGAACTTTACCGTCGACCCGAAAGCACTGGGGCTGAAAGAGGGTAAATACACCATGACGGTCGTTACCGACACCGATGAGCAGAAGGTGCCGATCGAAGTGAGCGGCGTGGTGAACAACGTGCGTATCCCCGTCGATGGCAGCGCGATTGTGCTCAATATTCCGGGCATTGGCGATGTGCCTTATCACCAGATTACGCAGTTTGGCCAGACGCAGTCGAACACCAACACTTCCAAAAAATTGATGAGTTAATCAGGAACCTTTATGAGCTTTGATATTGCAATTTCTGGCTTGAACGCCATCAACGAGCAGCTGGGCGCGATCTCTAACAACATTGCTAACTCCGGGACCGTGGGCTTTAAGTCTGGCCGTGCGGAGTTTGCGTCTCTGTATGCCGAAGGTCAGCCGCTGGGCGTGGGTGTGACCAACGTTGCGCAGAGTATTTCCAAAAACGGAACCGTTTTTGCCTCTGCCAGCAGTCTCGATCTGGCGATCAACGGCCAGGGCTTTTTCGTCATGCGCGACAGTTCAGGCACCACGGCCTATACCCGCGCGGGCTACATGCAGACCGACAGCAACGGTAATTTGGTCAATAACCAGGGCATGTACCTGCAGGGTTATCCCGTCGATGCCAACGGCGTGATCCAGACCGGGACCGTCGGCAACCTGACCATCAGCAGCGGCTCACTTCCGGCAAAAGCAACCAGCTCGCTGGACTTCACGGCTAACCTCAACGCCAACGAGGACAAACCGAAGACGGCAACGTTTGATCCGACCGACGAAACCTCCTACAACCACACCTACGCCACCCAGGTGTATGACTCGTTAGGCCGTGAACACACCCTGAAGCAGTACTTCGTGAAAACCGACGATAACACCTGGCAGGTGCACTACTACATGGACGATAAGTCCATGGGCGACGCGAAGGACATGACCTTTAACGAGCAGGGCATTCTGTTGAAGCCTAACGGTGCGGTCAATCTCACTGCTGCCATCTCCGGTGCGGACAGCATTTCCCTGGACCTGAACTACAACGGCACGACCCAGTTCGGCTCTGATTTCTCCGTCAGCAAAAACAACGGTAATGGCTATGCCTCCGGCGAGCGTACCGGCCAGACCATTGATAAAGACGGCAGCGTATACGCGACCTTCTCTAACGGCGAGCGTCTGCTGCAGGGGCAGGTGGTCCTGGCGAACTTCTCTAACCCGAACGGCCTGTCCTCACAAAACGGCACCACCTGGACGCAGACCGCCAGCTCCGGCGCACCGCTGCTCGGCACGCCGGGGACTGGATTGCTGGGCGCGTTGACCTCCAACACCCTGGAAGCCTCTAACGTGAACCTGACGGATGAACTGGTCGGGCTGATGACCGCCCAGCGTAACTATCAGGCCAACACCAAAGTGATCAGCACCAACGACAGCATGATGACGGCGCTGTTCCAGGCGGTGTAATGGACCACTTAATCTATACCGCCGTGAGCGGGGCCTCCCGTAGCCTCGCGCAGCAGCAGATCCACGCCAACAACCTGGCGAACGTCAACACGCAGGGGTTCCGTCACGATCTGGATAACGCCCTGTCGCAGCAGATCCAGGGCGAGGGGTATGCCTCGCGCTTTCTGGTGCAGCAGCAGCAGGGCGGCGTTGACCTGACGCCGGGCGCCACGCGCGACACCGGGCGCGATCTCGACGTTGCCATCAAAGGCAGCGGCCTGATTGCGCTGGTGAGCGGCAACCGTGAGGTCTATACCCGCAACGGCCAGATCCAGGTCGGCCCGGAAGGGGATCTGACCATCGACGGCCTGCCCGTGGCTGGCGACAACGGCCCGATTGTGCTGCCGCCGTTCTCGTCCATCAACATCGCTGACGACGGCGTGATCTCCATCGTACCGGACGACGGCAACGTGGCCGCGCCGATGGACGTCGACCGCATCAAGCTGGTGGACATCCCCGCGTCGCAGCTCAGCAAAGATGCGGCCGGATTTATGATCACTAACGCCAACGTCAATCCGCGCACGGAGGAGGTGGAGCTGGTCTCGGGCCATCTCGAAAGCTCTAACGTGTCGGCGATTTCTGAGATGGTCGCCAGCATTGCCCTTAACCGCCAGTTCGAAGCGCAAATCAAGATGATGAAGGCGGCGGAAGATCTGGCGACGGCAGGCAACCGCCTGCTGCGTAACACCTGATGTAGTAAGGAATAACGATGAATCCTGCTTTATGGATCAGTAAAACCGGTCTTGCCGCGCAAGACGCCAAGATGAGCGCAATCTCCAATAACCTGGCGAACGTTAATACCACCGGGTTCAAGCGCGACCGCGTGATGTTCGCCGATCTGTTTTACCAGAATCAGCGCACTCCGGGCGGCCAGCTTGATCAGAACAACACCTCGCCAACCGGTATTCAGTTCGGGACCGGCGTAAAAATCCTCGGCACCCAGAAAGAGTTCTCGACCGGCAACATTCAGAACACCGGACAGAAGCTGGACGTGGCGATCACCGGTCAGGGCTTTTTCCAGGTTGAAACCAGCGATGGCGATATTGCCTATACCCGCGCCGGTAACTTCCAGAAAAACCCGGACGGCATGCTGACCAATGCGCAGGGGCTGCCGCTGGTGCCGCAGATTGAGCTGCCGGACAACGTGAAAGATATCCAGATTGGCAAAGACGGCACCGTCACCGCCACGGTGGCGGGCGAAACCGATCCGGTGGAGCTGGGCCAGATTACGCTGGTCAATTTCGTCAATCCGGCCGGACTGGAAGCCATCGGCGGCAACCTGTATCGCGAAACGGCAGCAAGCGGTGAAGCGGTAGAGGGCGTGGCGGGAGAAGAGGCGTTCGGTCAACTCGAGCAGGGGTCGCTGGAAGGCTCGAACGTCCAGGTGGTGGAAGAGATGGTCGATATGATCACCGTCCAGCGCGCCTATGAGATGAACGCCAAAATGGTCTCGGCGGCGGATGACATGCTGAAGTTTGTCACGCAGTCGATGTAACGCGTGAAGCGAAGTGAACGAAAAATGAAAAAGCAGTTAGTTATCGGCTTTTTTGCGCTGCTGCTGGCCGGGTGTGAAAGCCCGGCCCTGCTGGTGCATAAAGACGACGCGGCCTTCGCGCCGCCGGAAGATTTTAGTCTGCCACCCACTCAGGTACAGGGGGGCGGTCTCTACAACGCCAATTACAACTGGTCGTTAACCCAGGATCGCCGCGCCTACCGCGTGGGCGACATTCTGACGGTAAAGCTGGATGAATCCACCCAGGCCAGCAAGCAGGCGCGCACCAACTTTGGTAAGAAAAACGACGTCTCTATCGGCGTGCCGGAGGCCTTCGGCCACTCGGTGGATAAGCTCTCGGGTTCGATAGACGGCAACCGTAACTTCAATGGTAATGCCACCTCGCAGCAGCAGAACAGCCTGCGCGGTGCCATCACCGTTGCGGTCTACAAGGTGCTGCCGAACGGCGTGCTGGCGATCCGCGGGGAAAAATGGCTCACCCTCAACCAGGGGGATGAGTACATGCGTGTCACCGGGCTGGTGCGTGCGGAGGATATCGAGCGCGATAACTCGGTCTCGTCTCAGCGCATTGCTAACGCGCGGATCTCCTACGCCGGACGCGGCGCGCTCAGCGACGCCAACTCGGCAGGCTGGCTGACCCGCTTCTTCAACCATCCGCTGTTCCCGATTTAATGGAGTCTGCCATGCGTAAAGCAATGCTATTTCTGATGCTGCTGTGGTCGACAGGCGCGGCGGCGGAGCGTCTGGGCAACGTCGTGGATATTCAGGGCGTGCGCGGCAACCAGCTGGTGGGCTACAGCCTGGTGGTTGGCCTGGACGGGACCGGCGATAAAAATCAGGTGAAGTTTACCAGCCAGTCGGTGACCAACATGCTGCGCCAGTTTGGCGTTCAGCTGCCGACCAAAATTGACCCGAAGGTGAAGAACGTCGCCGCCGTGGCGATCAGCGCCACGCTGCCGCCGGGCTACGCGCGGGGTCAGGCGATTGACGTGACCGTCTCCTCGATCGGCGATGCCAAAAGCCTGCGCGGCGGAACGCTGCTCCTCACTCAGCTGCGCGGTGCGGACGGTGAAGTCTACGCCCTGGCGCAGGGGAACGTGGTGGTCGGCGGCGTTAAGGCCGAAGGCAACAGCGGCTCCAGCGTGACCATCAATACTCCCACCGTGGGCCGCGTGCCGAACGGCGGCTCGGTGGAGCGCGAAATTGCGTCCGATTTTCAGCAAAACCAGCAGGTGATCCTCAACCTGAAACGCCCTAGCTTCAAAACCGCCAACAGCGTGGCGGTTGCGCTGAACAATGCGTTTGGCTCGGGCACGGCGACGGCGCAGAGCGCGACGAACGTGGCGGTTAACGCCCCGCTGGCTGCCGGTGAGCGCGTGGCCTTTATGTCGATGCTGGAAGATGTGCAGATCAACGCCGGCAAGCAGCCGCCGCGCGTGGTGTTTAACGCCCGCACCGGAACGGTGGTGATTGGCGACGGCGTGGTGGTGCGCGCGGCGGCGGTGTCGCACGGCAATCTGACCGTGACCATCCGCGAATCGTCCAACGTCAGCCAGCCGGGCGCCTTTAGCCAGGGCCGGACCGTGGTCACCCCGGACAGCGACGTCAACGTCGATCGTGGCCGTGGGCAGATGGTTGAGATCTCGGCGGGAACCAGCCTGCGCAGCATTGTGAACACGCTGAACAGCCTGGGTGCCGCGCCGGACGACACGATGGCGATCCTGCAGGCGCTGCATGAAGCGGGCGCGCTGGATGCGGAACTGGTCGTCATTTAAGGAGACAGCATGCTACAGGCGATTCACTCTCAGACCAGCGTACTGCCCGGTGATATCACCGGGCAGGTGAAACCGCAGAACCTTGAGCAGGCGGCGGAGCAGTTCGAAGCCATGTTTTTACGCTCAATGATGAAACAGATGCGAAAAGCGTCGCAGGCGCTGGTGGACGATAACCCGTTCGACAGCAAACAGCAGCGCATGATGCAGGAGTTCTACGACGATAAGCTCACCTCTCAGCTGGCGTCACAGCGCAGCACCGGCATGGCGCAGATGATTATTGCGCAGTTGGGGCCGCAGGAGAGCGCGTCGCTTAAGAATGGGTCCCGCGCGGTCGCTTTAGAGGAACATCTACAGGAATTAAAAACCCCCGTTGTGCCGGTAATGCGTCGCGGGCAGGAGTAAACCATGAACATGATCAATATTGCCTGGAGCGGTTTGCAGGCGGCGCAGTTTGGGATGAGCGTGACCTCTATGAACATCTCCAACGCGCTGACGCCGGGCTACAGCCGTCAGGGTATTATCCAGAGCTCGGTGGTGACCATGGGCCAGGGCGGCATGTCCGCCGGGGCCGGGGTGCAGGTCGAGAGTATTCGCCGCGTCTCCGATCAGTACCTGACCAATCAGGTGTGGCAGAGCAACAGCAAGGCCAACTATTACGGCATCAACAACCAGTATCTCAGTTCGCTTGAGAAAGTGATCGGCACCGATTCCACCAGCCTGGGTACCGGCCTGGACGACTTCTTTTCCGCCTTAAACGCGTTAACCAAAGAGCCAGAAAGTGACGCCACCCGTAAGCAGTTGCTGAACCAGGCCGGCTCGCTGGCGACCCGCTTTAACAACATGAACGACTTCATCAACAGCCAGAAGACGTCGGTCACTAACCAGCGCAACACTATGGTAGGGCAGATCAACAGCCTGACGGCGGGCATCGCGGATTACAATAAAAAAATCATGGAGATGGACTCCACCGGCGGCAACAGCAACGTGCTGCGCGATCAGCGCGATGAGCTGGTCAAACAGCTAAGCACCTATGCCGATGTGAAAGTCACTGAGGACAGCAACGGCAGCTACGCCGTGGCGATGAAAAACGGCCAGCCGCTGGTCAGCGGCAAAGTGGCGGGCGAGCTGAGCAGCAGCCTCGACGGCAACGGTAATCCGGTGTTAAGCCTGAACTTCTCCAATACCAGCTTTTCATTAAATCCGTCGACGGGCGGGCAGCTCGGGGCGCTGTACGACTATGAAACCGGCGAACTGGCGCAGATGCAGTCGTCGGTGCAGGGCATGGCAGAGGCCGTGGCAACGCTCTTCAACGACCAGCTGGCGAAAGGCTTCGATAAGAACGGCAACCCCGGTAAACCGCTGTTCACCTTTGACCTGAAAAACCCGGCCGGGATTTTGCAGGTTACCGATCTCACGCAGGATGAGCTGGCCCTCTCCGACAACCCGGACGAGCAGGGCAACGATGGCAACTTGCAGGCGCTGATTAAGCTTAAAAACCAGAAGGTCGACATCGGCGGCATGGGCAACATGAGCCTCAACGAAGGGGCCGCGGCGATCATCTCCAATATCGGTATCGCCAGTAAAAAATCCAAAAGCGAGTTTGAGGCGGCACAGGGCGTGTTCGAACAGGCGCAACTGCAGCGCAATAACCTCAGCGCGGTAAACAATGACGAAGAGGCGATTAACCTGCAGGTTTACATGCAGGCGTATCAGTCCAACGTCAAGGTGATTGCCACCGGCAACCAGATTTTCAACGACCTGTTAGGCCTGTTTTAACCGGTTTAAGGAACCCAACTATGCGAATCAGTAGTCTTTATAACTCCGATGCCATGATGGCGCAGCTTGGTGTTAATGGCACCCGCATGAGCAAGCTGATGGAACAGATGGCCACGCAGAAGCGGATCAACGTCCCGTCCGACGATCCGGTTGCCGCCACGCGCCTGGTGCAGCTTAACCGCGAGCAGGCGGCCATTAAGCAGTACCAGAGCAACATCACCGGCCTGAGCGGTTCACTCTCCGTTCAGGAGGCGCAGGTGACCGCCATGAGCAACCAGCTGCTGTCAATGAACGATAAGCTGCTGGCCGCCGCCAACGGCACCCACAGCAGTGAAGATATGAAAGGATTTGGCGCGGAGCTGTCGTCCATGCTCGATTCGCTGGTGGCGTCGATCAACGCCCAGAACGAAAGCGGCGGATACCTCTTCTCCGGCACCAAAACCGACACCAAACCGGTGGTTTGGGATGAAACCCAGGGTAAATACGTTTATCAGGGCAATAACGGCACGCGTGAAACCACGGTGGCGAATGGTGTAAACGTGACGGAAAACACCAACGTCACGGCGGCGTTCTCCGGCAGCGGCGACGATCTGGAGATGCTGAACAAGCTTAAGGCGTTGAGCGATAAGATGCAGGATCCGGATGTGCCGCTCGAGGATTATCAGGACGATATCAACGAGATGATTTCGCTTTCCGGTCAGACCCGTGACAAAGTGGCGGCGCTGTTTACCGACCTGGGTGGCCGTCAGAACCGCCTGACGATGCTGGCCGATGCGCATACGGATGTCAGCATGGCAAACGACCAGGTGGTGCGCGATCTCTCCGACACCGACTGGGCCACCACCAGTATCAACCTGCAGTTGTTCCATAACTCGGTGCAAATCACCAACAAAGCGTACAGCATGATCAGCCAGCTCTCGCTCTTCAGTATGTTGTAATGGTTATGCAAGTCGGCTTAAAAACAACCTCGTTAACCACCACGCCCGGCGCCGTCAGAACGACGCCGGGCGCGGCACCCTCTATTGCGCGTACCGGGCAGGCGGAAAACGTACGTCACAACGCGCCGCCGTTTCCCGAATCTGCGCTGCTTTCACGACGCCCGCTGCGCTACAACGTACAGCTTAATCAGCAGCTCACGGCGGTGCAAAAGGCGGAAAATTATCTCTCAGAAACCGAGACGCAGCTGCTGATGCTGCGCCATCAGGCGACGCGCGGCAACGCCAGCGAGCCGTCGGCCTCCGTTAACGCGCTGTTGCAGCAGCGCAGCACGCTGTCGGGCGGAACGGTTGACCGCAACTTTAACGTCACCTTGCAGCAAAAAAGCCAGGTGACGTTTACCCTGCCGGGGCTGGAAAAAATACTCGAACAAACCCCGGGCGAGACGCTGGTTTTTGCGCTCGGTGGCAGCAAGCGTGAGCTGACGGGCGTGTCGATACCGGCAAACGCCACGCCGCGTCAGGCGCTGGTAAAGCTCAACGTCGGGCTGGGTCGGCTGGGCATTCACGCCGCGTTAAAAAGCGACGGGCAGGCGGTGTTTCAGGTGGATGAGGCGCGCTGGCCGCGGGTAAGCCAGCATTTGAGCGTGCGCGGTGAAGGGCAACAGTTCCCGGCGGAGGCCTTTACGCTGCTCGCGCCACAGGCGGAAGCCAGCCAGGAGGATGAAGTCGGGCAGCTTACGCGCCAGTGGGAGCGGGGGGCCAGCGGCAAGCTTCAGCAGACGCTGGAAAAAATCACCCGCGAGCGGAGCAAGCTGCATCAGCATCAGGAGCGCGTCTCATCGCGTATTCAGGATATGTCAACGGCCTATACGCCGCGCGAAGCGCTCGACACGGCGCGGGCGCTGGGCGATGCGCTGGCGAAAAGCGGTAAGCAGTTCGGATTGCTTTCACAGGCGCTGTCGGCGCAGGGGAACGTTTCGCTGACCACGGTGAAGAATTTATTGGGTTAAGCTTTTTTTCCGGCCGGGGCGGCTGATGGCTGCCGCCCCGACGTCTTGCGGAAACCGCCTCTGCGTTTACTTGCGCAGGGGATACAAAAATATCGCCCCGCTTTGCCCTGCCACCAGCTGTTCGGCACTGCCATCGACCGGCTGCATCCAAAAATCAACGTGCATCAGCATATCCACCAGGCCATCAATCATCAGCCCCTTCTGGGCGGTGCTGTAGTAGATCGGCGTATAGGAATAGAACCGCTTACCGTTTTGCTCGTTGATTTCGGTGAATTTGCCCTTCAGCACGAACCGGTTGTCATTCGGGCTGGTGATGGTCGTCAAAATGGCATGGTTGACGGTTTGCATATGCGAGTCGTAAATCTCTTTACGTTTCGACATGAGATCGTAAAAGCCCAGCTGCAAAAACCCTTCGATATTGGCCTGCGGCGAAACGGGGGGGTGCCATACCCGCACGCCGGTAAAGACCGCGGCGGCAATCAGAACGTAGCTCAGCAGCCACTTCCAGTTAAGAACAGGTTTCCATCTCACTGATTTTCCTCCTCGTTTCGCGAAGTATGAGATTGTTCAGTTGCGTCGGGTCGATGCGCCAGTGGTAAATCGCCATCACCAGCTGTTTGCTGTCGCAGCGGCTTTTTAACGCGAAGGTGTAGTTCAGCGTCTGGTTGATGCTCTGGTAATAGACGGTCATCTGCACTGACTGCGGCTTGAGTTGCTGATTAATGGCGTAAAGCGAATCTTTAATCTTGCTGTAAAAATCCTCTTTATTCATCGCCAGGCGGTTGGCTTCGGAGATCTCGTAGATGCGGATATTGCTGTAAACGCCCGTCTCTTGTTCGGTTGCGATCAGGCGTGAACCCTGCGACGTGGCGTATTGCCAGCCCGCCGCCCCGCTGATAGCCACCACGATGAAAACCAGTAAAGCGATGAACAGGTGATGACGCCGTGGCCGCGGTGCGTCCTGAAAGGTCATCGCCTGGAGCTGAACGGCTTCCGGCTCCGGCTGAACGAGGAGATCCGGCGCGGGCGGCAGTACGTCTGGCTCCTCGGTCACAACCTCCTCAACCTGCGCGGCGGGCGGCTCGATGTCTTCACTGTCATGCTCAACGGCGCGGCACCAGGCCTGCTCCAGCAAATACCCTTTTTTGGGAATGGTTTTAATAATTTTTTGAGCTTTGCCGTCATCTTCCAGCGCGGTGCGTAATGCGTGAATGGCGTTTGGAAGGCTATTATTCCCGATAACCCGCCGCTCCCAGACGAGGGTGGTAAGTTCTTCTCGGGTCAGTATTTTTCCGGCATTGTTTACAAGGACATCAAGTAGCTTTAATTGATACTCGCCCAGACGTTTTCTTTCACCTGTAACAAGGCTAATAATCGCGCCTGAGGGTAAATCGACTAACCAGTTGTTGATTGAATAATAGGTTTTATTCATGGCAAGTGATGGTGGATATCCACTCCTGAAGAATTTAATTTGCCAGGCATTGTGCACAAGTTAAGCACAATGCTTAATGTAAATTAATCATTAAGTCCGTTTAAAATTCGCTGGGAATTGCCGCTTGCCTGCGGAAATGGTGCAAAGAAAAGACACAGCCTGGTGTGAAAAGCCAACATTCCCGATTTCCAGGAGGAAAGTCAGCCAGGCATTTTAAGCCTTTTCGTAGGCGTGATTAGGAAGATTCGCTTCCGGGAGACATTTTTACGCTATAAAAGTGTGATGTGCAACAAATTATTAAGCAAATAATTTGATGGCGTATTAATACACTTAATGAAAAGTTAAAAAAGATGGAGTGTTGATATTTTTATTAACATCTTTTGCCGCATTGTAATTAATTTGATCGACGTCGGTATTTTGCGAATGAGAGTCTTTCCTGTTCGTGAATAAAAAACGTAAGAATTTGTTATATGAATTTAAGTTTCAGCGTTGTTGTGCCGCTTCTATTTCTTTTTTAATTGTTTTTTAAGTTCTTTCTTATTCGCTTTCCGGCTAAGCGCGCGTACCGGGTGCGATAAACAGATAAATAATTTTTTTTCATTTTCGATTTAATTCGCCATCACGCTGTGTCGTTTTACCTGAGTACCAGAGAGAAGAACCTGACAGACAGGTTCATAAGGAGAATTCAAACATGGCACTTTCTATTTTTACTAACGCCTCTTCCATGGCTTCTGTTAACGCGCTGAATAAATCCAACAGCATGCTGTCCACTGCTATGGAGCGTCTGGGTACCGGTAAACGCATCAACTCCGCAGCGGATGACGCAGCAGGCCTGCAGATCGCTACCCGCCTTCAGGGGCAGTCCAACGGTATGGCCGTTGCACAGCGCAACATCTCTGACGCAACCGCACTGCTGCAGACCGCTGAAGGCGCGTTTGATGAAGTGAGCAACATCATGTACCGCATGAAAGACCTCGCTTCCCAGGCCGCGAACGACACCAACGGCAAAGATGATCGTGCAGCGCTGCAGTCCGAAATGGACGAGCTGAACGCTGAACTGTCCAACATCATGGGCAACACCAAGTATGCGGGTGAGAGCCTGTTTGCTGCCAGCGGTAAATTCACCAAGGCGATGAACTTCCAGATCGGTGCATCTAAAGATGAAAGCCTGTCTGTGGATATCAGCGATGAACTGAAAGCAGTGGCGGGTGCAAGCGGCATGCAGGGTCTGACCGGCTCCGGTAACACCATTACTACCGTTTCTGGCGCGCAGGCGATGATGGACAAAATCGAAACCGCCGTTGCTTCCGTGGGTACCCTGCGTTCTAAGCTGGGTGCGAACATCAACCGTCTGGGCCACACCGCGGCTAACCTGGCGAACATGAAAGACAACACCGACCTGGCGCTGGGTAACATCCGCGACGCTGACTTTGCCTCCGAGGCGTCCAGCATGACGCGTAACCAGATGCTGGCGCAAACCAGTATGTCCATGCTGAAACAGTCCAACAGCATGTCCGGTATGGTGATGTCCCTGCTGGGCTAATCATCCACACCGTTGCAATAAACACCGCTGTAAGGCGGTGTTTTTGTTTGCGGCACTTCCCTTCCTGCTATTTCCCATCCGGGGAAAGTTGCCTTCCCTCTAAATTGTAACGTACTGAATAGTAACAATATAAAAATTGGCACGACAGTTGCATAAAGCAGATGTGGTTTAGCAACAGGTGCGAACGGAGAACATAAACATGGCAGATTTTAGCAGCATTGATCCCCAAGCTCTGGCTCAGACTCTGGCGTCATACGACATCATGTCTTTGCAAAACCAGTTGAAGACCAAAACCAGCACCATGAATTCCCAGAAGAAAGCCCTGGATGCCCTGAAAACGGCGCTGGGCGATTTTCGCACCGCGATGTCCGGGCTGAACGGAACCAACAGCGGCATGCTGAAAAACGCCGTCAGCATGAACCGGGAAGGCATTGCGAACATTACCGCAAACTCGAACGCGCTGAAGGGCACCTACAACATTGAGGTGACGCAACTTGCCTCTGCCCACCAGATCGGCTTTGACGGCATGACCGATGAGAGCATCAAAAATGCCACCGGCACCATGGACATTGAGCTGGGTGGCAAAACCCTCTCCGTCAATCTCGACGACATGGAAAGCCTGAGCGATCTGACCAAGGCCATCAACGGTAACGAGGATAACCCTGGCGTAACGGCGTCGCTGATCCGCGCCGACGGCAACGTCACGCTGATGTTGAGCAGCGATGAGAGCGGCTCAAAAAATACGATTTCCGTAGGTGGTACGGGCGGCTTCGATTCGAAGAACGCGAAGCTCATTTCTGAAGCATCCGATTCGAAGATCAAAATGGGTGATATGACCTTCACCAACAGCTCCAACACCCTGGATAAGCTGATTGACGGCGTCACGATTGAGCTCACCTCCCTGACAGAAGCGGGCAAACCGCTGACGGTCTCTGTGAATACCGACAATTCGGGCACCAAAGAGCAGCTTCAGACCTTTGTTGATGCTTACAACACGCTGCAGGACACGCTCACCAAGCTCACAAAAAGCGGCAACGGCGATGATGAAACGCGCGGCGCGTTTGCCGGTGACGCCACCATGTCCTCCCTCGATCGCGAGTTGAATGACGTGATGCGTCAGGTCTTTGGCGGCAAACGCATGTCCGATTTCGGCATTACGGCGGACAAAGACGGCAAGCTGGAGATCGACAGCAAAAAGCTGGACGACGCCATCAAGGCTGACCCGCAGACCCTCAACGATCTGTTCAACGGCAAAGAGGGGATGCTGAGCAAAATGGACAAGTCGCTTGACCGTTATCTCAACTCGACCAACGGGTTGCTGAAAGGCCGTCAGGACGTGCTTGATCGCCAGCAAAGCGACATCGACACCAAAACGGACGCCATGAACGCGCGTTACGAAAGCTCTTACAACCGCTATCTGAAGCAGTTCACGCAGCTGCAGAAGGCGATGTCACAGATGAACAACACCATGAGTATGTTTGGTTTAGCGTAAGGAATGACCGCTTTTATGTACGGGAACGAGCAGCAGGGCTTCGGCCATTATCAACAATCCGATCTGGCTATTCAGGCCGCCGCCGCCAATCCGCATCAGCTGGTGTTGATGCTGTTTAACGGCCTGATGGACGAACTGGTGCGGGCCAAAAGCCATATCGCCGCACGCCGCTTCGACCGCAAAGTGCAGAGCATTAACAAGTGCATCGATATTCTCAATGCCCTCACCAGCTCGCTGGATTTTGAGAAGGGCGGCGAGCTGGCGTTAAGCCTGGCCAACCTTTACGACTACTGCGTGTATCGGCTTTACGATGCCAGCCACAAGCTCTCCGTCGCAAGCATCGAAGAAGTGGAGGTGATCCTCGCTAACCTGCAGGACGGCTGGGAAAGAATGGGGACGCAGCAGAATGGATGATGTACAGGTCATGCGTTATCTGGCGCGTTCCCTGACTCATGCGGCCAGTCAGCACGACTGGCCGGCAATGCAGAACGTTGACGCCCAGATCGCTGCGCTGCTGGCCTCGCTGAAAGGCCAGACCCTGAGCGCGGAAAAACGCGAGGCGCTGGCTGACCTTCAGCAAACGCACGCCAACGTCAGCCGGTTCTGCCAGGCGCAAAGCGACGATCTGGAGCAGAAGATGGCGAGCGCGCGCCGTAATCGCGAAGGGGCGACCGCCTATGCGCTGTTTGCCGATGCTGAGGATAGGGGCCAATGAACCTGATGCTTTCACAGCTGACGCAGCTTCCCGTTGCCGCCGATCCGACCGACGTCGCGCCGGTGCAGCCCGCCGACGCCGGGGCTGCCGCTGTGCCCGAAAGTCAGGATGCGGCCAGCCAGGCCACACCTGTCTTTAACGACGCGCTGCTGAATATCGTTAATTCGCTGCTGGGCGGCGAGCAGCCGCGCGACAACGCCATGGTTCTGGCCGGCGTGAAAGCGAAAGACGACAGCGATGACGACCGGGACACGCAGTCCCCTGATGCACAAACGCTGGCGCAAAACCTGATCGGTTCGCCGCAGCAACTGCTGGATGCGCTGCTGATGGCCAGCCGGATGCCGGCGAAAACGCTTAACGCGACGCCGGAGAGCGTACCGCTACCCGGCGACAGGCTGAAGATGCAGAGTTTCGCCGTGGGCAATCCGCCCATTGCCACACCGCTGAAAGCCGTGCCGCAGCCGATGACCTTATCCCTCACGCCCGAGCCTGCAACGGATGCGGCGACCAAACCGGCGATGACGGAATTCACCAAAACGCTGGCAACAGTGCTGCCCGTGGCCGGGCAACCGACTGCCGTGCAGACCCCGTCCACCGTGACGGACAAACAGCCGGTTAACCTGCCGCCGATCAAGATGGACGCAGACGAAGCAAAGTGGGCGCAGCAGCTGCACAGCGCGCTTAACGATCGTCTGCAGATCCAGGTCCGAAACCAGGTTCAGCACGCCACGATCCGTCTGGATCCGCCGGAGATGGGCAAAGTGGATATCTCCCTGCAGATCGAAAACGGGCGCATGCAGGTGCATATCAGCGCCAGCAACGGTGAAACCTACCGCTCGCTCCAGCAGATCAGCAATGAGCTGCGCCAGAGCCTGACCGAGCAAAACTTTGTTCAGGTCAACGTGCAGGTCTCTTCCCAGTCGGGACAGCATCAGCAGCGACAGCAGCAGTCGGGCAGCGCTCAGGAAGCAAACCCGATGGCGGGCGCGGTGATAGACGCAGACGACGGCTTTACGACGGCTGACCACGACGATTCAGTACTACTTACGGTTTAAGCATACCCATATGACATTGAAGACTTTTTCTTTAGGGCTGGTTATTGCCCTTATCGCAGCAACGTTCGCCGCTGTACTCACCGTTGTGGGTACACACCTTCTGAGCCAGGACGAGCATAAACGCTCGGCCATCACCAGCCTCTTTACCTCTTCCGATGACGAGAGCGTGGTGGAGTTCGTAGAAATTAAAAACGTGGTCGTCACCTTAAAAAGCCGCGGCGATTCCGAGCGCTACCTGCTGCTTGAGCTGGCGCTGACCACGGGAAGCGCGGCCGATACGCACCGTGCCGAAGAGCTTTCACCCGCCATTCGCGGGGCGACCGTCAACCTGCTGTCGGCAATGGATTACGACGCCGTGCGCGCGATGAGCGTGGAAGTGCTGCGCGACAAGCTGATGAACGCCTATTCGGAACGCTTCAAGAGCCTGAATACGCGGATGCCGTTTAAGGACGTAATCATCAGCAAAATGGTTTTCCAGTAAGTAACGGCCGTTGATGGAAATGAATGATTTTATTGCGGATGACTCGCTGACCCCGGCGGATGAAGCGAAATACGTGAGCGCCTGGTTGCCCCTGGTACATCGCGTGGTGAAACAGCTCGCCTGGCAGACCAGCAGCGTCATGGACAGAGAGGATATGGAACAGATAGCCCTGATGGGGCTGCTGACCGCTCTGCGCCGCTATGGTCACCCGGACGAGCAGTTTGGAGCCTACGCCGCCCAGCGTATTCGCGGAGCGGTGCTGGATGAGCTGCGCGAGCTGGACTGGCGTCCGCGTCGGCTGCGACAGAAGAGCCATAAGCTAAACGACGCGATTCGCGAAGTGACCCGCAAGCTGGGCCGAACGCCGAGCTTTGAGGATCTGAGCACGCATCTTTCCATCACCGCCGAGGAGTACCACGAATACTTGCTGCTGGACTGTGCCAGGACGCTGGAAAGTCTCGATGAGTTATTGGGCGGAGATGCCCTGAACGGCACGCTAAATACCCGTTCGCTGGAGGACGAAATGGTCACCAGCGGGACGTTAAGGGCTGCGCTGGCAAGCCTTGATGAGCGCGAGCAGTTAATTCTCTCGCTCTATTACCAGCATGAGATGAGTTTGAAGGAGATCGCGTTAGTGCTCGACTTAACCGAGGCGCGCGTTTGTCAGCTCAATAAAAAGATCGCTCAAAAGATCCAGTGTTTTTTCCAGAAGTGAAAGGTATATGCAAAAGTTTCTCGGTATTTTCATCATTTTCGCCTGCGTCGTCGGCGGTTTTCTTATGTCCGGTGGGCGGCTGGCCTCGTTCTGGCAGCCCGGTGAGATCATCATCATTCTCGGTGCCGGTCTGGGCGCCATGGTGCTGGCTAACCCCAAGCCGGTGCTGGCGGAAATGTATCGCCAGTTTCGCGGCATTATGCGTAAAAACGAATACACCGATGAGTATCAGCGTCAGCTTCTGATGCTGCTGTTTGAACTGCTGGAGCTGGTGCAGGACGGCGGTCTGAAGGTGCTGGATGAACACATCGAAGTGCCAGAAAGCAGCCCGCTGTTCCAGAAGTACCCGCTGATTTTGCAAAACAAAGCCATCATCACCTTTATTGCGGATAACTTCCGCCTGATGGCGATGGGCAAAATCAACGAACACGAGCTGGAAGGGATCCTGGAGCAGGAGCTGGTGGCGATGGAAGAGAACCTGCTGCAGCCGTCCCGCTCGCTGCAGCGCACTGCGGAAGCGATGCCGGGCTTCGGGATCTGCGCGGCGGTACTGGGGATCATCATCACCATGCAGTCGATCGATGGTTCGATTGCGGTGATCGGCGTCAAAGTGGCGGCGGCACTGGTCGGCACCTTCCTCGGCGTGTTCTTCTGCTACTGCCTGATGGATCCCGTGGCGAACGCCATGGAGCAGCGGACCAAGAAGCAGATGGCGGTTATCGAGTGCGTGCGTACCGTGCTGGTCAACCACGTGGCCGGTAAACCCACGCTGCTGGCGGTGGATGCGGGGCGCAAAATGCTGCCGCTGGATTCAAAACCGACCTTCGCGACGCTGGACAGCTGGGTGAACCAAATGACGGGTGAATCCTGATGCGTGGCACTCGCGGTAAAGAACATACCACGATCATCAAACGCTCCTCGCGCAAAAGCCATGATACTTTTCATGGCGGCGCGTGGAAGGTGGCCTTTGCCGACTTCACCCTCGCCATGATGGCGCTGTTTATGGTGCTGTGGATCATGGGGGCGGTAACGGAGGAGGAGCGTAAAGAGATCGTTTCTCAGCTTAACGGCGAATCCATTTTTGACGGACAGACGCTGTCGCCCATCACCCAGCCTAACGGCGTGGGCGGCAAAATCGCGGTGACCGAAAAACGCGATCGCGGCGATCATAAGCACCCGCAGAAAGAGACGCCGACGCCAGCGGCGATGGCCAAAAGCGCCAGCCTCGACGACGTGAAGTCGCGTTCGCAGAACGAGATTGAAGATCTCGCCCGCATTATCATGAAAATCACGTCAGCCTATGATGCACAGTCAAACCTCAAAATTGAGATTGTGCCGCAAGGGTTGCGCATTCTGATCACCGACGATCAAAAACGCGAAATGTTCCAGCGCAGCAGCGCGATCTTAACGCCGTTCTTCAAACGCCTGTTAACCGAGTTTGCCCCGGCGCTGAACAAGATCGACAACAAGATCATCATTACCGGGCATACGGATGCCACGCGTTTTCGTGACCAGGATCTTTATAACAACTACAACCTGTCCGGCGAACGCGCAATGCAGGCGCGCAAAGTGCTGACCCATGCCGGGCTGGATCAGGACAAGGTGCTGCAGGTGAGCGGTATGGCGGATCAGATGCTTCTCGATCCGGCGAATCCGCTCAGCTCATCGAACAGGCGTATTGAGATCATGGTCCTGACCCACTCGGCCAGCGACTCGCTGTACCAGTTCTTTGGCCAGCACGGTGAAAAGGTCATCAAGCCGATCGTCGATAAACTCACGCAGCAGAACTAACGATTTTACGATGTTTACTCTGACCCCCCTTCAAAAAGCGGCCGGACTGGCCCTCGCCGCCGCGCTGATGATGGCGTGCAGCCCTTCCGTTCAGGCTGCGCCACGCAGTGAAAAAATGGCTGCCACCGAGAAGGAAAAGGCGGCCAAGGCCAGGATGCGCAACCGCGAAGCACTGCTGAAAAAGAGCCGCGTGCGCCTGGCGGTGGTGCCTGTCACGCCGGAACAGAAGCGGCGTGAAAGCGAAAAACGTCGCCTTGAGCGCGCAGAAAACCGCGAGCTGCTGGCGATGCACAAGCGCTGGCAGCCCGGAAAGCTGTCCACTGACATGATCTGGGAACCGCTGCCGGGCGAGAAGATCAGCCCGCGCCTGCAGGCCTCGCTTATACAGGTGATTCACCTGTTGCAGCAGCAGCTTGGCAAACCCTACGTCTGGGGCGGCGAGACGCCGGAGCAGGGGTTCGACTGTAGCGGTCTGGTGTTCTACGCCTTTAACCCGGTACTGAGCCGCACCCTGCCGCGCACGGCCAACGGGATGTTCCAGGACCGCACGCTGCGCCCGATCAAACAAGAGAAACTGCGTCGCGGCGACCTGGTCTTTTTCAACATTAGCCAGCGCCCGGGGGCCGATCACGTCGGCGTTTACCTGGGCGACGGACAATTTATCGAAGCGCCGCGCACCGGTCTGAATATCCGCGTGAGCCAGCTTTCCGACAGCTTCTGGCAGGACCACTACCTCGGTGCCCGCCGGATATTAACTGAAGAGGCCGTCCTGTAACGGCCTGACGCTGAATACCCCCTCAAGGTATGCGCCGCCAGGGATGGCCCTCCTGTATAAAGATTGACTGAGAGACTTGTATGAACCAGACGCGTAAAAAATTTGCCATTGATGATGGCTCCACCAACGTCAAAATCAGCTGGATTGAGAATGGCACGCTGAAAACCGTGGTCTCGCCCAACTCCTTCCGTAAAGACTGGAAGAGCGCGGCGCTGCTGCGCGGCCAGGCGGTGCATAACTACACCATCGGCACCACCAAATACACCTACGACGCCACCTCGGATAAGGCGCTGTCGACCACCCATATCGACTATCAGTACGACGATCTGAACCTGCTGGCGGTACACCACGCGCTGCTGCAAACCGGCGTGACCCCGTGTGACGTTGAAGTGATTGTGACGCTGCCGATCACCCAGTTCTATAACCCGGACGACTGCCAGCGCAATGAAGATCGCATTGAGGCGAAACGTCAGAACCTGATGCGCGATATTACGCTCAACAAGGGCGAGTTGTTCCGTATCGTCGACGTTCAGGTGATGCCGGAAAGCCTGCCAGCCGCGCTGTCGCATCTGCTGAATTCCAGCGTTAACGAATTCACAAAATCGCTGGTGGTGGACTGCGGTGGCACCACCCTGGATATGGGCATCGTCGTGGGGGAGTTTGATGATGTTTCCGCCATTTACGGTAACAATGAAATTGGCGTGGCGATGGTCACGGACGCGACGCGCAAGCTGCTCGCCGCCGCCGACAGCGACTCAAGCTACCTGGTGGCGAATGAGCTGATCAAACGCCGTCACGACCTCGACTTCGTGAAAAGCGTCATTAACGACGAATCGCGTATCGACGAGATCCTCGAAAAAATCGACATCAAGATTCAGGAGCTGGGCGATCAGGTGGCGTATGAGGCGAAGAAATTTGCCAAAAACCCGAACCGCGTTTACCTGGTGGGTGGCGGTGCGCATCTGATTGAAGGCGCGATTCGGGAAGCGTACGCCACCCTTGGCGACCGCGTGGTCACTATCGACAACCCGCAAAGCGCGCTGTCGCGCGAAATTTGCCTCTATCACTCGGACGCGGGCGCGCAGACCATCGATGAACCGTTAATGGCCGAGGTGGGCGAGGATGCATAAGGGGCAGATCCGCCGCGTTAACCTCTCCCTTCACCTGACGCCGGAACAGTCGCACGCGGATCGGCGTGCGATGCAGCAGCTGCAAAAATGGCATCAGTCGGTAAACCAGGCAGACAGCGTTGACGATGCCAACATGGCTATCCGTGGTTTTCATCGTGACGTCTACCTGGCCGGTTTGCAGCTGTTTCTGTTAGATCCGGCGCTCTGCCACCATGTGGCGGAGTCGCTGGGGCGCGAAAATCTCACGCTCAGTGCGCTTCTGGGCGAGCTTCAGCCCGCGCCGGAAAAGCAGGAGGAGCCATCCGCACAGCTGATGGAACTGCAAAAAATTCGTGAGGAGGTCGCCGCGCTTAAACCTCTGATGGAACAGCACAAACTCGCACTGCAGCAGCTACGCATGGCGGCAAAGACCGCCAGCGCGCCAGCGCCCGAACGCGATAACGTTGAAGTGAGCAAGGTTGACGCACCGGTAGAGAAAATGCAGAAGATCCGCCAGAAAGGGATCTTCTGAGGCGAGGTCCCTTTGTCTGAACATCGTCAGTGATGGGGGCAAAGGGAAACGCGGATCAGGTAATGACGACCGGCCAGTCGGGTGGGGTATGGCTCATGGCTTCTACCATCACCACTTTAACGTTTTCCCAGATGGCGGCGATATCCAGCAGGGTGATGCCAAGCAGCCCCGTAGCGAACCAGCAGGCCGCGCCGACGCCCAGCAGGGTGCTGATCACCGCGAGACCGGCGTAGTCAGATTTACGAAACTGAATATTCAGCGTGCTGGCTAAAAACATCAATACCGCACTGCACAAGGGCCAGCGCAGGAGAACCATGCTGGTTGTAATGGTTGCCATAAAACCCATCCTCAAAACAGACGAACTACACTGAAACAGTGTCTTGCGTTACATAATATGTGTGAACTATATCACGTTTGTAGATTTATTCGCCAGCCTCGGGTGGGTAAAAAGCGGGTATTTATAACCAGTGAAAATATATCTTCGCAGGAGCAGCAGGCCATTTCTCCTTCTCTTTATAATAAATTCATCAGGATAGCCAAAGTGCGGCAATAACCCGTAAGGTGTATAACGTTTACAGTAGTTGACCTATGGATTATGCTTGAGTGGATAAATAAATGTACCAGCGGCAAATACGTCAGATTGATGATTTATTTGGCTTTTTTATTATTTCGTACCTTTTCATTTACACTCAGCCCTTATTTGACCATTCGGTTTATTCTTTTTCTTATCTGATTTGCTGTGGTTGCTATTTCATTAATGACCTGCGAAAAAAAGATGAAAGAAAAAAGAAACAAGATTGTTAATGACAGCATGCAGGCGCTGCACGCTCTGGCAAAACTGATCCCTCAACTTAACGCACAGTGTTCCCTGGCGGAGATGCTGAAAACCATCAACGGCGCGCTGGGCTCGACGCTCGCCTGGGTCAGCGTTGACGGGGAAGGGGTGCAGCGGGTGGTGAGCGCAGGTGAGGTCACCTGCCACCCCTTTGAAGTGGCGGATTTTCTTGCCAGCACATTGCTGCAACGCCATCATCGCGCCTGGCGCGTGATCTACTGGAAAGAAAACATTGGTCGGGCGCACTTCGCCCCGCAGCATCCGGGCTGTGCACAATTGCAGAGCGGGGTGCTCTGCAAACTCTCAACCCGGCACGGGCAGTGCAGCGGGTATTTCTTTCTGGCGTTCGATGAAAAACTGTCTGCTTTGCCGATCCTGAAAAATATTGTGGCGCTGCTGGTCGAAAAATTAAAAGACTACTTTGAAGAGATGCTTGCCCGTGAAAAAACGGCGCAGGAAATGCAGCGGGTCGTCACGCAATATAAAACCCTGTTTGAACGTGCCCCGGTGTTAATGAACGCGTTCGACAGGCATAACCGCTGCGTCTTATGGAACGCAGAGTGTGAAAAGGTGTTCGGCTGGAGCAGGGCAGAAATTGCGGCCCATGCGGACCCGCTAACGTTGTTTTATCCCGATCCGGACGAGCGACGGCGGGTCAGAGAGTCGGTTCATCACTCGCCGCTAAAAGACATGTATGAATGGCATCCGGTACGCAAGGACGGCACGCCGCTCACCATCCTCTGGTCGAACATCCTGCTGCCGGACAACTCCATTCTCAATATTGGCCTCGACATCACCGAACGTAAAAAAGCCGAGCAGCGGCTGGCCGTGAAGGCGACCACTGACGATCTCACCGGCTGCCTTAACCGTTCCGCCATTTTGCACCAGCTGAAAATGGCGCTGGCGGTGAACTCCCGTCACGATCCCCGCAGCCATTTCTGCGTGCTGATGTTCGACCTGGATTACTTTAAGCAGATTAACGATGAGTGGGGTCATCAGGTGGGCGATGCGGCGCTGCGCCATTTCTGCGACTGCATTCGCGCGCTCAGCCCGGCGGATTCGCTGCTGGGGCGCGTGGGCGGTGAAGAGTTTTTGCTTCTGCTGGCAAGGGGCAACGGGGAGGCGGCCACGCTGTTGTCTGCCCGGTTACGGACGATGCTTAGCAGCAAACCTCTGCAGGTGGGCAATAAAAGCCTGGTGCTCTCCTTTAGCGCGGGCGTGGTCGAGGTGTGTCTGGGACAACGCGACTCATCGGCGTTACTCACGCGAGCCGATAAAGCATTATATGATGCCAAACGTACGGGAAGAGGAAAAACCGTGGTGGCGTCAGATTATTTATAACGCAACGCATTAACGCCGTGCGTGCAAATAACGCCACATTTATGTTCAGGCTGTACTTTTTTCATGCTGACGTCAGTTGTTTTAATCAACGATCCCCGGCTGTGTTATCTTAAACGTCCTGCTTTTGGTGGATAATTATTTTCCTTAATTGAAACGGAACGAATTCCTTCAGTTTGGCTTACGGGAAAATATTATCGTCATAACGATTTTTAAGATTTTTAATACGAAAAGTCAGTTGCTAACTTCGCATGATTCATGCAACGTAATCACCTGTTTGTCAAAGCATCCGGCCTTCAGTACTACAGGCGTACAACATGCAGGGATATAGGGCGGGAAATGAATCGTAGCGCGCGGCGCAAGATGCTCAGGGTGGTAGGGATCATCATGGTAGTTATGCTGCCGGTGATGCTTGCGCTATGGTTTGCCCAGCTCAGAGCCGTGTCGGAGACCACCAGCCAGCTGCGCACCTTTGCCGAACTGGCGCTGGATAAAACCGAGCTGGTGATTCAACAGGTTGATTTAACCCGGGACGATGCCGAAAAATATCAGGGAGAGCGGTGTACCCCTGCGCATCGTCAATATATGTTGAATGTTGTTCGCGCCCGCCTCTTCGTCGCTGATTTAATTTATGCCGAGGGGCAAAATTTTCTCTGTTCGACCGTATTAACCCCAGACCAGCCTTACGCTATCCCCACCGCCAATTTCATCCGTAAACCCGACGTCGCTATCTATTATTATCGCGATACGCCCTTTTTCCCGGGCTATAAAATGACGTATATGCAGCGGGGAAATTATGTGGTGGTGGTCAATCCGCTTTTTTACAGCGAAGTGATGTCATCCGACCATTCATTGTTGTGGGGGATGTATGACACGGTCACCAATGCATTATTTTCCGTCAGCGCAAAAGCGGATATTTCATTATTAAATTCGGTGATTGGCGATAAGGAATCGGCATTTCAAAAAGATGACCGCTTCTATACGATCGTCAAATCTGAAAAAAGACCTATAGCGGCGATTGTGTCCACATCCACTGCCCGCTTTTATGAAACGCTTTATCACCAGGCAACCCTGACGCTGCCGCTGGGCATGATCTGCAGCCTGATTATTCTGCTGGTCTGGTCGCGTACCCACCGTGAATTCAACTCTCCGGGGCGATTGCTCCATCGGGCGCTCAATAAACGCCAGCTTTGCGTGCACTACCAGCCGATTATCGATATTAAAAATAATCAGTGCGTCGGTGCGGAGGCGCTGCTGCGCTGGCCGGGATTTAACGGGCAGGTGATGAGCCCGGCAGAGTTCATCCCGCTGGCTGAAAAAGAGGGGATGATCGAACGCATCACGGACTACGTCGTGGAAGAGGTCTTTAGCGATCTCGGACACTACCTGGCAAACCATCCGCAGCTGTATATCTCGATTAACCTTTCGGCATCGGACTTCCACTCCTCGCGGCTGATCGCCATGATCTCTGACAAAGCCAGATACTTCGCCGTGCGCGCGCAGCAGATCAAAATCGAGGTGACGGAGCGCGGGTTTATCGATGTGCCGAAAACCACGCCGGTGATCCAGGCCTTCCGCCAGGCGGGCTATGAGGTGGCAATCGATGATTTCGGCACCGGCTATTCCAACCTGCACAACCTCTATTCCCTGAACGTCGATATTCTGAAAATTGATAAATCCTTTATCGATACCTTAGCCACCAACAGCACCAGCCACCTGATTGCCGAGCACATCATCGAAATGGCGCAGAGCCTGCGTCTGAAAACCATTGCGGAAGGGGTGGAGACGGCAGAGCAGGTGAGCTGGCTGTTAAAGCGCGGCGTGCAGTATTGTCAGGGATGGCACTTCGCGAAAGCGATGCCGCCGCAGGAGTTTATCTCCTGGCAGCAGCAACCTCTGGGCTAACACGCCTTAGTTCAGCTGGTGGCGATAATCGCTCGGCGTGCGGTCAAATTCGCGGCGGAAGACGCGGGAAAAGGTCTGCTGTGACACGTATCCCAGATCCATCGCGATATCAAAAATGGGCCGCTGCGTAGAGCGTAGCGCCTGCGCCGCCAGCAGTAATCTGCGCTGGCGGATGTACTCACCCAGCGTCTGGTGCATGACGGTGCGGAACATTCTCTGTAAGTACCATTTTGAATAGCCCGACTTCTTTGCGACCACATCAATGTTCAACGGTTGGTCGATATGTTCATCAATCCATTCAATAAGTGTCTGAATAATTTGCTGATGCGACATAAGGTTGCCCCTCTGTAGATACATCTATCTCGGTTAATTCGTCGTTTTCTCTGCGGGGGAGTATAATTCCTCAAGTTAACTTGAGGTAAAGAGGTTTTATGGAAAAGAGATTGCCGCGAATAAAAGCGTTGTTAACCCCCGGAGAAGTGGCTAAGCGAAGCGGCGTGGCGGTATCGGCGCTCCACTTCTATGAAAGCAAAGGGTTAATTAAAAGCATCCGCAATGCGGGTAACCAGCGGCGCTACACTCGCGACGTGCTGCGCTATGTGGCGATTATCAAAATAGCGCAACGTATCGGCATCCCCCTGGCGACCATCGGCGATGCCTTTGGCGTGTTGCCGGAAGGCCACTCTCTCAGCCCAAAAGAGTGGAAGGAGCTGTCATCCCAGTGGCGGGAGGAGCTTGACCGGCGCATCCACACCCTGGTGGCCCTGCGTGATGAACTGGACGGGTGCATTGGCTGCGGGTGTCTGTCGCGCAGCGATTGCCCGTTGCGTAACCCTGGCGACAGGCTGGGCGAGCAGGGCACAGGGGCGCGATTGCTGGAGGAGGAGTGAATGCGTGCGTTCGCCGGGTGGCGCTTCGCTTACCCGGCCTGCGTTATGCCCGCAATCCTCAATCCCGGCGCCGCCACCCGGCAAAATCCCGTACGCAGAAAGAACTAAAGCGCCACAGGAGGGCGCTTTAGTTTATTCCCGGTCTTTGTCTTTCTCTCTATCCCGCTGGTTCACAGGAGGGTTTCCCCCGACATCAGCACCCCTCGTGTCGAGCAAGTTGGGTGAGGTTCCGGTTTGTGCTGACACTTTAATTCTACCCAGGCCCGGCTATTTCGCCAGCGCAGCTGAACGCTTTTTAGCCGAAATTTTTTCGCGATGTTGTTCGATTTTCTATAGTTAAAAGTGATCATTCACAGGAGAAGACGATGCTAAAGGTCCACCATCTTAACCAGTCGCGTTCACATCGGGTCATCTGGGCGCTTGAAGAGCTCTCTCTGCCCTATGAGATTGTTCACTACCAGCGTGAAAAGACGATGCTGGCACCCGAGTCGCTCAAAAAAGTGCATCCGCTGGGGAAATCGCCGGTGCTGGAAGATAACGGCCTGATTCTGGCGGAATCAGGCGCGATCCTCGAATACCTGCAGGAAACCTACGATGCTGATTCCCGGCTCAAGCCGCAGGATGCCGCCGACAAGGTGCAGTACCGCTTCTGGCTGCATTATGCCGAAGGCTCGCTGATGCCGCTGCTCCTGATGAAGCTGGTTTTCAACAGCCTCGGCAAACCGCCGGTGCCGTTTGGTCTGCGAACGCTGGGTAAAGCGCTGGGGCAGGGGGTACAAAAAGCCTATCTCAACCGCCAGCTGGAAACCCACGCGCGCTTTATCGAATCCCATCTTGCGCAACACAGCTGGTTTGCCGGGGAGACGCTGAGCATGGCCGATATTCAGATGAGCTTCCCGATCTTTGCCCTGCTGTCGCGAGGCGGCATTGAAAACCTGCCGCACACCCGGGCGTGGAAAGCGAAAGTTGAGAACCTCCCGGCCTGGCAGAGAACCCTCGAAAAAGGCGGGCCGCTGACCCTTCCCGGTGACGCGTAGCTGTTACGAAAATGCGCATCCACGGTAACGTTTGCGCATCCTCTGCTTATTTCTTCGGCGACATACGCGAAAATTAGTCCAAAACGAGAAAGTTCAGTTGAAAAGGGCGGGGATTAGGCTAGATAATCGTTTGCCTTAAATTGACCACCCGTTTTGTAAGCGCGGAGCTAAACGTTTGCTTTTTTTGTGACGCCCCTTTCGTCGCAAACGTAGCACAAGGATTTGACGTTTAGCTGGCAGTGGAGTCTCCACCACGTTTGCAGGCGATCTAAAAAAATTCTCAGGGGATGTTTTCTATGTCTACGCCATCTGCGCGTACCGGCGGTTCGCTTGACGCCATGTTTAAAATTTCTGCGCGCGGCAGCACCGTGCGTCAGGAAGTCGTTGCCGGTCTGACCACGTTTCTGGCGATGGTTTACTCCGTCATCGTTGTGCCGGGCATGCTGGGCAAGGCGGGCTTCCCGCCAGCGGCTGTCTTTGTTGCCACCTGCCTCGTGGCGGGCGTTGGTTCTATCGTCATGGGCCTGTGGGCGAACCTGCCGCTGGCTATCGGCTGCGCCATCTCGCTGACCGCCTTTACCGCGTTCAGCCTGGTGCTGGGTCAACACATTAGCGTACCGGTCGCCCTCGGCGCCGTGTTCCTGATGGGCGTGCTGTTTACCATTATCTCCGCAACCGGTATTCGTAGCTGGATTTTGCGCAACCTGCCGCAGGGCGTGGCGCACGGCACCGGTATCGGTATCGGCCTGTTCCTGCTGCTGATTGCCGCAAACGGCGTTGGCCTGGTGATCAAGAACCCGCTGGACGGCCTGCCGGTTGCGCTGGGCAACTTCGCCAGCTTCCCGGTGATCATGTCCCTGGTGGGGCTGGCGGTGATTATTGGTCTGGAAAAACTGAAAGTGCCTGGCGGCATTCTGCTGACCATTATCGGTGTGTCCATTGTTGGCCTGATCTTCGACCCGACCGTGCACTTCTCCGGCATTTTTGCCATGCCGTCGCTGAGCGATGACAACGGTAACTCCCTGATTGGCAGCCTGGATATCGTGGGCGCACTGAACCCGGTGATCCTGCCAAGCGTGCTGGCGCTGGTGATGACGGCGGTGTTTGATGCCACCGGGACCATCCGCGCGGTCGCCGGTCAGGCGAACCTGCTGGATAAAGACGGCCAGATTATTGATGGCGGCAAAGCGCTGACGACTGACTCCCTGAGCAGCGTCTTCTCCGGTCTGGTTGGGGCGGCCCCGGCAGCGGTGTACATTGAGTCCGCAGCGGGCACGGCGGCAGGCGGTAAAACCGGCCTGACGGCGATCACCGTGGGCGTGCTGTTCCTGCTGATCCTGTTCCTCTCTCCGCTCTCCTACCTGGTGCCTGCTTACGCAACCGCACCGGCGCTGATGTACGTCGGCCTGCTGATGCTGAGCAACGTGGCGAAAATCGACTTTGCCGATTTCGTGGATGCCATGTCTGGCCTTATTACCGCAGTGTTCATCGTGCTGACCTGCAACATCGTGACCGGTATCATGATCGGCTTCGCGTCGCTGGTCATTGGTCGTCTGGTTTCCGGCGAGTGGCGCAAGCTGAACATCGGCACCGTGGTGATCGCCATCGCGCTGGTGGCGTTCTACGCAGGCGGCTGGGCCATCTGATTTGTCTTTTCCTGCGAAAACGGGTGGCCCAGGCCGCCCGTTTTTATTTTCAGAACTCATCTCGTTGCCTTTTGCGTTACTCTGGAGAGGATAGACTGAAAGGCACGACGCCTTTTGAGGTACATAAGCAACACAGCAAACAGGGAACGCATGGAAATCTTCTTCACAATACTCATCATGATCCTGGTGGTTTCGTTATCGGGGGTGGTCACACGCGTACTGCCCTTCCAGCTACCGCTTCCACTTATGCAAATTGCTATCGGCGCGCTGCTGGCGTGGCCGACGTTTGGCCTGCACGTCGAGTTCGACCCCGAGCTGTTCCTCGTGCTGTTTATTCCGCCGCTGCTGTTCGCCGATGGCTGGAAAACGCCGACCCGCGAATTCCTTGAGCACGGGCGAGAGATCTTCGGCCTGGCGCTGGCGCTGGTGGTGGTCACCGTGGTCGGGATTGGCTACCTGATCTACTGGACAGTGCCGGGCATTCCGCTTATTCCGGCCTTTGCGCTGGCGGCCGTGCTCTCGCCAACCGATGCCGTGGCGCTGTCAGGCATTGTCGGCGAAGGCCGTATTCCGAAGAAAATCATGGGCATTTTGCAGGGCGAGGCGCTGATGAACGACGCCTCTGGCCTGGTCGCCCTGAAGTTTGCCGTGGCAGTCGCGATGGGGACGATGGTCTTCACCGTGGGTGGTGCGACCATGGAATTCTTTAAGGTGGCGATCGGCGGTATTCTGGCGGGCTTCGTGGTGAGCTGGCTGTATGGCCGTTCGCTGCGCTTCCTCAGCCGCTGGGGCGGCGATGAGCCGGCCACCCAGATCGTGCTGCTGTTCCTGCTGCCGTTTGCCTCTTACCTGATTGCCGAACACATTGGCGTGTCGGGCATTCTGGCGGCGGTTGCGGCGGGGATGACCATCACCCGCTCCGGCGTGATGCGCCGCGCGCCGCTGGCGATGCGTCTGCGCGCCAACAGCACCTGGGCGATGCTGGAATTTGTCTTTAACGGCATGGTGTTCCTGCTGTTGGGCCTGCAACTGCCGGGCATTCTGGAGTCGTCGCTGGTGGCGGCAGAAGCTGACCCTAACGTCGAAACCTGGATGCTGTTCACCGATATCGTGCTGATCTACCTGGCGCTGATGCTGGTGCGTTTCGGCTGGCTGTGGACGATGAAGAACTTCAGCATGCGCTTCCTGAAGAAAAAGCCGATGGAGTTCGGTTCATGGTCCACCCGCGAGTTGCTGATCGCCTCCTTTGCGGGCGTGCGCGGGGCGATTACCCTCGCCGGTGTGCTCTCCATTCCGCTGCTGCTGCCCACGGGCGACGTCTTCCCGGCGCGTTACGAGCTGGTCTTCCTGGCGGCGGGCGTGATCCTGTTCTCGCTGTTTGTCGGGGTGATCATGCTGCCGATGCTGCTCCAGCATATTGATGTCGGTGACTCTGGCCAGCAGCACAAAGAGGAGCGGATTGCCCGCGCAGCGACGGCCGAAGTGGCGATTGTGGCGATCCAGAAGATGGAGGAGCGCCTTGCCGCAGACAGCGAAGAGAACATTGATAACCAGCTGCTGACCGAGGTGAGTTCCCGCGTGATCGGTAATTTGCGCCGCCGCGCGGACGGACGTAACGACGTGGAAAGCTCGCTGCAGGAAGAGAACCTGGAGCGCCGGTTCCGCCTGGCGGCGCTGCGCTCCGAGCGCGCCGAGCTGTATCACCTGCGCGCCACGCGCCAGATCAGCAACGAGACGCTGCAAAAGCTGCTGCACGATCTGGACCTGCTGGAAGCGCTGTTGATAGAGAATCAGTAGCGTTTTGCCCGGTGGCGCTGCGCTTACCGGGCCTACAAGTCCTGTAGGCCGGGTAAGGCGAAGCCGCCACCCGGCTATTCAGGCGGCATCCAAAACCCCTCGCAGCATTTCAGCCACGCCTGCGCGCTGTGCGACAAATAGACCCCTTCGCGCCAAATCATGCCCAGCTGCCAGTGCAGCTCGCTCTCCAGCGGGATCCAGCGCAGGGTGTTTTTATCCAGCCGTTCGCAAATGGGCTGCGGCAGGATCGCAATCCCCACGCCCGCCTGCACCATCGCCGCCAGAAAATCCCACTGGCCGCTGCGCACCGCGATGCGCGGCTTGACGTTATGCTGCTGAAACAGCGCCATCAGCTGGCGGCTGAGCGCGAAATCTTCGTTGTAGATCAAAAGCGGATGCTCGCCGAGCTGCTCGGGTTTCACCGAGTCGATGTGCAGCCATTCACCGGAACGTGGCACCAGCACGCACAGCGGATGGCTGAACAGGGGCAGCGTCGCCAGACCACTCTCCTCCTCAACCGGCAGCGCCGTCATCGCCACGTCCAGTTCGCCGTTGGTCACGGCCTGCTGCACCGTCAGGCCGCCAAACTCGGAAATTTTAAGCTCCACGCCGGGGTAGCGTTGGCGAAACAGGCTGATGGGCCCGGCCATCATCATGCCGACCATCGGCGGAATGCCCAGGCGCAGCAGCCCCTTCGTCAGGTGATTGATATCTCCCAGCTCCGCTTCCAGCTGGCGGAACTCCGCGAGGATCGCCAGCCCGCGCTCAAACACCACGCGCCCGGTGTCGGTCAGCAGAAGCTTGCGCCCGTCGCGGATAAGCAGGGTACAGTTCAGTTCATCTTCAAGGTTTTTTAGCATCTTGCTGATGGTGGGCTGGGTGACAAATAACTTCTCCGCTGCGCGGGTAAAACTTTGCTGGCGAACCACTTCGACAAAATAGCGCAGCGTTCTTATGTCCATGATTATTCCTCGGAACTATACCTTCGATGATTTTAATTCATTTCTGCCCGGGGCGTGCGCTCACTATACTGGCGCTCCGTCTCATTTTTGAGGAAATCACCCATGGCCGTGGCGTTAAGCCGTGTTACGCCTGCCGTTGTACAACGACTCCAGGTACCGGTTCAGGTACTGCTTTATGCCGGACTCTTTGTTTTTGCTGAATATCTTGTCGGCTGGCTGCATCTGCCGCTGCCCGCCAATCTGGTGGGGATGGTGCTAATGCTGACGCTCATTCTCTGCCGCATACTTCCCCTGAACTGGGTGCGCGCCGGGGCGCGCTGGCTGCTGGCGGAAATGCTGCTGTTCTTTGTACCGGCGGTGGTGGCGGTGGTGAACTACGCGCAGTTGCTGATGGTCGACGGCTGGCGTATTTTTGCGGTCATCGCCCTGAGCACGCTGATGGTGCTGGGTGCTACCGCGTGGGTGGTGGATAAAGTGTACCGCTTTGAAATCAGCAGGCAGAAGCATGACTAATTTTCAGATCAGCGTTTTGTGCCTGGTGGCTACCCTGGTTATCTATTTTGCCAACAAGCGGCTGTATCGTCGTTTTCACGCGCTGCCGCTGATGCCGCTGGTGTTCACGCCGATCCTGCTGGTGCTGATGCTGGTGTTCGGGCATATCTCCTGGCAGAACTACATCGGCGAATCCCACTGGCTGCTGTGGCTGCTCGGCCCGGCGACCATCGCCTTTGCGGTGCCGGTGTACGACAACCTCGCGATCATCAAACGCCACTGGATGTCGCTGAGCGCGGGGGTGATGACCGCCACGGTGGTGGCAGTGTGCAGCTCCGTCTGGCTGGCGCGGTTGTTTACCCTCTCCGATGAGATCCAGCGCAGCCTGGCCGTGCGCTCGGTCACCACGCCGTTTGCGCTGGCGGCGGCGAAACCGCTCGGCGGCCAGCCGGATCTGGTGGCGCTGTTTGTGGTCGTCACGGGCGTGTTTGGCATGGCGGTTGGCGATATGCTGTTTTTGCGTCTTTCCATCCGGGAAGGGATGGCCAAAGGGGCAGGGTTTGGTGCGGCGTCGCACGGTGCGGGCACGGCGCGGTCGTATGAGCTGGGTCAGCAGGAGGGCGTTGTGGCAAGCCTGGTGATGATGCTTTCGGGCGTGGTGATGGTGCTGATCGCGCCGCTGGTGGCGTGGGTGATGTTTTAACTCCCCGGCCCTGCGGCCGGGGAGGGAGGCTTAGTGCGCGCGGCCCTGTTCTACACCCAGGCCGGTTTGTGAGCGGATAAACTGGGCGCGGAATTTTTCGCGTTCCAGGTTGCCCTCCGGTGAGTTGTCCGTCGCCGAGAAGAACCAGATACCGATAAACGCCACGGCGATAGAGAATAGCGCCGGATATTCATACGGGAAGATGGCGCTCTCGTGACCGAGGATCTGCACCCAAATCGTCGGGCCGAGGATCATCAAAATCACCGCCGTCAGCAGCCCCAGCCAACCGCCAATCATTGCCCCACGGGTGGTCAGCTTCGACCAGTACATGGAGAGCAGAATGATTGGGAAGTTACAGCTTGCCGCAATTGAGAAGGCCAGCCCCACCATAAAGGCGATGTTCTGTTTCTCGAACAAAATCCCCAGCAGGATCGCCACCACGCCCAGTACCAGCACGGTGATTTTGGACACTTTCAGCTCGTCGCGTTCGCTTGCCCCTTTGCGGATCACGTTGGCATAGAGATCGTGCGAAACCGCCGATGCCCCGGCCAGCGTCAGCCCGGCGACCACCGCCAGAATGGTGGCAAAGGCCACGGCGGAGATAAAGCCGAGGAACAGGTTACCGCCCACCGCGTCGGCCAGATGCACTGCCGCCATGTTGTTACCGCCAATCAGCGCGCCCGCCGCGTCCTTGAACGCCGGATTCGCCCCCACCAGCATGATGGCGCCAAAGCCGATGATAAAGGTCAGGATATAGAAGTAGCCCATAAACCCGGTGGCGTAGAAGACGCTCTTACGCGCTTCACGCGCGTCTGCCACGGTGAAGAAGCGCATCAGGATGTGCGGCAGGCCCGCCGTACCGAACATTAACCCGAGGCCCAGCGAAAGGGCAGAGATAGGGTCTTTCACCAGCCCGCCCGGGCTCATGATCGCTTCCCCTTTCGGGTGCACCGCCATCGCTTCGGTGAACAGGTTATTGAAGCTGAAACCGACGTGCTTCATCACCATAAAGGCCATAAAGCTTGCGCCAAACAGCAGCAGCACCGCTTTGATGATCTGCACCCATGTCGTGGCGAGCATGCCGCCAAACAGAACGTACATCACCATCAGCACGCCGACCAGCACCACCGCAACGTGGTAGTTCAGGCCGAACAGCAGTTCAATCAGTTTGCCTGCGCCAACCATCTGCGCAATCAGGTACAGCGCCACGACCACCAGCGAGCCGCAGGCGGAGAGGGTGCGAATTGGCCCCTGTTTCAGGCGATACGATGCCACGTCGGCGAAGGTGTAGCGCCCGAGGTTACGCAAACGCTCGGCAATCAGGAACAGAATGATCGGCCAGCCGACGAGGAAGCCGAGGGAGTAAATCAGGCCGTCATAGCCGGAGGTGTAAACCAGGGCAGAAATGCCAAGGAACGACGCGGCAGACATAAAGTCACCCGCAATCGCCAGCCCGTTCTGAAAACCGGTAATGTTGCCGCCCGCGGTGTAGTAATCGTTACGCGAGCGCACGCGCTTCGACGCCCAGTAGGTGATGTACAGGGTCAGTAGCACGAAAATCAGGAACATGATGATCGCCTGCCAGTTGGTCGGCTGGCGCTGCACGTCGCCGGTCAGGGCATCCGCAGCCTGGGCTGCAAAGGGAAGTGTGGCGGCAAGCGCCGTCAGGACTCGCTTCATGATGCTTTTACCTCGCGCAGAACGGCCTTGTTAAGACGATCGAATTCCCCGTTCGCGCGCCAGACGTACACGCCGGTCAGGACAAACGAAATGACAATCACGCCGATACCAATCGGAATGCCGCGCGTGACGCTGGTGCCCGCGTGCAGCGGCGTACCGAGCCAGTGCGGGGCAAAGGCGATCAGTAAGATAAAGCCGACGTAGATAATCAGCATGATGATGGAAAGTAAGAAGGCAAACCGTTGCCGTTTTTCGACGAGCTCCCTGTAGTGCGCACTGTTCTCTATCTGCTGACAAATATCGTTATTCATCACAGAGTCTCCAAAGGTAAGGTTGGTTTGTTTTTGTCCCCTCTCCCTGAGGGAGAGGGTTAGGGTGAGGGTGAAGGAAGGAGCGGTCTGATGCCCTCACCCCCGCCCTCTCCCACGGGGAGAGGGAGAAAATTACGAAGGCATTGCGATGGCCTGCTTCTCTTCGAGCAGTTTGTCCACCACGCCAGGATCGGCAAGCGTTGAGGTATCGCCGAGGTTGCTGGTATCGCCCGCCGCGATTTTGCGCAGGATACGGCGCATGATCTTGCCGGAGCGGGTTTTCGGCAGCGAGTCGGTCCAGTGCAGAACATCCGGCGTGGCAAGCGGGCCAATCTCTTTACGCACCCAGTTGCGCACCTCGGCATACAGCTCTGGCGACGGCTCTTCGCCGTGGTTCAGCGTGACGTAGGCATAAATCGCCTGGCCCTTAATGTTGTGCGGGATCCCGACAACTGCGGCTTCAGCAATTTTCGGATGTGACACCAGCGCGGATTCGATTTCCGCCGTGCCCAGACGGTGGCCGGAGACGTTCAGCACGTCATCCACGCGCCCGGTGATCCAGTAGTAACCGTCTTCGTCACGCCGTGCGCCGTCGCCGCTGAAATACATGTTTTTAAAGGTGGAAAAGTAGGTCTGCTCGAAGCGCTCATGATCGCCAAACAGGGTGCGGGCCTGGCCAGGCCAGGAATCGGTGATCACCAGGTTGCCCTCGGTGGCGCCCTCAAGCGGGTTACCTTCGTTATCCACCAGCGCCGGCTGCACGCCGAAGAACGGACGCGTTGCCGACCCCGCTTTCAGCGGCGTGGCTCCCGGCAACGGGGTGATCATGAAGCCGCCGGTTTCGGTCTGCCACCAGGTATCCATCACCGGGCATTTCTCGTTGCCGATCTTCTTCCAGTACCACTCCCAGGCTTCCGGGTTAATCGGCTCGCCCACAGAACCCAGAATGCGCAGCGAAGAGCGGTCGGTGCCTTCAATCGCCTTATCCCCTTCCGCCATCAGGGCGCGGATCGCCGTAGGGGCGGTATAGAGAATGTTAACCTGATGTTTGTCGACCACCTGGCACATGCGCGCCGGGGTCGGCCAGTTTGGCACGCCCTCGAACATCAGGGTGGTGGCCCCGCAGGCCAGCGGGCCGTACAGCAGGTAGCTGTGGCCGGTGACCCAGCCTACGTCGGCGGTACACCAGTAAATGTCGCCCGGATGGTAATCGAACACATATTTGAAGGTAGTCGCCGCGTAAACCAGATAGCCACCGGTGGTGTGCAGCACGCCCTTCGGCTTGCCGGTCGACCCGGAGGTATAAAGGATAAACAGCGGATCTTCCGCGTTCATCTCTTCTGGCTGATGCTGGTCGCTGGCGTTCGCCATCAGGTCGCTCCACCACAGGTCGCGTCCTTCGTGCCAGTCGATATTGCCGCCGGTACGTTTAAATACGATAACGTTGCTGATGGTTTTTACGTTCGGGTTTTTCAGCGCCTCATCGACGTTTTTCTTCAGCGGAATGCCGCGCCCGGCGCGTACGCCTTCATCGGCGGTGATCACCAGCTTAGAGCTGGAGTCGATGATGCGCCCGGCCACCGCTTCAGGCGAAAAGCCGCCGAAAATAACGGAGTGGATCGCGCCGATACGCGCGCAGGCCAGCATCGCCACGGCCGCTTCCGGGACCATAGGCATATAAATCGCCACAACGTCGCCTTTTTTGATGCCCTGGTCCAGCAGCACGTTGGCAAAGCGGCACACGTCGCGGTGCAGTTCTTTATAGGTAATGTGTTTACTCTGAGAAGCGTCGTCGCCTTCCCAGATGATGGCCGTTTCATTGCCGCGCTCGGCAAGGTGGCGATCCAGGCAGTTTGCCGCCAGGTTTAGCGTGCCGTCTTCATACCATTTAATGGAGACGTTATCCGGCGCGAAGGAGGTGTTTTTCACCTTCTGATAGGGCGTGATCCAGTCAAGAATATGACCCTGCTCACCCCAGAACGCATCCGGGCTGGTGATGGATTGCTGATACTTCTCGTGGTACTGCTCGGGGCTTATCAGGCAACGGTCCGCAATGTTTGCGGGAATGTCGTGTTTGTGTACTTGGCTCATGGCTTTTTTTCTCCTTGTAAGATGTTAATAATATGTCGCAAAAACGTTAATAGTAGGGGCTTTACAAGCTTTGTTTAGGATTTGGGCGGCAGATCACGCATTGTCTGACCCGGTTGAAAAATGAGCGAATGACACTTTGAAGGGAAATAATTTACGCGAAAGATTATTCACATTTAGTTGGAAAAAAGCGTTTTTATAACAAAAGGTTATTTATAAGAATTATTACAAATTCGCGTCACAGACCCTTTTTGTAGTGAAAAGCCTCGTTCTTTAAGGCTTGCGCAGCATGCCGTGCAAATGATACTCATACGGCGCGTTAAAAAATCCCATAAACCAACGCAACACAATTCATACCCTTTCAGTATGTCCCCATTTTCATGCAGTTCTGATGGAGTGGAGATTTCATTGAGGAAGTCTGTTTTTATGAAAAATTTGAAAGTCAGCCTGGCCTGGCAGATCCTGCTGGCCCTTGTGCTGGGCATCTTACTGGGCAGTTACCTCCATTATCATAGCGACAGCCGCGAGTGGCTGATTGCGAACCTGCTCTCCCCGGCAGGCGATATATTTATTCATCTGATCAAGATGATTGTCGTCCCGATTGTGATCTCGACGCTGGTGGTCGGTATTGCAGGCGTGGGTGATGCGAAGCAGCTGGGCCGTATCGGCGCCAAAACCATCATCTATTTCGAAGTGATCACGACGGTCGCCATTATTCTGGGTATCACCCTGGCGAACGTGTTTCAGCCCGGCTCCGGGATTGATATGTCGCAACTGGCGACGGTGGATATTTCGAAATACCAAAGTACAACCGCTGATGTGCAGAGCCATGCCCATGGGCTGATGGGCACTATTCTGTCGCTGGTGCCAACCAACATCGTGGCGTCTATGGCGAAGGGCGAGATGTTGCCGATTATCTTCTTCTCGGTATTGTTTGGTCTGGGGCTTTCTTCCCTGCCTGCGACCCACCGTGAACCGCTGGTGACCGTCTTCCGCTCTATCTCTGAAACCATGTTCAAAGTGACCCACATGGTGATGCGCTACGCGCCGGTCGGGGTATTTGCGCTGATCGCCGTGACCGTGGCGAACTTCGGCTTCGCCTCACTGTGGCCGCTGGCGAAGCTGGTGATTCTGGTGCACTTCGCGATCCTGTTCTTCGCGCTGGTGGTGCTGGGCCTCGTGGCGCGCCTGTGCGGGCTGAGCATCTGGATCCTGATCCGTATCCTTAAAGACGAGCTGATTCTGGCGTACTCTACGGCCAGCTCTGAAAGCGTGCTGCCGCGTATTATTGAGAAGATGGAGGCCTACGGTGCCCCGGCGTCTATTACCAGCTTTGTGGTGCCGACCGGGTACTCCTTTAACCTCGATGGCTCAACGCTCTATCAAAGTATTGCGGCAATCTTTATCGCGCAGCTGTACGGGATTGACCTCTCCCTGTGGCAGGAAATCGTGCTGGTGCTGACCTTAATGGTCACCTCAAAAGGTATCGCCGGTGTGCCGGGCGTGTCGTTTGTGGTGCTGCTGGCGACGCTGGGCAGCGTCGGTATTCCGCTGGAAGGCCTGGCGTTTATTGCCGGCGTCGACCGTATCCTCGACATGGCGCGTACCGCGCTGAACGTGGTGGGTAATGCGCTGGCGGTGCTGGTGATCGCCAAGTGGGAACACAAGTTTGACCGTAAGAAAGCGCTGGCGTATGAACGCGATGTGCTGGGTCGATTTGATAAGACGGCAGATCAGTAACATCCTAAGCCCGGTGGCGCTGCGCTACCGGGCCTACGGATTTGTTGGCCGGGTAAGGCGAAGCCGCCCCCCGGCACTTACTCCCCGCTCAATGCATCAAACTCCTCGCATCCCGTATCAAACCCTTCAGTACAGCTCAGGTTTAACCAGTACAGCGCCTTCTGTTTGTTTGGCGTGATAAAGCCTTTTTCGCCCTGCTGGAACAGCATTCCCGCCCAGTACTCAGCGTAACCCGTCCGCGACAGCGAGGAGCTGCGCTTAAACCAGGAGGCCGCTTTTACGTCATCCTGCGCCACCTCAACGCCGTTGGCATAAATCAGCCCCAGCAGCATTTGCGCATCAACGGCCGAATCGCTTTCTATATCTCCGGTAGCACCCTCCAGAAGCTGAATCGCCTGCGGATAATCGGGTTTACCCGCCTGGGTGTTCACCAGCAGACGCGCCAGCATAATCGCACCGCGTTTACTGCCCGCGATGGTGGCCTGCTGCGCCAGGGCTTTGGCCTGAGCGTAGTCCCCCTGGGAAAAATGGATCTGTGACAGCAGCCCCATGGCGTCGACGTCGCCACCTTTTGCCGCTTTTTCAGCCCACAGCGCCGCCTGTTTGCTGTCGCCGGAACTGAACCAGGTGTCGGCCAGATAATACTGGGCGCGCGCGTCGCCCGCGTCGGCCTGCTGCCTGTACTGACTGCCAATCTCATCGGCATGGGCAAGCGAGGTAAATACAAGCAACAACAGTAAAATGGGTTTCATGGATTCTTATCAGTAAGGTACATAGCGCGCAGTATAATCGCGGTCACAAAAGAAAAAAACGGGTGCATTAAGACCTCAGCATCCTACAAGCCGGGCGGAACGGCTGTTCCGCCCGATGAGGTTAGCCTGAAATACAGGCTAATTTCGCCGCCACCTCCTGATGTTCACTCTTTATTGTGAGTTCGCATAACTTGCCGCGATTAATAAAGGCGAATATCACTATAGTCAGGCAAATAATTGAAACAATGCCTAACGCAGCTTTTAATGGCGTCATGCCTTTTACTCCTTGTCAAAAAAAGAATAAGAGGCTACCCTCAACTTGTTGGTAGTTGGGGAGGGTAGCCTCGGGTAAATGCAAATTTCCCGGGGCTCTCCACTTTCTGTCCCTCAACAATGCTCAAGACAGAAAGTCTTAAGCACCCGCCGCCTATCTTATCCTTATGAATTAAAATGCAAAGATGTAATTCTTTTTGACGCAAATTACATTATTTTGCGAGACGCCTTCCGGGGTAAATATATTTAAATATAATGAGTATATTTAAAAATAAAAAGGGGATGAATATATCATCCCCTTTATTCACCGTTTAATTAACGGCTTCACCCCATTGCGCTTTCGCGCAGCCGGGCTTTCAGCTTCGTATATTCGTCAATCACATAGCGTTCAGCGGCGTGCTGATCGGCAATGGACTCCACGCGCACGGCGCAGTATTTATACTCCGGCGTTTTGGTTATCGGGCTGAGGTTCTCCGTTACCAGCTCGTTACAGGCGCCGATCCACCACTGGTAGGTCATATAGACCGCCCCTTTGTTCGGCCTGTCGCTGACCTGCGCACGGGTAATAATCCGCCCCTTACGCGAGCTTACCCACACCAACGCTTCATCTTCAATGCCCAGACGCTCGGCGTCGGCAGTATTGATCTGCGCATAGCCGGGCTCATCTGCCAGCGCGGCGAGCGCTGCACAGTTGCCGGTCATTGAACGGCAGGAGTAGTGGCCCACCTCACGCACCGTGGAGAGCACCATCGGATACTCGTCGGTGAGTTTATCGACAGGCGCGACCCAGTCGCAGGTGAAGAACTGCGCCAGCCCGTTCGGGGTGTCGAACTTCTCTTCAAAGAGATACGACGTGCCCTGATCGGCGTCTGACTCATCGCGGCACGGCCACTGGATGTACCCCAGCTCACCCATTTTTTCATAGGTGGCACCGGTAAAGTCCGGGCACAAATTTCGCAGCTCGTCCCAGATCTCCTGCGTGTTGTTGTAGTGCATTGGATAACCCATGCGGGTGGCAATTTCGCTGATGATCTGCCAGTCCGTTTTCAGGTCCCACTTTGGCTCTACCGCTTTGAAGAAGCGCTGGAAGCCGCGATCCGCTGCGGTGTAGACACCTTCATGCTCGCCCCAGGAGGTCGACGGTAAAATCACATCCGCCGCGGCCGCCGTTTTGGTCATAAAGATGTCCTGCACAATCACCAGTTCAAGATCCTCAAACCCTTTGCGCACTGCGGACAGCTCGGCGTCGGTCTGGAGCGGATCTTCGCCCATGATGTAGGCCGCGCGCACTTCGCCGTGCGCCGCGCGGTGCGGCAGCTCGCTGATGCGATAGCCGGTGTGCTCAGGCAGGCTCTCTACGCCCCAGGCCTTCGCAAACTTCGCGCGGTTTTCCGGGTCTTTCACGTACTGATAGCCCGGATAGGTATCCGGCAGCGCCCCCATATCACACGCGCCCTGCACGTTGTTCTGCCCACGCACCGGGTTTACGCCGACGTGTGCTTTGCCGAGGTTGCCGGTCAGCATCGCGAGGCTGGTCAGCGAACGCACGGTTTCCACGCCCTGATAGAACTGGGTAACGCCCATGCCCCACAGGATAGCCGCGGTTTTTGCCCCCGCGTACATCCGCGCGGCCTGGCGAATTTCCTGCGCGCTAACGCCGGTTATCGCTTCAACTGACTCTGGCGTATAGCCTTCGACAATTTTCCGGTACTCTTCAAAGCCCTCTGTACGGCTGGCGACAAACGCCTGGTCGTAGAGATTTTCCTCAATGATGACGTGCCCCATCGCATTCAGCAGCGCGATATTCGAGCCGTTTTTCAGCGCGATGTGCATATCCGCGATGCGCGCAGTTTCGATTTTACGCGGATCGCAGACGATGATTTTCGCCCCGTTGCGCTTCGCGTTAATCACGTGATTGGCGACGATAGGGTGAGAATCCGCCGGGTTATAGCCAAAGATAAACACCAGATCGGTGTTATCTATTTCGTTAATCGCATTACTCATTGCGCCGTTACCGACCGACTGGTGCAGACCTGCAACCGATGGGCCGTGTCAAACGCGCGCGCAGCAGTCGACGTTATTGGTACCAATAACGGCGCGTGCGAATTTTTGCATCACATAGTTGGTTTCATTCCCTGTCCCGCGCGACGAGCCGGTGGTCTGAATGGCATCCGGACCGTACTTGGCTTTGATGGCGCTCAGGCGCGTGGCGACGTAGTCCAGCGCCTCGTCCCAGGAGACGGATTCCAGCCTGCCACCGCGCTTGCGGCGGATCATGGGGGTTTTCAGGCGAGGGGTAAGGATCTGGGTATCGTTAATAAAATCCCAGCCATAGTAGCCTTTCAGGCACAGCGTCCCCTGGTTGGTTTTCCCTTGCGCTGCCTCCGCCCGGACGATTTTGCCGTTATCGACCACCAGGTGGATCTTGCAACCTGAGGCACAATAAGGACACACCGTGACGACTTTTTTCATCAGTCTGCTCCCGTTAGTCAATTCTTTCGCAGTGACTATGCAGCTTCTATGCCATGTTTTTGATGTGGGTATTGCCTGACGCTACGGGCGATGTGTCGTCAGAACCCTGACGAAAAGCGGCCAATCGTCAAAATTGACGTGTCGAACAGGCCGTGGATGTGAAAAAGCAGGCGAGGATTATTTGAGATTTCTCCGCTACCTCGCTCCCGGGACGTTCATTACCGTAAAGCCAGCTCAACCGCTGCGAGACTGGCTTTATGAAACGTTACTCTACCGCTCTGTTATTTGGCCTGCTGACGCTGACCGGCCAGGTTCATGCCGATGTGATTGATGATGCCATTGGCAACATCCAGCAGGCGATTAACGACGCCTATAATCCCGGCAGCAGCCGTAGCGATGATGATGATCGGTATGACGATCGTCGCCGTACGGACAGCCGCCAGTATGACGATCGCCGCAGGCAGCTTGAGGACAGACGCCGTCGCCTGGATGAACGTCAGCGCCAGCTCGACGACGATCGGCGGCAGTTAGAGGAAGATGAGCGACGGTTAGAGGATGATTACGATAGGTGATACCGTGCGGCCTGATGCCCTCACCCCGGCCCTCTCCCACGGGGAGAGGGAGAAAGCTAGTCCAGCGCCAGCACCATCCCGTCATAGCCCGCTTCAAACCCTTCCGGCAGCGGGTTATCCATCATCCAGACGTCAAACTGATGGCTGATATGCGTCAGGATCACCTGCGGGCAACCAATCACCTTGTTCAGGACGATGACCGTGTTGAGATCGCAATGGTTGCGCGGCGTTTCGGCGCGTGGTTCATGACTACAGTCGATGATCATCGCCTGTGGCCGGTTGTTGATCAGGAACTTGACCGTTTTCTCCGGCAGACCGGCGGTGTCGGACAGCCAGGCCACGCGGCTGTGAGCGCTTTCCAGCAGGTAGCCAAAGGTCAGCTTTGAGTGGTTAAGCGGCAGCGGCGTGACACGCAGACCCTGAAGTTCGAAGACGACAAAGGGCTCGACCCTATGGCTGAAATCGAGAATGCCGGGGTGTTTGAACAGATCATCGCAGCCCGCCTCGTCAGGCGGCCCGTACACCGGGATTGCCGCGCCCACGCCCCAGCGCAGGGGAAACAGTCCCTGAACATGATCCATGTGGTAATGCGTCAGTAAAAACTGCTGGAAGCTGCCAGCCGGCCAGTCGTCCATCAGGTGTGGAATGCCCGCATCCAGCAGGGTCACCGCGTCATTGAATTTGACCGCCGCGCTGCAGGGACGACGACGGTGATTTTCCTGCAACCGCGCCCGGCGGCAGGCCGGGCAGTCGCAGCCAAATACCGGCACCAGCTGAGCGCCACCCGTGCCCGTTAACGTAATCGTCAGACTCATATCGTACCTTTACAGCGGTTTGGTGAACCTGAAATGGCTTTGCGTGTACCCTTCGCGTAGATAAAAGCGGTGCGCATCCACGCGCTTCACGCTGGTGGACAGCTCCGTCAGCTCGGCGCCTGCCTGGCGCGCGACCTCCTCCGCCCACGCCAGCAGCTGGCTGCCCACTTTCAACCCACGCGCCTGCGGCATCACCACCAGCTCCTGGATCTCGCCGATCCATCTGGCGTGATGCAGGTGAAACTGCATATGCAGGCCGATCATGCCGATAACCTGCCCGTCCAGTTCGGCAAGCTGGTAGCGCATATTGTGGTCCTGCAGGTTGGCAAGATAGCCTGCGTGAAACGCCTGATGGTCGAATTCTGCCTGCTTAAGCTCGCAGATCAGGGAATAGACGATTTGCGCGTCGTCGGGGGTGGCGGGGCGAAGCGGGCAGTCAGGCATGCTGATTCTCCTTCTGGCGGATAAGCGATAAAAAGGTCTCGACTGACTGTAGCAAACTTCCATCGTTATTGAGGATATGACACGCCGACGGGGTATAACGCGCCGCCCGTTCGAGCCGCTGATCGATTTCGCGGGCCGATTCGCGGCCCCGGGCGTGCAGGCGATGGCGCAACACCTCGGGCGATACCTCCAGGCAGACCGGCAGCAGCGCCGCCGCATAGCGGGCGCGCGCCTGCGGCAGATGGGCGCGCGAGCCGTTAACCAGCACGTCGAAACCGGCATGCAGCCACAGGTCGATCTCAATGCCGACGCCGTAGTACAGGCCGTTGGCGTGCCAGCTCAGCGCCAGCAGGTTTTGCCCGGCGCGGGTGAAAAACTCCTGTTCGCTTAGCGCAATGTGGTTCTCACTCCCGGCATGGGCCGGGCGGGTAATATAGCGATGCGCGACCAGCAGCTGCGCATGCTCGCGCTCGCGCAGGGCCGACAGCAGGCTGTCCTTACCGGAGCCGGATGGCCCCATCAACCAGATCAATTTTCCCATCAGAACACCCGTTTTCCCTGACGCCAGACGTGGTCGATATGAACGTGCTCACCCTTTCGGTGCGCCAGCACCAGGTCTGCCCGTTTGCCTTCGGCAATCTCGCCGCGATCGTGAAGATTCAGCGCCGATGCCGGGTTTTTGGTCACCAGACGGATCGCCTGTGGCAGGGTGAAACGGTTGTCATCGTCATCCGCCACGCGGAAGGCCGCGTCCAGCAGGCTTGCCGGGTAATAGTCAGAGGAGAGAATATCCAGCAGGCCGAGCGAGGCGAGCTTGCTTGCCGCCACGTTGCCGGAGTGAGAGCCGCCGCGCACGATGTTGGGTGCGCCCATCAGCACGTTCATGCCGTGCCTGCGTGAGGCGTCTGCTGCGTCGAACGTGGTAGGAAATTCGGCGATAACGCTGCCAAGCTGGTGTGATTCGAAGACATGATCGTGCGTGGCGTCATCGTGGCTTGCGAGGGCGATGCTGCGCGCCCGGCACATCGTGGCAATGGCGAGGCGGTTGGGCTGCGACCACTGCGCGGCCAGCGCCAGCTGCTCCTCTTCATAACGGGCCATCTCCTCGTTGTTCAGGGAGTATTTGCCCTGGTAGTACTCGCGATATTTTTCAATGTTGGCGAACTGGCGCTGGCCGGGCGAGTGATCCATTAGCGAGACCAGTGAAACCGGCTCGCGCTCCACCAGCTTTTCAAACAGCGGCAGGGTGGTGTGGTGCGGCAGTTCGCAGCGCAGATGCAGGCGATGCTCGGCGCGGTTCAGGCCGCGTTTCTGCGTCTCTTCCACGGCGTTAATCATCTTCTCCAGATTCTCAAGGCGGTCGCCGCCGTCGCGCACGTCGCCGATGGCTACCGCGTCCAGCACGGTGGTGATGCCGCTGGCGACCATCAGCGCGTCGTGGCTGCTCATCGCTGAATGGGCGGGCCAGTCGACCTTCGGACGCGGGGTGAAGAATTTGTCCAGGTTATCGGTATGCAGTTCGATCAGCCCCGGCAGCAGCCAGCCGCCGTCGCCGTCCATCGCCTCGGGCGCGCGGCTCTGGGTTTCAGCGAACGCGCGGATGACGCCGTCCTGGATCTCGATTGAGCCGTCAACCACCTCATTTTCCAGCACCAGCTTTACGTTATTGATAATCATGCAGGGGTCCCCATCGGGTGCAGTCTGTCCGCCACGCGGGCGCGCACGGCTTCGTCGTGGAAGATCCCGACGATCGCCGCGCCGCGCGCTTTGGCCTGTTCGATCAACGCCACCACGGCCGCGCTGTTTTTTTCGTCCAGCGAAGCGGTGGGTTCGTCGAGAAGGAGAATCGGGTAGTCGACGATAAAGCCGCGCGCGATGTTAACGCGCTGCTGCTCGCCGCCGGAAAAGGTCGACGGGGCGAGGTGCCACAGGCGTTCCGGCACGTTCAGGCGCGTTAGCAGGTCGGCAGCTTTGGCGGCGCAGGTCTCGCGCGGCATGCCGAGATCGAGCAGGGGCTGCATGACCACGTCCAGGGCCGAGACGCGCGGGATCACCCGCAGGAACTGGCTGACCCAGCCGATCGTCGAGCGACGCACTTCGAGAACCTTGCGCGCCGGGGCTTGCACCAGATCGACCCACTCGTCGTGATGACGGATGCGAATATGGCCTTCGTCCGGCAGGTAGTTGGCGTACAGGGAGCGCAGCAGGGTGGATTTGCCGCTGCCGGAGTGACCGTGCAGCACCACGCATTCGCCGCGGGTGACCTCAAGCGAGGCGTTTTGCAGGACCGGCAAGCGCACGCCGTTTTGCTGGTGGAGCACAAAGGTTTTACTGACATTTTCAACGTGGATCATGTTGGCCTCGCGGGATTTTTGCCGGGTGGCGCTTTGCTTACCCGGCCTACAGGAAATACTGGTGCGGTGGTCATTTGCCGGGTGGCGGCTTCGCCTTACCCGGCCTACAGGTGTGGTGTTGTTTGGCTGTTCGTAGGCCGGGTAAGCGCAGCGCCACCCGGCTACAGCGGCCTCAGTTCTGCAACACCGACGACACCAGCAGCTGGGTGTACGGATGATGCGGATCGTCGAGCACGCGGTCGGTTAACCCACTTTCCACCACCTGACCCTGCTTCATCACCAGCAGACGGTCGGCCAGCAGGCGCGCAACGCCCAAATCGTGGGTGACAATCACCACTGCCAGGTTCAGCTCCACCACCAGACCGCGCAGCAGGTCGAGCAGTCGCGCCTGCACGGAGACGTCGAGGCCGCCCGTTGGCTCATCCATAAACACCAGCTTCGGATGGGTCACCAGATTGCGGGCAATCTGTAAGCGCTGCTGCATACCGCCGGAAAAGGTGGTTGGCAGGTCGTCGATACGTGAGGCGGGGATCTCAACCTCCTCCAGCCAGTGCTGCGCCGTGGCGCGGATGTTGCCGTAGTGGCGCGCGCCGGTCGCCATCAGCCGTTCGCCGATATTGCCCCCCGCCGAAACCTGACGGCGCAGGCCGTCCATCGGGTGCTGGTGCACCACGCCCCACTCGGTGCGCAGCAGGCGGCGGCGCTCGGCCTCGCTCATGCCGTACAGTGACGCCCCCTCATAGAGAATGTCGCCGTTTTGTGGCGTCAGACGCGCGGAGATCGATTTCAGCAGGGTGGTTTTGCCGGAGCCGGACTCGCCGACAATTCCCAGCACTTCCCCTGGCCACAGCTCGAACGATACGTCGCTAAAGCCTTTGCACGGCGCGTAAAGGTGGGTCAGGTTGTTAACCGAAAGCAGCGGTTTCATTGGCTGTTGGCCTCGCTCTGTTGGCGGCAGTAGTCGGTGTCGGAGCAGACAAACATCCGTTTGCCCGTATCATCCAGCACCACTTCGTCCAGATAGCTGTGCGTTGAGCCGCAGATGGCGCAAGGCTCGTCCCAGGCCTGCACCGTAAACGGATGGTCGTCAAAATCGAGACTCTCCACGCGGGTATACGGCGGAACGGCATAGATGCGTTTTTCGCGCCCGGCACCAAACAGCTGGAGGGCGGGCATCATGTCCATCTTCGGGTTATCGAATTTCGGGATCGGGGACGGGTCCATCACGTAGCGCCCGTTTACCTTTACTGGGTAGGCGTAAGTGGTGGCGATATGGCCGAAGCGGGCGATATCCTCGTACAGCTTCACCTGCATCACGCCGTACTCTTCGAGGGCGTGCATGGTGCGGGTCTCGGTTTCGCGCGGCTCGATAAAGCGCAGCGGCTCGGGGATGGGCACCTGGAAAATCAAAATCTGATCTTCCGCGAGCGGCGTTTCAGGGATGCGGTGACGGGTCTGGATCAGCGTCGCGTCTTCGGTTTTTTCGGTGGTATTCACGCCCGTGATGCGTTTGAAGAAGTTGCGAATTGACACCGCGTTGGTAGTGTCGTCCGCGCCCTGGTCGATAACCTTCAGCACGTCCGCTTCGCCGATGACGCTGGCGGTGAGCTGAATGCCGCCGGTGCCCCAGCCGTAGGGCATCGGCATTTCGCGTCCGCCGAACGGCACCTGATAGCCCGGAATGGCGACGGCTTTCAGGATGGCGCGGCGGATCATGCGTTTGGTTTGCTCGTCCAGATAGGCAAAGTTGTAGCCGCTTAAGTTAGCCATGTTTGCGCTCCCGTTGCAGGCGTTTCAGCAGTTCCAGTTCGGCCTGGAAATCGACGTAGTGGGGCAGCTTGAGGTGCGACACAAAGCCTGCGGCCTCGACGTTGTCGGCGTGGGCCAGCACGAACTCTTCGTCCTGCGCCGGGCCTGCGACGTGCTCGCCGTAGTCCGGCGCCTGGAGCGCACGGTCAACCAGCGCCATCGCCATCGCCTTGCGCTCGCCCATGCCGAACACCAGCCCGTATCCGCGGGTAAAGTGCGGGTCATCGTTCTCCGGCGCGACAAAGCCGTTAACCATTTCGCATTCGGTGACCAGCAGTTCGCCGACGTTTACTGCAAAACCGAGCTCTTCCGGCACGATATTGACGTCGATATAGCCACTGCGGATCTCCGCCGCAAACGGATGGTTGCGACCGTAGCCGCGCTGGGTGGAGTAGGCCAGCGCCAGCAGATACCCCTCGTCGCCGCGCATCAACTGCTGCAGGCGCGACGAGCGCGAGCACGGATAGACCGGCGGCGTGCGGGTAATGTCGTCGGGCACTGAGCCGGAATCTTCTTCCGCTTTTGCCAGGCCCTGCTTCGCCAGCAGGCTAAAGACGTGCGGAGAGGCTTCCTGCGCTGCTTCGGAGGTGGCAAGCGACGGCGCGTCGCCGTTCGCCAGCAGGGTGAAATCCAGCAGGCGGTGGGTGTAATCATAGGTCGGGCCAAGCAGCTGACCGCCGGGAATATCCTTGTAAACGGCCGAGATACGGCGCTCCAGGCGCATGTCGGCGGTGTTCACCGGCTCGCTCACCGCCAGCTTTGCCAGCGTGGTGCGGTATGCGCGCAGCAGGAAAATCGCTTCGACGTTATCGCCGCTGGCCTGCTTAAGCGCCAGCGCCGCCAGCTCGCGGTCGGCAACGCCGCCTTCGGTCATTACGCGGTCGACGGCCAGGTTTAACTGCTGCTCAACCTGGGCAACGCTCAGCTCGGGAAGCTGTGCATCGCCCCGACGCCGGTGCGCCTGCAGCGCATGGGCGGCGGCAATCGCCTTCTCGCCCCCTTTAACGGCTACGTACATCAGCACACCTCCACGTGGGTGGTCCGCGGGATCGCCAGCAGGCGCTCGCCGCAGGTGAGGATCAGATCGATGCCGAGCGGGAACGGGTGCGGACGCTCGGTCAGCTCATGGATGATGCACTCCGGCAGCTGCGGGGCGACCATGCGTTCATCGGCAATGCCCGCCCCGGTCAGGCGCAGCATGCGGCCACCGCTCAGGCTGGCGACCTGCAGGATCAGCGTGGCGCTGGTTTCCGGGGCCACGGCGCTGCCTTCGCTCAGGGCGTTGAGTTGCTCGTGGCTGATCTGCTCGTCGGCCACAGCAAACACCGCCTGCTGGGGCTGATCAACCAGCGGGGCGCTGGTGTGAAAACGCAGGTTCTGACAGGCAATATCGTTCGCCATCGCGCCGGAGAGCCACACCGGCGTGTCGTTGTCGGCCAGCGTCAGCAGCACGCTGGTGGTGGCGAGGTTCAGCGGCAGCCAGCCCTGCGAAAGCTGATGCAGCGAGACGATGACGCCCGGCTCGCTCATGGCTTTCAGCAGGCGACGAAAACTTTGTTGGGCATCCTGGACGGCCAGGGTAAAAGCGGGTTGAAGCGTCATGCGTTATCTCCGCGAACGAGCGTAAAGAAGTCGACCCGGCTGGTGTTGACCTCGGCCTGACGGGCGGCAAGGCGCGCGGCGCGGTCGGCTTCCAGCGGGGCAATCAGGGTTTCCATAAGCGACTGGAAATGCGGGTGTTCCTGCAGCAGCGCGTCGATTACCGCGCAGCGTTCGGCGTGCTGTTTATCGCGTCCGAGAACGTAGCCGTAACCCAGCGTGCCGCTGTTCAGACGAATAACGGCGCGGGTGAGGGTGGCATCACCGGCGAAAAAGCGATCGCCCGTGCCGCCCATGCGCGCCTGGATTTGTACCAGGCCAATTTCCGGGGCGCGGAGGGTCTCGTAATCGGGGGCCAGATTGAGCGCGTTCATGCGCGCCTGCAGCGCAGCGGGCTGGCTGTGGGTCAGGACGCGCATCCAGCGCTGACGGGTGGCGGTATCGAAGTGCATTCAGTGCTCCATGGTGAATTCAATCATGTCGGCGCGGGTCAGGCTGACGGAGTACTCCGTTGCGTTGATTTCGCCGTCACGGTGGTTGAGGGTGCGCACGCAGAGCAGCGGGGCCATGTTGGGGATCTCCAGCACCTTGCTCTCTTTTGCCTGCGCGCGGCGGGCGCTGATGCGCGTCTGGGTGCGTTTGAGCGCGATGCCCGTGGCATCCTGCAGAAAGTCATGCAGCGAACCGCTGGCGAAGTGTTGCAGCACCGGCCAGAGGGAGAGGTCGGCAAAGTAGTGGTCAATCTGACACACCGCCACGCCGTTGACCCGGCGCAGGGTGCGCAGGTGTACGACGTTTTCACCTTCGGCAATGCCCAGCGCGTCCGCCACGTGGCAGGAGGCCGGGCGCAGCACCGAGAGCAGCTTTTCGCTGGTCGGGTGGCTGCCCTGATCGAGCAGGTTCTGGCTAAAGCGCGCCTGCGCATTCAACGGGTAGTCGAACGGGCGCATCAGCACCAGTACGCCGACGCCCTGACGGCGCTGCACCCAGCCGCGCTCGACCAGCTGATCGATAGCCCGGCGCAGGGTATGGCGGTTGACCTCGTAGCGGTCGGCAAGCTGCTGCTCGGCGGGCAGATAGTCCCCGCAGCGGTAGTGCATGCGCAGCTCCACTTCGAGCTTTGCCGCGATCTCCTGCCAGCGGGTGGGGTAACTGGTCGGATGTCTGGATAAGTGCATAGATAACAAAGCCTCGCTTCTCAGATGAAGTGCTTACGCAAACGTTGAGAGAGGAAATCCAGCAGGCTGACGGTGATGATGATGAGCACCATCAGGGCGCAGGTTTGCTGGAACTGGAAGCCGCGAATCGCTTCCCACAGGGTGACGCCAATCCCGCCCGCGCCGACCATGCCGACGACGGTTGCCGAGCGAACGTTGGATTCAAAGCGGTAGAGCGAATAGGAGATCAGCAGCGGCATGACCTGCGGCAGTACGCCGTAGAGGATCTCTTCAATTTTGTTGGCCCCGGTGGCGCGTATGCCCTCGACCGGGCCAGGTTCAATGGCTTCCACCGCTTCGGAGAGCAGCTTGGAGAGCACGCCGGTGGTGTGTATAAACAGCGCCATTACGCCCGCAAACGGGCCGAGACCGACGGCGACCACAAACAACATGGCGAAGACCATTTCGTTGATGGCGCGGCAGGCGTCCATCAGGCGGCGCATCGGCTGATAAACCCACCATGGCACGATGTTTTCGGCGCTCATCAGGCCAAACGGGATGGAGAGGATGACGGCGAGGGCGGTGCCCCAGACGGCGATTTGCAGGGTAATGGCCATTTCGCCAAGGTAATCCTGCCACTGGCTGAAGTCCGGCGGGAAGAAATCGGCGGCGAAGGTCGCCATGTTGCCCGCGTCTTTGACCAGCAGCAGCGGGTCCATTTCCGCGCCCTTCCAGGAGATAACGAGCACCGCCAGCAGGATGGCCCAGCTGATCAGCGAGAACCAGCTGCGCTTTGGCGGTGGGAGTGTGATGGTTTGCATGGTGACTCCTTTGGGTTTAGTCCCCTCTCCCTTGAGGGAGAGGGTTAGGGTGAGGGGGAAATGTGCGCGCTGATGCCCTCACCCCGGCCCTCTCCCACAGGGAGAGGGAGAAAAGATTTACTGCACCGCTTTATTCACGCTGGTCATCGCGCCGAGCGCGGCGGTCAGGCGGTCGAGATCGTCCAGCTGCGCCTGAATTTCAGACACTTTGCTGGTCTTCTCCTCTTCCTTCAGCCCCTTGTTGTCCTTCACGCCCTGCATCTGTTTGAACAGTGCCAGCTGGCGAATCGGGACCAGCTGCAGGTCGCTTGAGGCGCGGAACGGTGCCCAGCCCAGCTTCTCCAGAACGGCTTTTTCTTCCGGCGTTTTGCCGTAGGTCATAAAGAAGTCGTACACCTTGTCCTTGGTGCTTTCGGAGAGGTTTTTACGCCACACGATCGGATCGCCCGGGATCAGCGGTGATTTCCAGATCACCTTCAGTTCTTTCAGCTTGTCCGGTGCGGAAGTCTTCAGCTTGTCGAGGTTTTCGGTGTTGTTGGTTGCAACGTCCACCTGCTTGTTCGCGACGGCCAGGGCGTTGGTTTCGTGGCTGGCGTTGACGGTGCGCTTGAAGTCGCTGGCGGAGGCGTTGTTTTTGGCGAAGACGTAATAGCCCGGCACCAGGAACCCGGAGGTGGAGTTCGGGTCGCCGTTGCCAAAGGTCAGATCCTTGCGTTTGGCGAGCAGCTCGTTGAGGTTATTGATCGGGCTGTCTTTGTTAACAATCAGCACGCTCCAGTAGCCCGGGGAGCCATCTGCCGCCACGGTCTGCGCAAACACCTGGCCGTTGGCGCGGTCTACCGCTTCCATTGCGGAGAGGTTGCCGTACCAGGCGATGTCCACTTTGTTAAAGCGCATCCCCTGGATGATGCCCGCGTAATCCGGGGCGAAGAAGGCGTTCACTTTGATCCCCAGTTTAGTTTCCATATCTTTCAGGAACGGTTCCCACTGAGGCTTCAGGTTTTGCTGTGACTCCGTCGAAATAATGCCAAAGTTCAGCGCTTTTTCCTGCTCCTGGGCGTACGCCGGGCTTAACAGGGTGCTGATGCTGAACATGCTGGTAAAGGCCAGCGCGGCAACGGCTTTGTAGCTCATGTACTTTCCTCGGATCGGGTGAATTAAGCAGCCTGCGCGCTCTCTTCGACGCGGTTTATGCTGCGGTAGAGATGGTCAAAACGGTCGTTATCAAACTGATGGCTTGCGCCATCAAAGAACACATGTCCCTGACGCAGGGCGACGATGCGTTCGCAGTAGCGCAGGGCGTAGTCCACCTGGTGCAGCGTGACCACCACGGTGATGCCGTCGTTCTGGTTGATGTCGCGCAGGGTCTCCATCACGATGCGCGCCGATTCCGGATCCAGCGAGGCGATGGGTTCATCGGCCAGAATGATTTTCGCTTTCTGCATCAGGGCGCGGGCAATCGCGACGCGCTGCTGTTGTCCACCGGACAGGGTAGACACGCGCTGGTGGGCGAAATGGGCCATGCCGACGCGGGTCAGCGCCTGCAGCGCCTCTTGCTTCTGTTGGGGAGAGAACCAGCGCAGGCAGGTGCGCCAGAACGGGGTGCTGCCGAGCGCGCCGATGAGCACGTTCTCCAGCACCGTCAGGCGGTTCACCAGGTTGAACTGCTGGAAGATGTAGCCCGTCTGGGCGCGGCTTTTACGGATATCGCTCGCCAGACGGCCGGCGCGCTGGACGGTATTACCCAGCAGCTCGACGTGGCTTTCCGGCGTTTTATCGCAGGTAATGAGGCCGCTTAAATGGCGCAGCAGGGTGGATTTTCCTGAACCGGATGGCCCCAGCAGCGCCACCATTTCGCCCTGCTGGACGGTCAGATCAACGGCGTGCAGAGCCTTGTTGTGATGAAAGGTCTTGCTGAGTTTCTCGACGCGGATGACGGTTTGCATGTGCGGGGCCTCATTGAAAATGTGGCCTCATGCTGGCGCATCAATATGACATTTGGGTTAAGTTCCGGTTGCGGGAAGTTGAAGAGTTGAGGTGAAAGCGATGACAGTCCATGCAGGACCGGTCAGCGCAACGTCACCGGGCGTTGTTACCGGCTACGTTGCGCTTATCCCGCCTACGACGTTTGTTGCTGTTTAACCACGTTAACCATCCACGGCACGCCGTATTTGTCGGTGACTTTCCCGAACCCGTGCGCCCAGAAGGTCTCCTGCCAGGCCATGTCAACGTTGCCGCCTTCGGCCAGGTTATCGAACCAGCGTTTACCTTCTGCCACGTCCTGCGTGTCCAGTACCAGCGTGAAACCGGCGTATTGCGCGCTGCTACCGGGCGGCAGGCCGTCGCTCATCATGATATCGCTGCCCGCGATGCGAACGTTGGAGTGGGCGATGGCCGTATCAGGGAACTGCATGCCGGAGGGGCAGCCTTCTTCGCTGCTGTCGTCTTTCGGCATGTCGCCGTAGGTCATTGAATAGAGAATGTCTGCACCGAGCGCGTGCTGATAGAAGGCGGACGCTTCTGCACAATTGCCGGAGAATGAGATGTAGGGACTTAATGGCATAATCATTACCTCAGGTAAGAAAAGCCCATTAAGTGTAGTGCCAGACAGCCCGGTAAGCGAAGCGCCACCGGGCAGGGAAATCAGTTCTTTTTCACGAACTCGGATTTCAGCTTCATCGGGCCAAAGCCGTCGATTTTGCAATCAATGTTGTGGTCGCCTTCCACCAGACGGATATTCTTCACTTTAGTGCCGATTTTCAGCATGGAGGAGCTGCCTTTTACCTTCAGGTCTTTCACCACGGTTACGCTGTCGCCGTCTGCCAGCAGGTTACCGTTAGCATCTTTCACCACCAGCGCATCGTTATCCTGCGAAGGCTCTGCGTCATTCCATTCGTGAGCGCATTCCGGGCAGATAAACATTCCGCTATCTTCATAGGTGTATTCAGAGTTGCATTTCGGGCAGTGTGGAAGTGACATGTTGGTATCCTCAAAAGTGGTTAACACGCTGGAAAATGCCAGCTAAATGACGGCAGAGTGCCGAAAAAGGCGGCAAGTATAGCGCAAATCCACACTGTTGTCGGTGACATTCAGAAATAAAAACGGGTGAAATACGCGCCGGGAATGACATTTCCTGTCAGTCGTTTTAGTCATTTTGATGATATGACCTCGTCGGAAAGCAATTGCGCTAAATATATCGAATATTTTATTGCATCAAATTGCTACGCCCTGCCATTTCGGATAAGGTTAAGCAACACGCTGTTATTTTCCCGCGAACGCTCAGGTCACACATTCCGTGACGATGAGAGGATACCCCTCATTTTAGGTGGGTAAATAATGATGATATATCCTGAAGTTTCCTGAAAACAGGCTTGGCTTTTAATCTTTTGGCTTTCTGGTCAAGGGTGATGCTTTACATATCTGGCACGGAAAGTAATTAATTTTTGATTGCCATCAAATAGTTATATTTAGCGAACGTGTTTTCCATACGTGATCATATAAGCCGTAAAACAATAATTAAAACAACGTAGCTTAATAAAAGTAATAAATTTGCGTTAGGGGAAGGCTTTTATCATGCACACACAGACTATTTTTGAATTAAGCCAGGAAGCTGAACGCTTGTTACAGCTTTCCCTGCAGAATCTCGATACGTTGAAATCAATGCCGATGGCGATGTTGAACAGCACAACATCCGCTATGAGCGGTGAAAAGAATAATGTTTTGCCTTTGCATTTCAGCACGCGCGGCGTCGACGCGCAGCAGGCCCTGCTGAATAATGAATTACGCAAAATAACCCGTCTTGAAATGGTATTGGCCATTGTCGGGACCATGAAGGCCGGTAAGTCCACCACCATTAATGCGATTGTCGGAACGGAAGTGCTGCCAAACCGTAACCGGCCCATGACCGCGTTGCCTACGCTCATCCGCCATACGCCAGGGCAGAAGGAGCCGATCCTGCACTTCTCTCATGTCTCGCCTATTGATACGTTGATCCAGCAGTTGCAGCAAAAGCTCTGCGATTACGATCGCGGCAAGCTGGCGCAGCGGCTGGAAATTGATAAAGACATGAACACCCTGCTGGAGCGGATCGAAAAAGGTGAGGCGTTTGAAAAACATCACCTGGGGGCCGAGCCGATATTCCACTGCCTGAAAAGCCTGAACGACCTGGTTCGCCTCTCGCTGGCGCTGGGCGTGGATTTTCCGTTCTCTGAATATGCGGCCATTGAGCACATCCCGGTGATTGAGGTGGAGTTTGTTCACCTGGCGGGTCTGGACGCGCATCTGGGCCAGCTGACGCTGCTCGACACGCCGGGGCCAAACGAGGCCGGGCAGCCGCATCTGCAAAAAATGCTCGCCGAGCAGCTGGCGCGCGCCTCGGCGGTGCTGGCAGTAATGGATTATACCCAGCTTAAGTCGATTTCCGACCACGAGGTGCGCCAGGCGATTTCCGCCGCAGGGAAATCGGTGCCGCTGTACGCCCTGGTGAATAAATTCGATCAGAAAGATCGCAACAGCGATGACGAAGAGCAGGTGCGGGCGATGATCTCCGGCACGCTGATGAAGGGAAATATCTCTCCAGGGCAGATTTACCCGGTCTCATCCATGTGGGCGTATCTGGCAAACCGCGCGCGCTATGAGCTGACCACTCACGGGCGGTTGCCTAATCATCAGGTCCAGCGTTGGGTGCAGGATTTTGCCGAAGCGGCGCTAGGGCGCCGCTGGCGCACGGCTGATTTAGATGATATCGACCATATCCGTCATGCCGCCGATCTGCTGTGGGAAGACTCGTTGTTTGAGCAGCCGATCCGTAAGCTGATTTACGCCGCCTATGCCAATGCGTCGCTGTTTGCCCTGCGCTCAGCGTCGCATAAGTTGCTGAACTATGCGCAAAACGCCCGGGAGTATCTTGATTTCCGCTATCAGGGGCTGACGGTGGCCTTTGGCGAACTGGAACTGAATATCGCCCGGCTTGAAGACGATATGGCGATGTTGCAGACGCGCCAGAACGTGGTCAGCGATGAAGTGGCGCATGAGGTTGAGCAGACCCTTACTGCCACCGATGCGTTTATGGCTCAGCAAAATCGCTCGCTTCGACAGGCGATTGGCGATGTCTTTAGCCGCCAGGCGCTATTGAATGTCGCGGGGGTTGATCCACACAGCCCGCGCCGTAGTGAGCCGGACGCGCTGCTCCAGCTGGTGCTGGAAGATGAAGGGCAGGCGCAGGTGGTGCTGAGCAAGATCCGCTCTTCCTGCGAGCTGATCATGCTGGATGCGCAGAACAAAATCAGCCGGGAGCTGGCGCTCCGCTTCGATCAGCTGGAATCTACGCTGGCGCGCTCGCTGAATGAGGCGATGCGTCCTATTGAGACGCGTATTAAGGAACAGCTGAGCCATGCCGGGTTCCGGGCGAGGATCAGCTTCCCGGCGTTTCAGGCAAACCAGCTTAATTTCAACACGCGGGGGCTGTTCAACGACGCTATCGTGCTGGATAACCGCCCGGCCGGACAGCCGTCGGTGACGGGGGGCGTGCGCGATACGGTATCCCGCTGGCTGAACAATCCGGGCTGGGGCTGGGAAGATTATGTGGTGACGCGAACGCGGTATGTTATTGACGTTGGTCAGCTCCATGACAAGTTTAAGCAGCATATTGACCAGTTTTGTGAACAAATCCGTAAAGCTTTGTCGGCGCAGGTCGATGTCTCTGTCAGGGCGGGTATGGCAACGTTCTTTGCAGAATTTTCGCTATGCCTGACCGGGTTACAAGAAAGCTTGCGTGATAGCCTCGCAGTTCGTCAGCAAAATGAGCACGCCACCCGGGCGCTCAGCCAGCTGTTGAAGCAAAGTATTACAACTGCGACGTGGATTCAGGAAGATACCCGACTGTTACGCGACGATATTCAAACCTTATTCGCGGCAGAGCAACCATGACAACACAGCTACTGGACGGTCCCGGGCGGACGCTGGAGTGTATTCATCCAAAATTTATGGTCGATCTGGTTCAGGGGGTGGACGCGACGCGTCATGCCCACCTCGGGCCGCAGCAGGTGCAGTTTCGTGAGCGTTTGACGCAGGAGATAATGACGCATACCCGGCTGCGGCCGTGGGCGATGGCGGGAATGCTCAACGAAAATGCAGCGTTGCGACTGGGGCTGGCGGAAAAATTAGCCGGTATGCTCGACCCGGGCCATCTGGCGCTGACCCGGATGACGGAAAAACTGCAGACCCTGCGCCAGCAGGCAGGCCCGCGCGCTTCGCAGTCTCCCGGCCTTCTTCAGCAGTACAGCGAACTCTCTTCGCATTTTCAGCAACGTGCCGCTTATAAAGAGAAGGCGCTTACCCAGCGCGGGCTTACCGTGCAGGCAGGGGAGCACAGCGAACAGATTTTTACCCGCTGGCGCGCCGGGCATTATGACGGCTGGTCGCTTGCCGGGCGGTGCTATATTGCCCTGGAGGAGTTGCGCTGGGGGGCGTTTGGCGATGCCTGTCGCCTGGCAAATGAAGACGTCGCCGTAATGCTTAAGGGTGACCTGCGCAGCATGGCGGCCAGCTACCTTGCGCAGGAAATTAATGCTTCTCCCGCGACCCGACATTTTTATCATCAATGGCTAACGACGCCTGCGGCTCCCGGGCTAATGGATCATAAAGACATGCTCGGCTGGTTGGGCGACTGGTGTCAGGCGGACAGTCATCCGGTGAGCTGGTCTGTGACGCAAAACTGGCAAACGGTGGCGCTGGGTATGCCGAGGCTGTGCTCTGCCAGACGGCTGGCGGACGGGATGGTTGAAGAGATTTTCAGTTAACGTTTTCCCCTCACCCACAGGGTGAGGGGATGGCTCGATGGTGTTAATGATGCATTTCGACAGGCTCAGGCTTCGGTTGCTCTGGTGCAACATTCCCGAAGCGTTTGGCGTACAGCGCGGTAATGATAGGTACCAGAATCGCGGTGACAATCACGCTGGCGGCAACCAGGGCGGTGGCGGAGGCGGCAACCGGTTCGAACGCCGGGTTAATCTGGGCGATGATCACCGGGTTTGCTACCGCGGCACCCGCAGCTGAAGAGGCGGCAACCCCTGCCGTGCCGTTTCCCCCCCCTATCACGCGGTCGGCGATGATCAGCGGAATACCGGTGATGACGATGACCGCCACACCCAGAACGATGCCCAGCAGGCCGGTATCGAGGATCACATTCAGGTTAATAGTGTTACCCAGCGCGAAACCGAAGAACGGGATCAGCACCGGCGTGGCTTTACTGAAGAAATCACGCAGATCGTGGTCGAGGTTGCCTAACGCAAAACCGATCAGGAACGGCAGGATCGCGCCGACAAAATGATGCGGTTCGAATGACGCCAGACCGGCAGAACCGAGGATCAGCATTGTCATCAGCGGACCGGATTCCAGCGACATCAATACGAATGCCCCGGATTCTTCTTTGGTGCCGTACTGGTTCATCAGGCTGGCATATAAACCACCATTGGTCATATCCATTGCGGAGACGACGGCCAGAACGGATAACCCTGCAAAGAATCCGGTCTGAATACCGTTTTCGGGAATAAACAGCGCGCAGACCATTGCCACTATCCAGGCGACGGCAATTTTAGTGAGGACCAGCGTACCGGACTTGCGTAATACGGTGCCCGTCGCGCGTAAGTTTATTGATGCACCAATACAAAAAAACCATACTGCAAGAATTGGCACCGTGCCGGTTATCATTCCTTTTGTGAATCCGCCAAAATATGCCCCGGTATCCGGTGCCAGCGTATTTAAGATTGCACCAAGTACCAGCGGAACCAGCATCATCCCACCGGGAATGCGTTCTATCGTGGCTTTAATCTTCATGTTTAACCCTCACATCTCGTCCCGCGTGGTTGGCGGAAAATTTAAAAAATAGTGCAATAAATTCAATTGATTAATCGACTCAGGAATCGGTTAATGTGTTATCCATGCAATAAAATTAATTAAGGTCTTTCTGAACACGTTCAGCAGAACGCGCCGGGAGCGCTAAGTTCGGATTTATCATGCGATCATTGGAATGATGATTCAATGAAAATAAAACAGTGTTTTAGTTATCTTTGTCACATATTTGATGTAAACATCAGACGCACTTTTTGATAATTAAACTTTATGTAAAGTTGATGTGAAGAAATGTGGTTTATTTCTTGTTGCCGGTGTGCAAAAACGGCGAGGAGGGTTAAACCCGAAGCGCGTAAAAAAGACGCCGTTGGCATGAATTGACGAAAGCTGACGAGGGGGAAATATATATGTGAAGTTGATCACAAATATAAACGCTGGTAGGGTAAAGAGGTCATTAACTGCCCATGCAGGCGTCAACAGGTTCGGTTGTATCGACGTGAAACGTCAATGTAAGTAAACCTGCTACGCTTGAATTAGGAGATTCGCATGGAGCGGATCTCAGGTTCACAGATCGCCATAAAGACTGTGGAACGGACAGGGCTGAGTCTACGAGGAAAGCTATGCTTAGAAGGAAAAAGGTAAAACCCATCACGCTTCGCGATGTCACTATTATTGATGACGCGAAATTGCGTAAAGCGATCACCGCTGCCTCGCTCGGTAATGCGATGGAGTGGTTTGATTTTGGTGTCTACGGCTTTGTGGCCTACGCGTTAGGTAAAGTATTCTTCCCCGGTGCCGATCCCAGCCTGCAGATGATTGCAGCACTGGGTACGTTCTCTGTTCCCTTCCTGATTCGCCCGCTGGGCGGCCTGTTCTTCGGGATGCTGGGTGACAAATACGGTCGCCAGAAAATCCTTGCTATTACTATTGTGATTATGTCGATAAGTACATTCTGTATCGGCCTAATTCCGTCTTACGCCTCTATTGGTATTTGGGCTCCGATCCTGCTGCTGCTCTGTAAAATGGCGCAAGGCTTCTCGGTGGGCGGTGAATATACCGGTGCGTCGATCTTCGTCGCGGAATATTCCCCGGACCGTAAGCGTGGCTTTATGGGAAGCTGGCTGGACTTTGGCTCGATTGCCGGGTTTGTCATGGGCGCAGGCGTGGTCGTTCTGATCTCCACAGTTGTCGGTGAAGAGAACTTCCTCGACTGGGGCTGGCGTATTCCGTTCTTTATAGCATTGCCGCTGGGCATCATTGGTCTTTACCTGCGTCATGCATTAGAAGAGACACCGGCGTTCCAGCAGCACGTTGAGAAGCTGGAGCAGGGCGACCGTGAAGGACTGCAGGACGGCCCGAAAGTGTCGTTTAAAGAGATTGCGACTAAGCACTGGCGCAGCCTGTTGACCTGTATCGGTCTGGTGATTTCGACCAACGTGACCTATTACATGTTGCTCACCTATATGCCGAGCTACCTGTCGCATAACCTGCATTACTCTGAAGACCACGGCGTGCTGATTATTATCGCCATCATGGTCGGTATGCTGTTCGTGCAGCCGATTATGGGGTTAATGAGCGACCGCTTTGGCCGTAAGCCCTTTATTATTCTGGGTAGCGTTGCGCTGTTTGCGCTGGCGATCCCCGCGTTTATTCTGATTAACAGTAACGTGCTGGGCCTGATTTTTGCCGGGCTGCTGATGCTGGCGGTGATCCTTAACTGCTTTATCGGGGTTATGGCGTCGACGCTACCGGCGATGTTCCCGACGCATATTCGCTACAGCGCGCTGGCCGCCGCATTTAATATCTCGGTTCTGATTGCGGGCCTGACCCCGACGCTTGCCGCCTCGCTGGTGGAAAGCACCCAGAACCTGATGATGCCGGCTTATTATCTGATGGTCATTGCGGTGATTGGTCTGATTACCGGTATCACCATGAAGGAGACGGCTAACCGCCCGCTGAAAGGGGCGACGCCTGCCGCTTCGGATATTGCGGAAGCGAAGGATATCCTGCGTGAGCACTACGATAACGTAGAGCAGAAGATTGAAGACATTGACGCAGAGATTGAAGAGCTTCAGAAAAAACGCACCCGACTGGTGGATCAACATCCACGGATTAACGAGTAATAAAAAACCCGCCGCTGGCGGGTTTTTTTTAGCATCCTGCAGCGATGTAGTCGCCGTTGGCGCTGATGGGGATCACCGTCAGGAACAGGACGGTGGCAAACAGGATCAGAATGACCCCGCCGGCAATTTTGACCGCCGGAACCAGCCAGCTCAACGAGGAGCTGCCGCCGAACCAGGCCACCGTACGTTCACGGGCGTAACGTACTGCCAGCGATAACCCCATAATAGAAAGCGCTGTTCCCAGCGACATCGTCATTACCGCGGCGATCCCCCACGTCACAATCCCCAGTGCGTTCGAGAACATCAGGATCATTATTGCGCCGCTGCATGGCCGCGCGCCGATTGCCAGAATCACGCCCAGGCGCGTTTTCCAGTCACCTTTTGTCAGGTCCGCGCCCACGCCGTGGTGCCCGCAACCGCAGTTTTCATCGTGCTGGTGCGGTCTGATGGCCCGAATGGTCATTCTGCGCGGGCGCAGGCTTTTCAGTGCCTGGTAAATGACAAACGCGCCGAATGCGCCAATCAGCACCGCGCTTATCTTCTCTACATACCAGCGGCTGGTGCTGATATCGCCCGAGGCGAGGTTAAAACCCACGGCCAGGATAAAGACAAAGAGAACGGCGCTGGCGCCCTGCATCAGGCTGCCAAGAAAGGGGACAACGCGTGCGGCGAGCTCGCTCTCTTTATTGGTGCTGAGATAGGTGGTGACAATGAATTTGCCATGGCCCGGACCTATGGCGTGGAGTACGCCATAAAGGAAAGCACCCGTTATTAGCCATAATCCACCGCTGTACTGGTGATTGTTCAGTTGAAGCAGGTACATCACCAGATAGCGATGCAGGGTAATCTGCGTTGCCAGACACCACTGGATAAAGGCATTCCAGTGGGCATGCATGCTGAATCCTGCGAAGAGGAGTACCAGCAGCATTATTCCTGCTGTGGGGATACGCCAGTCTCGGCTGAGACGTTGTGTTGTCATGGGGTGGCCTGCCGGGGAGTATTTTTCGCCAGTATAGTCGATTTTGTCTCGCTAAATGTAGGATCGCGCAGCGCGGGCAGGCCCGATTGTGGATAAGTCTGTGCGTAAAAAGGTATAAGGCGGGGTTTTGCTGTGGAATGCAGCAGTCAGTCATTTTTCTGTCATTTAGCGGTTGCGGCGGCGCGAGAACTCCCTATAATGCGCCTCCATCGACACGGCGGATGTGAATCACTTCACAGACAACCCGGTCGGTTGAAGAGAAAAAATCCTGAGATTCAGGGTTGACTCTGAAAGAGGAAAGCGTAATATACGCCACCTCGCGACAGAGCGCTAAAGCGCGTCGCAACTGCTCTTTAACAAT
>NZ_SCNE01000009.1:0-141826 GCF_005503595.1 Enterobacter sp. 2VL
CCGCCGCAGTTATCGCAGCAGTCGCCCGGGTTAAGCTCGACCGTGCCACCCTGAATAATGACCTGATCGGAACCAACGATTTTGATCTTCTTCGCCGAGATCACCAGCTCGCCGCCCGCAGAGAGCGTCATCGCCCCTCCCGCAACGGTGGTGCTTGCGCCGCCGACCGCCAGAGAGTGATACCCCCCCACGTTTACCTGATGAGCACCGCCAACGGACAAAGAGTGGTAGCCGCCTACGGTCGTCATAAACGCACCGCCGACGTTAATTCCCTTCGCCAGCGCCACGTTATCGGTCTGGCCTCCTCCCACCTGAATGGCCAGCGCGCCGCCGATCATGGCGCTACTGTTGCCGATCACGTCCGACATATAGTTCGCGCCAACAAACAAGTTTCGCGACAGGCCGACATTCACGTTGGAGTTCATGCCAATCGTCTGATCCTCGTTTTGCTTGGTTAGACGCGACATATTGCGCTCGGCCTGTTCCCAGTACTGTTCAAGCCCGGGCTTATCTTCAAAGCGAATGCCGTTAAAGTTGCTGCGCCCTCCGCCCACGGTGCGGCTGACCAGCCCGCTCTGCGTGGCGTTTACCGGCAAATCCCACGGCGGCATCGTGACGTTGTTGTACAGGCTGCCAATAATCAGCGGTCTGTCTGGATCGCCGTTAATGAAGTCGACAATCACTTCATGACCGATACGGGGAATATAGATCCCGCCAAAGTTATTGCCGGCCCAGGCCTGGCTCACGCGTAACCAGCAGGAGTCGGACTCTCTGTTTTTACCGTAGCGATCCCACAAAAAACGCACTTTTACGCGGCCGTATTCGTCGGTCCAGATCTCTTCGCCATCAGGCCCCACAACGATAGCCGTTTGCGGTCCGCTGGTTTTCGGCTTGGGCACCGTCATCGGGTGGCGATAAATTTTGGTGGTTGGCTGAACGGTAAAATCGCAGTGATAGCGGAACTCATCCACGCCGGTCACCTGATTAATCTCTTCCACCAGCAGATGGCTTCGCAAAATCATGTATTCGCGGTTCGCTTTTTCGACGGGATAATTCACCAGTTCAAAGTCACACCCGCAGGCAATACCGCGCAGTTCGCCGGATCCTTCGCAGCGTGAGCCGAGCGCCCCGCGCTCTTCCATGCGCACCCGCGCCAGCTGCTCACCGATAGTGGGCTGCTCGTAATCGCCAGGCCAGTGGAAGATCTCCATATCGTTGAAACTGGTTTTACGCGGCTTGCTGTCCAGCGCCATGATATCGGCGCGTGATTTCGTAAAATCATAATCATTGGTGACCCATTTCCCGGAGGTAATCGTCTCCTGGAAATGGAACTGACTGATATATTCCTGGTCCATCTTTGGACGATCGGCAGCATACTGAATCACGTGATAGGCTTCACTCGGGAAACGTTTATGCGCCCCGACGTTATCCACCAAAATCAGTTTGTGGTGCTGCTCAGCATGTTCAAAGAACCAGTAAATACCCCACTCTTCCATTAACCGTTCAATAAAATTGAAGTCGGTCTCACCATACTGAACCTGGAAATCCAGCAGCGGATAACTTCCCGACAATCTTTTTTCTAACGGGAAGTTATATTCACCTAATACCTCATCAATAATATCCACCACGCTTTTTTGCTGGAATATTTTGAAATCAGAGGTCAGTTCTGCCAGATGTAGCCATGGGCGAATCACAATCTCATAAAGTGCCTGATTACCATCGCGTCCGACATAACGGGCGCGTTGCACCATTCCTGAAATTTCCCGGGTATCTTTACCAATAGCAAAAATATCCCCCAGACCGTTGCCATCCAGTTCAATGGTGACGGTCATTTCTTTGCCGATTAACGCTTTTAAATCGACATTCGACGCGGCCTGCCAGGGAATTAACGGGTTAGCCGGGGTTTTAGCCGTAATCACATAGGAGTACAGGGACGACAGCGCTTCTTCGCCATCCAGCTTAGAGATGACCAGAGCGGTATCGCCCAGCAACGACGGCATCGCCGGACTGCTTAATGTTATAGTACGTGACATATATTCACCTGATACGTTGTGAATCCAATATTTTTCTGTGTCGACTTTCCCGCCATAACCATATTCCTGACTCGTTTAACAGGCAGTCAGGCCAGTTTTTCCATGGCATAACGTCAACTCCATCGCTTTTCCGGATGCAATAGTCTTCCTGTGATCCCTCCCTGAGTAAGGCCTGCGAACGCGTTTTAAAACGCCAGGCTGGCGTCAGCGCAAAAGACTCCCAAAATGGCGAATAGGCACGCTGCAATGCCGTGCGCCATTGCCGCAGCAAGGGTGTGTTGCGGGCAGAAAAATCCTTTTCCTGTACCATATTTAAAATTCTACTCATCCAGAAGGTCAGCGGAAATTCAGCCTGCATGTTCTTATTCAGCCACTGGTGTGAGACCGCGCTGTACATCCCAATAAGCCTTTTTTCACCGTGTTCATTACAAAGAACTTTATACGCCCCGACATAATGATATTTATCCTGTGCAGTGCTGGACGATATGACAAAACACCACGGATATGCCGTAGACAAATATTCGTCTGTCATTGCTGCTGCCATGTTTGTCAGAATTTTTTGAGAAATAAAAGCCTCCGTCTGGCGCTGTTTTTTTCTCATTCTGACAAACGGACTGGCACGCGACTCACCACCAAGTAAATACAGTCGTAGAGACATCTTCCCCTCGGATTTAATATTCGCCAGGACAACGAAAATCTTTCAACATATCCACAACCAGCTGATCTTTGAAGGTTAACCCCTGGACCTCGAGGTCGGCACGTCTGGCGTCCAGCGAATAACGTAAAATCAGTTCATCATTGTCGGTTGAGGAAATATCGCGGGCGCTATCCAGCCAGCGTAAAAGCGACCATGGACCGCTAAACGTCAGCGCCGAGTTCCCCGTCGCGGCCCTGGGGGTCACATTCATTGTCGTTTTTGATACGGCGCGTGACGTTGGCCAGACGACCGACGTTGATGAAACCGGCCCGTGCGCATAATTCACCTGCTGACCGTCAAAATTCATATTGAGCTGCGTGACCGCCGGGTCCAGATGCAGAACCGAAATATCAAACGCCAGCGCTAGCTTCCGGCCATTCTCGCCCTGGAAAAAGGCTTCGCGTATTTCTGCCGCCTGCTCGAAAAACGCCAGCATATTCGCATCATCCGTCTCGACATCGCCTTTATAACGCCACGGCTGCGAAGAGGTATCGACTTTATCCGCGAGGTGTTTTTTGTAATATTCATCAACAAGGCCGCCCACGCCAAAAAAGCGTTCAAAGTCTGCGCGTTTAACTTCACGCGTGGTATCGGCGAAAGGATAACGTCCCTTAAGCGTGGTGCGGCAAACCTGTCCGATACTCTCCTCAATGCCTTCATTGCTTCTGGCAATAGCCTCCTGGCTGGCGTGATGGTAAACGCTGTCCAGCAGCGGCCCCACCAGGTGGCTCAGCGGATCGGGCCAGGTTTGCGATTCGGCACTGATTTTCAGGGCCGTGTTCGGCAGCGACGGTGAGTTCCCGTTTTTCAGCGCATCGTCGTAAATCACAAACAGCGTGTACTGCTCGCTTAACGCCCCCATCAGCTTGCCCAGCTCCGCGCCGGTCATCGCCGGGCTTCCATCCTGCGCCAGTTCGCGGCTGCCGGTGGCAAATTCACGCAGCGCAGCGAACGGGTTATCCACCCGCTCCCTGAGCAACTTCTTTTCCATGCTGGCGTAAGCGAGGCTCACCTTCTCCGCCGCATTCAGAATTCGCCCTTTGGTGCTGACGTTATCCAGCAGCGATTTTTCATCGCTTTTCACCAGCGTCGTCTCCTTCACAATACGCTGAATGAGATTCACCAGCGGCGAGTTGGAGGCGCTGAGCGTACGCAGCATATAGATATTTGCCGTCACGCCTGCCATACCGTAATCCTGCGTGAGCACATTCTCTTTAATGCGAATATGGCTCAGAAAATCCTGCCAGCGCTGGGTATATTCATCCAGATAGAGGGCAAGGATTTGCTGCTGCACCGGGTTAACCAGCGTGCCGTCGTTGCCGATGGCTATTTTGGGAGGCGCAGCGTCCGGCTTCGCTTTTCCCAGGACCCAGGCATCCTCATGCGCTAACAGCATCAGCCCCGGACCCATTTTTTTTTTAAACGCCTCGTAATAACCGGCTCGGGTAAAAAGGCGGGGAATGGCGCTCTCGCTATAGTCATCGCTCAGGGTAAACAGGTCGCCGCCCTGGGATTTAGCCATTTCACCGAGGGTTAAATCCGCTGGCGCATCCTGCGCAAGCGAGGCTTTGATACGCCCGTAAAGGCGGCTGGCTAAGTCTTCGCGTTCCAGCACCGCCCGCGCGTATTTCAGCAGCCCTTCATCCGCATCCTGACCAAAACGCCTCCACTCAGGCACGGCAAAAAGCTGGGTCAGATGCGAGACAAACACCTGACGCTCTTCATAGGGCTGGAGCTTGCCATTTTGCTCCCACAGTTGGGTAATGCTGGCGATCATCTCCTGCTTGTCGAACTTGCCCTGGCCGGAGACCTGCAGATAGAGCTTTAACAGGCTGTAGATGCGCGTAGCGTCACTGCTATCAATCGCGTCCTGTAACGCCACTACCACCTGCTGCTGGATTTGCGGCAGCAGCAGTCGTTGCAGGAAATACTGATAGAGCGAATCCGACGCCGTCGCCACGTCCGTGCCGGTATACAGCCCATAACGCCATGACAGTAACGGGTTGAACACATCCAGCGTGCCGTAATCTGGCAGCGAGCGTGACATCGCCAGCAGACGCGGCAGCATGGTGTCGTTCGCCGCCTGGTTAAAGCGGTTAACTTCGCCGCGCAGCGCAGCCACTTTTGTCTCGATGGCATCCAGATAACCGCTGTTGTTGTGATAGCTGTTATAGAAGCCGTTCAGCAAAATAAAGGCGATCACAATGCACAGCGTATGTCCCAGGAAGCGTTGCAGGCGATACTTTGACTGGTTAGCCAGGTTATAGCGCGCCAGATGCAGGTCTTTAACGATCACCTCGCTAAAGGGCTGTTTAAGAAAGTATTGCCGCCCATAGGAGACATCGTTTATCAGGAAGTCCTGGTCATCTGACTTCGCGCTCAGCGATGCCATCACCTCCGGCGACTTATGCTCGACGTAGTTTGACCAGTGGCGAATCACGCTCTGGTTATTCAGCAGGTTAAAATCGATCGGCTGATGGCTGCTGCTAAAATAGATGCCGCGCAGCTGGGTATAGCTTTGCGTTTCATCGTAGCGGGAGGCAAAAAAGATGTTATGCACCACTTCCGCCACCATCCCGGAAAGCAGATGGAAATCTTGCGGTAACGCGTACATCTTTTTGCGATCCCGGTGGTCATACTCTTCCTGCTGACGCACGATCATTTCGCGCTCCAGACGCTCTTCAAGCAGGGAGAACTCCTCGGCGATCTGGCTACGCAGCCCCGAAACGTAAGCGCTTTTGGCATCGCCATAAGGGAACGTCACGCCCCAGACCTGCTCGCGCTCCTGATCGGTCAGGATCCTGAAATATTCGGTAAAGCCTGGTAACTGATCGAGTTTCGTTACCAGCACGTATACCGGAAAACGCACGCCCAGCGTCTGACGCGCATCCTCAATTTTTGCCCGCAGGCTGGCCGCCAGCTCAAACAATTCGGCTTTATTGCGGCACATCACGTCGGCGGCGGAAAAGGTCAGCACCACACCGTTAATCGCCTTGACCGGACGGTGTTTTTTCAGCGCTTTCAGGATCGCGCGCCACTCGCTGAGGTAGGTTTCCGGCTCACTGATGTATTTCCCGGAGGTATCAAGCCAGATCGCGTCATTAGCGAACCAGCACTCGCAGTTGCGGGTAGGCGAAGCCGGTTTCCCGACCTGATTCAGCTGCTCAGGCAGCGGGAAATTCTGGCCGGACGCGAGGATAGCTGACGTTTTACCGGCACCGGCGGTGCCGATCATCATATACCAGGGCAGCACATCCAGCGGCTTACGCGCCAGGATCACGCGCTGGAAAAACGACAGCGTGCCGTGGCTTTTATTGACGTAATTAACCGCATTACTGATGACCGCCATCACTTCCGCGCTGTTATCATCCGCGACCGGCCCCTTATTGCGGGCAAACTTATTCAGCAACGTCGGGTTGTCTTTCAGCGCCAGCAGTAATAACCACAAGCCGTATAACAATGCGACCAGCAAAATAACGGCAATGATCGCCAGCCTGACGCTCACCGGCGCAACAGGCCAGCTTTCACCCACCAACAGGAAGGGGCCAAAGACCCAGACAACCACGCACAGCGTCGCGGTCAGCGCAATAAACGCGGGCCAGCCCAGCCAGAGGCAGACCAGGCAAAATGCCGCCAGCAGAATAAAAATAATGCGCGATTCAATGCTCTGCAGAGGACGAGATTCACCAAATCCAAAGAAGGGTCCCAGGAACCAGATGGCGGCGATCAGTAAGGCAGCACAGCACACAATCAGCAGCGTCTTCATAAACCGCGTGGTGAAGACTCTATTTAAATAAGACATTGTCGTCCTCGTTAATACGTGACAAAAAACTCGACACGGCGATTCTTCGCCCTTCCCTGAGCCGTCGCATCGGACGCCACGGGTTGACTACTCCCCACGCCGCGGACTTTCACTTTGCTCTCAGGCAGCCCAGCCGAAATAAAATATTGCGCCACTTCCGCCGCGCGTTTTTCCGAGAGCACAACGTTATTAGGCAAGCCTGGCCGACTGATTGGCGTGGCATCCGTATGACCGACAATCACCACGTCGCCGTTCACGCGTCGAACTTCGCTGGCGATACGTTCTATGACTTTCACCATCTCAGGCTGAACACGGACAGATCCGGACAGGAACAGCGCATCCCCTTTCAGCACCACTTTGCTCTGCTTCTGGCTCTCATCCACGCTCAGAAGCTGCTGCCTGATTTCGTTACGCAGCAGCACCGCCAGCTTCAGACGCATGGCAGGTTGCGCCACGGGCACGCTGAGGTTTTGCATGGCATAGATGCCATTGGTGATGCCGTCGGTGCGCGACAGTAACCAGAATTTGCACCAGAGAAACGACGACGCCACCAGTACGCCAGCGCACAGCGCGCTTAGCCGCACGGGAATGACAATCTTCTCGCGCACCGCAGGGCCGTGCGGCTGCAGCCCATGCGGCGACAGTGCGGGCGGAGTGGTGTTGCGCGTGCTTTGGATCAGGGTCAACAGGCGCTGGCGGATCTTGCTGAGCTGGCGGTCACCCTCTTCAATAATGCTGTAGCGTCCTTCGAACCCCAGCCCCAGGATGCGCAGTAAAACCTCCAGCACATCCGCGAATTCAGTGGGATTCATGGAGAGGCGGCCAACCAGCAGGAAGAATTTATTCCCGCCGTCGTTGTCCCCTTCGAAGTGGTTCAGCAGGTTGCTCTGCGACCAGCCCGCCTCAAGTCCCCATGCCGTGGTATGCGCCGCCTCATCAAGCGCGGTGCACAGGCAATACCGTACGATCGCCATCTTTTTCCACGGGATGTTCACCTCGTCGCAGACAACGCCGAACAGCGTGATCTGGCTTTTAAGGGTATTTTTAAGGATCTCGACATGGGTAATATCGTTAATCTGCTCCGGCATATCGCCAAGCGCGCGCAGCAGCGGCTGCGCGGCTTCCAGCAGCGGATTCTCCGCCGCCTTCACGCGTAAAATCCGCTGCTGCACGCTTTCGCTTTTCAACGCGTGTTCGCCACGTGGCGTAGGGTCGCCAACCGATCCTGTTTCCCCTTTCGACGTTGCTTCCGGCTCCTGTATCCAGTCGCCCTGCTCATCCAGAAGGAACTTACCCAACGCCTGCGGCGAGCTGTCTTCGAACTCCGTCGGTTCCGCGGAGACTTGCGGGTTGATATCGTCTTTCATCAGTTCCTGATTCCCCAAAGTTCCATCTTCAGGCCAGGGAACTCACCCGCAATGTGCAGTGCCAGCGCGCCGGTGGTTGAAATCTTGTCCCAGAAAGGCCCATTTTTGAGCAGTTCAAAATAGACGTAGCCCGTGCTGTAGGGGATCTGACGCGGCGGTACCGGCAGCCCCTGCAACACCAGGCCCGGCAGGTGCGAGCGAACCAGTTCATGGAGCTGTTGCGGCGCGCTGATTTTGGCCTGCGCCTGGAACTGCTGCTGCAATACGTCCATCGGCAGCTGCGCATGAACGGCCAGCACCAGGTTTGAGAACGAACGCAGCTCGTTTGGCAGCATCGAAGCAGCCCAGACGCCGTTGCCTTTGGCCTGCAGATCAATAAGCTGCCCGGCGCGCACCAGGATCTGGTTCAGCAGGTCATGCACATCGTCGACCAGAGGACGAATGGAAGGATAAAGGCTGGCGTGGTCATAGCCCGGCGCGCTCTTGGGACGACGCGTTTTGGTGCGCACAAAGGTTGAAAGCTCGCCCGCCAGCTTCGCCAGCTCTTCGTAAAGCACGATGGGCGGCAGTTCCGGAATATGGCGCAGGTGGTCGAGAATCGGCTCGTATTTATTGAAAATCTGCAGCAGCAGATAATCCACCACTTCGGAGCTGGCGCTGGCCTTGCCGTCGGATGCCGACAGGCGGTGCGCCAGCATCCCGGCGCGCATTTTGACCAGACCATTAAGGTGGGTCAGCCATTCGCTCAGCAGCGGGTTCGCCGCATAGCCGGTGACGGGCGGGATATAATCGTCCAGATGTAACAGCACGCTGCCATCAGGCTGAATGGCTTTCACGCGGGTCAGCGGCAGGCCAATCCACGATTCGGTCATCTCCGTTTGCGACATCAGCCTGAGACGCAGTTTGGCCAGTTGAACCGGCTTCGGCCCCTGGCGAATCGCATTGGTGTCGCACAGTTCCGTCTCTTGCGCGCGAAAACGCGCCAGCGAACTGGCGTCATGCTGGCTGAAGATTGTCTCATCGCTATTATCAAGGCGTAACGGTACCGCCAGATAAATCGTCTTGCCCAGATGTTCTGGCAAAATCGTTAGCGGCTCGGGTAAATCGGCGTGGTCGGGCACATCAAACGGCGTGCCGTCCGGCAATACGCCGCGTGCGGTACGCAGCACCAGCTTGCCATACGACAGCGCCTCGCGGTCGATTTCATACTGCGAGAATCCCCAAAAGAAGGGGCTCAGGGTCGATGCTCTTTTATGTGCGTAGTATTCAAAATAGCGTTCTTGCTGTTGAAAAAGCTGCGGACGAAGAAACAGCCCTTCACTCCAGACGACTTTATTCGTTCTCACGGTTTAATCCATTTCTTTAATTGTTATTGCTGTTTTCTGGAAATGCGCATTCAACTCACGCGAATCATCGCTAAAGAAACTCGGCCGCCACCACGACTTTTTCTTTTCTGGCAGATCCCAACTCGCCAGCCACAGAGAATCATTAAGGCTGCGATAGGCGCCAATGAAAGCAAGGCTGCGTGTAGTACCGTCTGGTTTAATCAGAATGGTGCGCGACTCTCCGGGTTGTAAAATCGCTTCATAGACTTTTGAAGCAGCCGCCTGTACAGGCTTGCTGGTCCCCTCAACAATTTCATAGAAATCCGCATTGGTTAAAACATCCAGATCCTTGACGTTATAAATAAATATATTGAGTGGCGCCGGATCGCCCATTTCATTGGGGTTAATATCGCTTGCCGCCAGCAGATTTATTTTTATTTCATCACCATCGGGCGCCGGACTGCTGCTTCCACTACAGGCGACTAAAAAGAGTGACAGTAATAAAACTGCCGTTCCTTTAAGCATGTGTTTTATTTCTTTTCCGCTAAGCATAGGTTTCCACTCAATCCATCCGAACGACGTCATTGTGAGAAGAGTTTTGCCGCCGTAGCGGCAAAACTCTGTCAGCGAACCGGCGTTAATTAGCTGCGCAGGTTAGCTTTTACGTCATAACTGGTAGAAATTACGCCAGACTTCGCGCCGTCGGCGTTCTGCATGACGTAGTCCTGAGTCAGTTTGGTGAAGGCGAACGTCACGCGTTCACGTGGACGCGTTTCGTCTTCGTGGGAACCCGCCGTTTCAACGCGAGTAATAATGACATCAGAGAATTTGATGGTCAGATATTCCAGCGGATCGCCGCCAGCTTTACGAACCACAAACTGAATGTCTTTAATATGCTTACCGGACAGGCAGTAGCTCAGCAGGTTAGTACTGGCCTTATCGACATAGTGCTCAAAGCAAAAATCTTCAACTGTTGCTTTACCTGCGCCGCCGCCGGAGCCGCTGTGCATATTCGAACTCTGTGCGCTAGCCCAATGCCAGGACAGCACTTCGATTTCATTTTTATGGGTAGCATCAAGAGATTCGCCTTCGATGCCATCAATTTTAATAAACATATCCTGAGCCATATGATTTCCTTAATTAGCTCTTATTAACAACGTTACTTAATGAGTAACGAACGAAATGAAGACAAAATATTTTTGTCTTTCACAGTGCGCAAGGATCCCTGCGCAACCGCATCTTTTAAGAATAATAAAGTGATTATTCTTATTAATTTATTGCCTGAATTACGCCACGTCTTTCAGTGACGGTAATTTAGCGACCATACGTAAAGAAACGGTCAGACCTTCCAGTTGGAAATGAGGACGCAGGAAGAATTTCGCCTGGTAATAACCCGGGTTACCTTCCACATCTTCTACCACCACTTCAGCTGCCGCCAGCGGACGACGCGCTTTGGTTTCCTGCGACGAGTTCGCCGGGTCACCATCGACATAGTTCATGACCCAGTTGTTCAGCCAGCGCTGCATATCTTCACGCTCTTTGAACGAACCGATTTTGTCGCGCACGATGCACTTCAGGTAATGTGCGAAACGTGAACAGGCGAACAGGTACGGCAGACGCGCAGAAAGATTGGCGTTGGCCGTGGCATCTGGATCGTAATATTCCGCCGGTTTCTGCAATGACTGCGCGCCAATAAACGCCGCGTAATCGGTATTTTTACGGTGTACCAGTGGAATAAAGCCATTCTTCGCCAGCTCCGCCTCGCGACGGTCGGAAATCGCAATTTCCGTCGGGCATTTCATATCCACGCCGCCATCGTCAGTCGGGAAGGTATGGCACGGCAGATCTTCCACCACGCCGCCGCTCTCTACGCCGCGAATCATGGTGCACCAGCCGTAGTGTTTGAACGAACGGTTGATGTTCACCGCCATCGCATACGCGGCGTTAGACCAGACGTATTTGCTGTGATTCGCGCCGTCGGTATCTTCTTCAAAGTTGAAGTTATCCACCGGGTTGGTGTTGATACCGTAAGGCAGACGAGCAAGGAAGCGCGGCATCGCCAGACCGATATAACGAGAATCCTCAGACTGACGCAGGGAGTTCCACGCGGCATACTCCAGGTTCTGGGTAAAGATTTTCGTCAGATCACGCGGGTTAGCCAGTTCCTGCCAGGAGTCCATCTGCATCACCGATGGCGACGCGCCGGTAATAAACGGCATGTGAGCAGACGCCGCCACCTTGCCGATGGAGGAGAGCAGATCCACATCCGGCGCGCTGTGGTCGAAATGGTAATCCGCCACCAGGCAGCCGTAAGGTTCGCCACCAAGCTGACCGTACTCTTCTTCGTAGATCTGCTTAAACAGCGGGCTTTGATCCCATGCGATCCCTTTGTAGCGCTTCATGTTGCGACGCAGGTCATCTTTGGAAATGTCCATAAAGCGCAGCTTGAGCTTCTCATCGGTTTCGGTGTTGTTCACCAGGTAGTGCAGGCCACGCCAGGCGCTTTCAAGACGCTGGAACTCTTCATGATGAAGGATCAGGTTAATCTGCTGTGAAAGCTTAAGGTCAATCTCCGCGATAATCGCCGCGATGTTTTTGTACGCATCATCAGCCATGGTGATCGAGGTAGAGAGCGCCTGTTCCGCCAGGGTTTTCACCGCCATTTCGACCGCCGATTTCGCCTGCTCGGACTTCGGCTTAAATTCACGGGTCAGTAACGCAGTAAAATCATTTTGCGTTGCGGCCTGCGGCGCGGCCTGCTTATGGTTTTGTGCTTGAGTTGCCATTTTTATCTCTCTGATTCACATTCAGGACGCGGCTTCATCAGCCTGTTTAGGTTTTGGCGCCGATGCCAGGGTGTTCAACAGCGACTTGTCATTCAGCACCTTCATCACCAGACTTTCCGCGCCTGCTTTACCGTCCATATAGGTCTGCAGATTGGCGAGCTGCGTACGGGCTTCAAGAAGCTGAGATAGCGAGTCAACTTTGCGGGCAATCGCATCCGGAGAAAAATCGTCCATGCTTTCGAAGGTCATATCGACCATCAGCTGCCCTTCACCCGTCAGGGTGTTCGGCACCGCGAACGCCACACGCGGACGCATGGCTTTCATACGCTCGTCAAAGTTATCGATATCGATACTCAGGAATTTACGGTCTGCCACAGGCGGCAGCGGCTCCAGCGGTTTACCGGATAAATCCGCCAGTACGCCCATAACGAACGGCAGTTCAATTTTCTTTTCGCTGCCATAGATTTCCACGTCGTACTCAATTTGTACGCGCGGCGCACGGTTACGTGCGATAAATTTTTGTGAGTTACTCTTGCTCATATGGATATATACTCTTTAATCACCGTTTATGTATAAATCATGACTGGTCTGATAGTTAACGTTCAGATAATTCGCTGATTCCACTCCCTGTTATTTATAAACAAGCTCGACTCCTGCTACCGTCTGCACTTTGCCGGCAGTAGCCGCTGAGTCACCCTTCGCATAATAGCTCGCTAAAAATCGATGACTTAATGGGTCCGCCGTGGCAGAAATAAGGTAATCCTGCCCGGATGTCGCATCATCAATAATGACCTGTGAACTGTCTTCTTTACGTAATCTGATCTGAACATTTTTGCTCATATCAGTTCCGGTACCGTTAACCAGGTTTCCCGTCGCGGTATCCGCGCCGGAGGCGCTGCTGTTGAAAAACACCGTTACGGTCCTGCTGGCCGGGCACTCTTTTAAGGTGATATTAAACGGTACGCTGCCCGCTTCACTGCCGTTGGACTGCAGCGACATCACCGAGATTTTAGGCAATGTAACGACTTCATTATTGCTGCCATTATTAATCTCTACGACACAGGTTTCGTCGGTATAGGTGCCCGTAAAATAAACATCCATTGAGTAATTCACTGCATAAACGCAGGCAACCGGAGTGCCCAACAGAGCCAGAAAGAGCGCGTTTTTTATTAATGACATACCACCTCCACCTGGATAATCGAACCGGCCGATTTATTTATTTTGTTAGCGATATCGCTATTGGAATAAATCGTACACAGGCGATCGCCAGACGCGTTTTTCACATATAAATTGCTGTTCTCGGCCTGCCAGCCGCGAATAAACGCCATACCGCCCTGTCCAATAATGCCCAGACTGTTATCCAGCTGGTCAAAAATATCCGCGCCGATAGGTAAAGGCTGTCCGTTCCGATCCCGGACAATTAATATCGCAGGTGCCCCCACCTGGGTTTTAATATTCACTTTCACCGCAGCGCCCATTCGCGGAATCACCGTACTTTCGCTTTCCAGCACATCCACGTTATCAGGCAGACCCACGGTATTCACCGCAATGGTGTTTTCACGATAGGGGGTGAGCGACGGCACAATCGCAAAGCCGCGGGAGTCGATGCGAGAACCATAGCCGTTCAGCATCCTTGCCCCTTCTGCCCCCGGCGCGTCAATCAACGCAAACGGCGCATCGCCCAGTCGCGGCCCCAGCGTAACGCCGCCGCTGTGCGCCACCACGCTGCCGTTTGCCGACAGCGAGAGCTGACGCGTCTTATTCCCCACCGACGCGGTCGCGCCCAACTGCCCTACCGGCGAGTTGTAATTCACATTGCCATTGAACGCCGCCTGCGTGGACGTATCCCGGGCTTTATTCATCGAGGTACCCACCCCGTAGCTCAGGTCGTTTTGCACGCCCTGACTGCCGATGGCGTTCATCTGGAAACCGCTGCCACCGTTATTGTCATGCATGGCGGTAGAGTAGACCGTGCTGAACAGCGGTTTTTCTGTGACGCTGCGTCCCAGCGGCACGCTGACGGACAGCATCACGTTATTCACGTTGTGTCCGTCGCTGTTATACGACCGGGAAGCCGACACCGACCACGAGAAATAACGCTCGGATTTGTTATACGAGACCATGTACTGGCTGGTCGACGGACGATCGTCCCAGTAGTTATAAAAATTACCGGAAAAATTAATCCTGCTGCCGTTCCATAACGGCTGACCGATACTCAGGGTAAAGCGCTGCCGGGTGCGATAATCCACCAGATAGTCATTACTTCTGGAGCCATAGCGCTCAAGCGCCGCATCGCGGAGGCTGTAAAACCCCGTTGATGAGTATCGGTAAGCCGCCAGCGTGACGTCTGTTGACGTGGCATCCAGGAACTTACTAAAACCAATATTAAAACTGTTGCCGGAGGAGACCTTGCCGCCGCCAAGTTCGCTGCGCGCGCGGGTCGCATCCAGCGATATGCCCCCAAGAGGGGTATTAAACGCGTTTCCCAGCCCTACCGCGGCGTAGTGATCGGCCAGTTGGCCGCCGCCGTACAGGGTGTACATATTGCCAATACCATACTGGTAAAAGCCCTGGGCAACCCCGGGTTCTTCGGCAAGCGCATCGTCCTGCAACTTACCTACCGTCACGCCAAAACGGTCAACGCCAGCGTGCAGCAACATCGGCGGCGCGGAAAAGGGCACCACCTGCGTCCGCTGACGGCCATCTGCCTCCGTCACCGTCACCTGCAAGTCACCGCCATATCCCATTGCGCCAATGTCGCTCAGTTCAAACGGACCCGGGGGCACGGTTGTCTCGTATAGCGTCTGGCCCCGCTGCGTCACCTGTACTTTGGCGTTGGTTTCCGCGATACCGCGTACCATCGGGGTGTAATAACGTAAGCCTTCCGGCAGCATACGGTCGTCAGACTGAAGCTGGATCCCTCGCACCGTCATGCTGTCGAACAGATCGCCGCTGGTCGCGCTATCGCCCAGCGTCAGCTGACTTCTGAGCACCGGAACGTCGCGCTGCAGATACGTCATGATGGAGTGAGTATGCGTTGAGCCCGTATCGCTCCAGTTGGTGTTCAGCCGCTTGCGAAATCGCCAGTCATAGACGTTCAGCCCCATCATCAATCCCAGGTTGCCGCTGGCGGATCGATCGTTTTCCCCGCCGGACTGATTGACGTTCTGCTGCGCATAGGCGTTGGCGTTATAGTCCAGCACCCCCGCCAGCACGCCGGGATCCCACGAGGCAGGATCGGTATAACCCCGCGGGAACTGCACCATGTAAGCCTGTGGAACGACCAGGTCGAGGTAGAAATCGCCGGACAAATAATTCGCGTGCGCGCCGTCCACCCACTCATCCACCATGGCGCATTGCTCGCTGTCTGAGGCCTCTGGTTTCGCCGTCACCTTAATGCCCAGATGGGTCAGTTCGTCATAGGTGAAGCAGGGCTGAGCGCTTACATTGCCTTTAACGGGTTTAAACAGCACCTTACGCTGCCCCCGGCTCTGACCATTGACCGCGACCTGTACCGCATACTCCCCCGCTGGCGCCGGGTTACCCTCGTAAAAACGAGAGACATCAACGCTAAGGCCGTGAATAAACGAGCTGTTAAACTTCACCACGTCGTTTTTACCGCTGGTTGCCAGATCCCCGGTGCTGGCATGCGCCAACACGGAAACGCTGGCTCCTAAAGAAGCAATAAGGATATGGCGTATCGCCGCCGCGATTTTCGACTCACGGATTGCGCGGCGTGTATGTTTTTTTATCTCTTTCGGCTTCACGTCCTTGTCTCCCCCGCTACGCGGCTCTCAGCGTTTTATTGTTTCTTTATTGACAGGGTGTTACCTGTTGAATGAGCCAACTGATATTTAACAACGCCGCCGTAATCGTTAATCAGGCGGGCTTCAACGCTGCCGATCGTTGCCGGCACTTTATTTTTATTCGCCAGGACAAATTCTTTACTGCCAAACGGCGGGATCATATCCGTCGCCAGGGGATATTGGGTGTCCCCTGAATAGGCGATTGCCGAATCAAATGAAAAATAGTAAGGCGTTGGATTGCTCACTTTAATACCCCGGGTCGGGCTGATGATTTCCCAACGCAGTTTTTCAAATTCATTGGCACTGCTACTTTTTAACGCGGTCGGGCGATAAAATATTTTAATACGGGTTCTGAATGCCAGTTCCAGACGATCGGTGTCTTTCGCCTTTTCATTCATCGGCGGAATTTCCAGCATATTAAACCAGAACACCGACTCCCGATCCTGCGGTAACGGCATACCATTATAAATAAGACGTACACTCTGCCCTTTGCCTGGCTCTACGCGATAAACGGGCGGCGTGGCGGTAAATGGCACCTTAATATTATTAATGTCAGTATTTTTATTGCCATCATCAACCCAGACCTGAACCAGTGTCGGTGTATTATTTTTATTATTCGTTCTTACCGTCTGCTCTTTTTCAGAACCGGGAAAAATCACCCGCGTACCGGATATGGTCATCCCGGCAACGGCAACCTGGGTTGCCAGAGAAAAAAAGAGAAAAGCATTTAATAATATTGCACGTTGAAATTTCATAGTACTGCCCCGCAGGTAATACGGTCTATCTGATAAAATGGCGTAACAGGGGCGATTGCTCGCCCCGGATTTAATCCTGACGGAAAAAACTTACGGATACGCGATGGTATAAGCCGCCTGCGCGTAAACCTTACCGACAGAGGTCGCGCCCGTTGCGTAGTAACCACCGTAGTAACGCATGGTTGCTGAACCGTTAGTTACGGTAGCAGGCGCGCCGGTTTCACCCAGTTTCAGCTGATTTTCGTCGGAGTTATACAGACGTACCTGTACGTTCCCGGCCGCAGGGTTGTTTGCATCTGCCGTGAACTGGTTGGTCAGGTTGCCGGTTGCGCTGTCAACGCCAGAGCTGCCGACCGCTTCAAAGTGCGCGGCTACCTGAGTAATACCGGTAGGGCAATTTTCAACATTCAGGTCAAAGCCTTTAGAACCAGCAGTGTCGCCTGACTTGGCCAGGGTCTGGATCGCTACCGTCGGCAGTTGTACCTGACGGTCAACAGAGTCCGCGGCGATTTCGCAGGTGCTGGTAATAAGTTCACCGTTAAACGTTACGGTACCCTGCGTGGCAGCCAGCGCAGAAGTGGATACTGTCGCCATTGCCAGCGCGCATAATGTCATTTTGAAAGTAGACATAACAAATTCCCTATATTAGCGTTATTCAAATTAAAACTTCGCGACCCAAAGATCGCTTTTGGGTTTTTACATACTTCCTGTAGATTAAATGTTTAGCTTTTCCTCCACTTGCATCACAACATCAATTTCCTTTTCTTCAGATAAAATACACTGCATGGCTATTGTTTTATTTTTTGCCGATTTGTCGACCTGGTTTAAAAGTGCACTGCCAATCTTTGGTAAAATATTTTTCTCAATAAAGCGGATCAGCATCCTGGCACCGGTTTCCGCAACCGGACACTGTTCAACAACGTACTGAACCAGTTCGTCGCTAAAGGTAAGCGCCATGTCATGCTGCGCTTTCGCTCGCTCAGCGATACGGTTCAAATGAATTCTGACAATATGCTGGAGTGAATCCGTCGCCAGCGGTAAATAAGGTATAACGGTCACGCGGCCTAAAAACGCTGCCGGGAAGACCTTCAGCAATGCGGGCTGCAGTAATTTCAATAAACCTTCTTCATCAGGCATGGTTTGCGGGTCAGCGCAGGCGCTGCTAATAATGTCGCTGCCAGCGTTGCTGGTCAGCAAAATGACGGTATTGCGAAAATCAATCTGCCGCCCTTCACCGTCTTCCATCGACCCTTTATCAAATACCTGGAAAAACAGCTCATGCACATCGGAGTGCGCTTTTTCCACTTCATCCAGCAAAATAACGCTATAAGGCTTACGACGTACCGCTTCGGTTAATACGCCACCTTCGCCATACCCCACATAACCCGGCGGCGATCCTTTCAGCGATGAAACCGTATGCGCTTCCTGATATTCACTCATATTAATGGTGATCAGATTCTGCTTGCCGCCATACAGCTGGTCGGCAATCGCCAGCGCGGTTTCCGTTTTCCCGACCCCGGAAGGGCCAACCAGCATGAACACACCAAAAGGTTTTTGCGGATCGGCAAGCCCGGCGCGTGCGGTCTGAATACTCTGGCTCAGGCAGGTTAACGCATACGTCTGACCAATGACTTTTTCCGCCAGACGCTGCGGCAGCTCCATGACGGCGCTGACATCGTCTTTCAATACCTGGCCTACCGGGATGCCGGTCCAGTCCGCCACGATCGCCGCCACGATGCTGGCGTTCACTTCCGTCTGCACCAGCGCCTTTTCGCCGCGGATCTTGCTCAGCGTCTCTTCCAGCTCATTCAAACGAGACTGCAGGTAACTGATTTTTTCCGCTTCCGGCATCTGCGGATCTTCCACCGTGGCGGCAAGCAGTTGCTGACGGGTATCGATAATGGCCGCCACCAGTTCGCACTCCTGCGTCCAGCGCCGTTCCAGCACCGTCGCTTCTTCAGCATGGTCGTCGATGGTGCGCTGGATCGGCTGAAGACGTGTATCGTCCTCTTTGCCAAAGCCAATCGCTTTTTCGAGCATGGACAGTTCAGCCTTCGCCGACTGCTGACGGAACTTCAACAGCTGTAGCTCGGTTGGCGGCGCGTGCTGCGCCACGGCAACCCTGGCGCAGGCCGTATCCAGCAGGCTGATCGCTTTATCGGGCAACTGTCGGGCCGGAATATAACGATGAGATAAACGCACGGCGGCGCGGATCGCCTCATCCATTACCCAGACGCCGTGGTGTTTTTCCAGCACCGGCAGCAGGCCGCGCAGCATGGCGATAGCCAGATCTTCAGAGGGTTCGTCTACCTGTAGCACCTGGAAGCGTCGCGTCAGCGCCGGATCTTTTTCGATGTGGCGCTTAAACTCGCTCCAGGTTGTCGCGCCGATGGTGCGCAACTGCCCGCGGGCCAGCATCGGCTTCATCAGGTTAGCGGCGTCTCCGGTGCCGGCATTGCCGCCCGCGCCGACCAGCGTATGCACCTCATCAATGAACAGAATCACCGGATCGACTGACTTGGCGGCGTCTTCCAGCACCGCTTTTAAACGCGCCTCAAATTCGCCCTTCATGCTGGCTCCGGCGGAAAGCGCGGTCACATCCAGCGTCAGCAGGCGAACCTTTTGCAGCGCGGGCGGGACTTCTCCGGCGGCTAATGCCAGCGCCAGTCCTTCCACGACGGCCGTTTTCCCTACCCCTGCTTCCCCGGTGAGCAGCGGGTTATTCTGTCAACGACGCAGCAGAATATCGATCATGGTGTTGATCTCTTTATCCCGCCCCAGCACCGGATCAATTTTGCCTTCACGCGCCAGCGCGGTCAGATCGGTCGAATATTGCGCCAGTCCGCCGCTCTGCGTGCTGCCCATGGCGTTGCTGGCTTCACCCGGTACGCCTGCTTCGGCGGAAACCATTGCCCCACCCGCTTCGCTCTCTTCCGCAGAGTCGCGAATAATGTAGCCAAGATCTTTGCTCAACTGCTCCAGCGGAATTTTTTCAAATACGGATGAAATCCCGAAAAGCGCGCGGCGTAGTTCCATGGTGGTTAACAGCGCCATCAGCAAATGGCCGCTACGAATACTGGTGTTTTGACACTCAAGGCTGGCAAATATCCAGGCCCGCTCGATGGCCAGTTCAATATGATATGAAAAATCGGAAATTGAGCTGGCACCCGCCGGCAGGCGCGTTAATGCCTGAGCAAAATCACGTTCGAGCATTTCAGCATCAAGTTCAAAATGCCGTACAATATGACGTATATCGCTATCCTGCTGCTGATAAATCTGATTTAACCAGTGGATCAATTCAACGTAAGGATTACCGCGTAATTTACACAGCGTAGTGGCACTCTCCACGCTTTTAAACAGGCTTACATTTAGTTTTCCGAATAGGTTTTTTCTCGTAATCGCCACAACAAAACTCATCCCATTTTAATTTGACGTCGTTTTCGGCCACTACTCCTGTAGTGGAACAGTTTTTTGCCTGCCTGCACTGGAGTATTCACAGAGGCAACAACTGGCTACTTCGGATTAATACTAAACACAGTTGGTAATAAGAAAAACCCTTAATCAGAATAGCGAGTGGGATTTAAGAAAATAGCTCAAAGGCGATTCCTAATTTCGCTGAAGACGATAAAAAGTGTGATCATCAAGTACGCATTTAATTCTAGAATCCGGGCGATATAAAAGAAAGTCGCGAAATTGACGGGATGCAATGTGGAACACAACTTTCTAGATTACTATAACCAGGAACTGACGTTTGTCAGAGAAATGGCGCGTGAATTTGCTGAGCGGCACCCGAAAATCGCCGGACGACTGGGGATGCAGGGGATAGAAACTGCCGATCCTTACGTGGAGCGTCTGATTGAGGCATTCTGCTTTTTATCTGCCCGAACGCAGGTAAAACTCGATGCAGAATTTCCTAAATTCACCCAACGATTACTGGATATTATCTATCCAAACTACAATTCGCCGACGCCGTCGATGGGGGTCGTTCAGCTACAGCCGAATCTAAAAGAAGGCGATTTAACGCACGGCTACGTCATCCCCAAAAAAAGCACGTTTTACAGCCGGTTACTGCCTGGTGAAATGACCCGATGCGAGTTCAGAAATAACCAGGACGTCACGCTGTGGCCACTGGATATTGCAGAAGTGCGGTTAACCTCCGTACCGCCGGATATTCCTAACCTGGATATCCATCGTCTTAACCACCAGCAGTTGAAAGGCGCACTACGCATTAAACTGCGTTTACAGGGTGATTTAGTCTTTTCAGATTTGAACGGACTGGATGAGTTACCCATTTATATTCAGGGCGATGAACGCGTTGTATCCCATACCTTTGAATTGCTCCACGGCAGACATGTGGCGGTGGTAGTCCGTAGCGGAGACGGTGAAAAAACGCAGCATCACGTCATTGTCAACGACGCGTTAAAATTTGAAGGCCTGGCGCCAGACCAGAGCCTGTTGCCCTTACAATGGAATATGTTCCACGGGCACACGCTGATCCAGGAATATATTGCCTGCCGCGAGCGATTCTATTTTTTCTCGATCGCCAAACTGGCCGCTGCGCTGGAAGGGAATAATACCAACGAAGTAGAAATCATTATTCTGCTAAACACCTTACCGCAGGATCTGGTGCCGCATCTGGACGCTTCGCGCTTTTTACTGCACTGCACCGCGGTCATTAACCTCTTTCCTAAACGCGTGGACCGTATTGAAGTTAACCGTGCGCTGAATAACTTCCACATTGTGCCGGACCGCAGTCGTCCTATGGACTACGAAGTCTTTTCCGTCGATAAAGTCTTTGGCTTGCAGGCGGAAACCAGCGAGGAGCTCACCTTTAATCCGCTCTACCAGACCCGACACAGCGACACCGGTAATTTTGGCCGTTATTTCTCAATCAGACGGGAAGTCAGGGTGAAAGAGGCGAGCCACCGCAAATATGACACCCGCACGCCTTACAGCGGCACGGAGATTTTTATTTCCCTGGTTGATCAACAGGAAGCGCCCTACAGCGAACATATTCGCTATCTGCTGGTTGATGCCATGGTGACTAACCGCGATCTGCCCCGCTTGCTGACCAGTACCGGCAACCTTGAGCTAACCATGTCGGACTCCGTTCCGATTCACGGCGCCCGTTTCGTCAGCTCGCCCAGCGCCCCGCGTTCGCCATTCGCCGTCGGCGAGGCGGCATGGCGGCTTATCCGCCAGCTTAGCTTTAACTATCTGCCGCTCTCCGAGATGGAACACGCCCGGGGCGGCGAGTCGCTGCGTAACATGCTGCGCCTGTTTACCAACTCTGCCGATACGGAAACCCTGACCCAGATTAACAGCCTGGTCGGGTGTAAAACCGAGCCGGTGGTGCGTCGCCTGTCAGAAGAGGGGCTGCTGGTTTACGGGCGCGGCGTACGCTGCAGTTTAACCGTCGATGAAGAGGGTTTCTCCGGCATCAGCCCGTACCTCTTTGGCCTGGTGATGGAAAACTACCTGGCGCGGCACGCGGCGATCAATATCTTTACCGAAACCGAGCTGCACTCTATGCAGCGCGGCTTGATCGCGCGCTGGAAGGCGCGTCCCGGCAAACGAGGCGCATTATGAAATCCGTCGACGCCTGGTTTGATGACGACAAGCCCTGGGAAGCGGGTTTTATCAGCACGATGCGCGCGATTGCCGCCCGCACGCCTGAGCTGCCGGCCCCCGGCAAAGCCCTGCTGCCCTCGCAGGAGCGTTTTCGGCTGGGGCAAGTGGCCACCATGGCCTTTGCGCCGCGTGAAATCGCCGCCATCAGCCAGCAGGATGACAAAATCAAACTGCAGCTTTTTGGCCTGGGGATCTGGGGCGCACAGGGCGCGATGCCGTTGCACCTTTCCGAGCTGGCTTACTCCCGCTACGAGCAGCACGACCACACGCTGATTGATTTTGTCGATATCTTTCACCACCGCGCGCTTAGCCTGTTTTATCGCGCGTGGTATTTATCGCAGGACACCGCCTCGCTGGACCGGCAGGACGACGAACGTTTTTCGTTTTACGTCGGCAGCCTGATCGGCCTCGACCCGGCGGAACTTCCTCCCGACCCGCTGCCTGTCCACACCCGGCTGGCCTCTTCCGCCCACCTCATTCGTGAAGCCCGTAACCCGGACGGCCTGCTGGGAGCGATGCACTACTACTTTGGCGTGCCGGTGCGCATGGAAGAGTTTGAGCTGCAATGGATTTACCTGGAGCGCAACGATCAAACCGCGCTCGGCGACAGCCACTGTGCCGGGCTGCTGGGTGACGGGGCGATCCTCGGCAACACCGTGCTCGACAGACAACATAAATTCAAGCTGCTCATGGGGCCGCTGACCCTTGACCAGTACATGCTGTTCAGCCCGTGGGGCAGCGATATGTCGGTGCTGCGTGAACTGGTGCGCAGTTTCATCGGTTTTGAATATGCCTGGGATGTGCAACTGGTGCTGGCTGCCGATCAGGTGCCGCAGGCCCGGCTTGATGGCTCCCACCAGCTGGGTTACGCCTGCTGGCTGGAACGTCATTCTTGTGATGACCCGGTTTTCGGCATGAGCTTCGAACCGGAAATGTATCACCGCTAGTTAACGCTTCTACCCACAGCCAAAAAGATACATGCGATGAATCAAACATACCATCTGACCTGTTCCGATTATTACCAGCCCCTGATGTCACCCATCGCGGGCAGCGACGCCTGCGGCGAGACGCTCGATTACGATCCCGCGTTCATCCTGTTGCAGTCCCGGCTCCAGCCCAAGCTGGACGTGGAATACGGCAACTTTTTTGAAGCGGCGGAGCCGATTAACTGGGCCGAAACCGAGCGCGAATGTCAGACCTTGCTGCAAAAAAGCAAAGATGTCCGGCTGATTATTATTCTGATGCGCTGTCGGCTACGTAAAGTCGGCCTCGCCGCCCTGGCGGAAGGGCTGGAAGCGCTGCACGCCTTACTGTGCGCCTGGCCGGACGACCTGCATCCGCAGCTGCTTGATGAAGGGGAGTTCGCGCCGATGCTGCGCGCTAACGCCTTCGCCGAGCTGGAGGATGCCAACGGCCTGCTCGCCGACCTGCGTAATCAGCCGCTACCGAAAGCCTCCGGCCTGCAAATCACCATCAAAGAGTTTGAAAAAGCGCATCAGGTTCCCCGGGAAGAGGGTGCGCTGTCGGATACGGCCATGGCCGCCATTATTCATGAATGGCAGCTTAACGCCCGTGACAGCCTCTTCCCGCTTACCCAGGCGTACGGTTTCCTGATGGAGATAAAAAGCATGCTTGCCGACACGCTCGGGCACGATGCGCCTGAATTTGCCGTACTCGGTAATCTGCTGGTCTATTTCGCTAACGATTTCAGCGGGGTAACACCTGCCCCGGTTGTTTCACCCGCCATCGTGGAGGATGAAACGCCGCAGGTGCAGGAGATCGCGGAGCGTCCCGTCGGCGTGGCGCCCGCGATAGTAGATATTCCCCCCGCCGCGCCGCCTGCCGTCGCGGAGGCGCGCCGGGGTATCGACAGCCGCGCCGATGCGCTGCACCGCTTACAGGAAGTCCGCAGCTGGTTTGCGATGACCGAACCCAGTAGCCCGCTTGTTCAGGTGTTGAAGTACGCAGAAGAGAGCATCGGCAAAAGCTTTGCCGACCTCTTAAAAATGTATCCCCCTGAGATAGTCGCCATGCTGAATCACGAGAAGGAATAAACGATGTTAAGGATCGCCATTACGCTTTGTGCTCTTGCTTTGACGCCCGCCGCTTCCGCCGTTTGTACGCTGGCGCGCGGCGCACCGACTGCGGTTTCCATTCCTTCGCAAGTCATTCGGATTAACGCGAATGCGCCCGCGGACACCTCTACCCCTATCGCCCAGTTCGACAGCAATCTGGCAGGCCAGGATATTGGCTATGACAACTGCATTGTCGGTACCGAGTACGGGAAGCGGGTGCTCAACCTGACGGGACAGGACTCGTCCACCCGCATCTATCCGACCAATATACCGGGCATTGGCATTAAGCTGCTGTGGAGTAACGGCAGCGCATTCGGCAACTTCCCGTCAACCAGTCAGTTGACCTTTCCCGGGGGCGCGCAGGTCGGCACGTTTGATTACGTAGCCGCCTCGTTTTACCGCATCCAGTTTTTTAAAACCGCGAACAATTTGCGCCTGAGCGATCCGAACGGCGATACCGTTCTGCCCGCCGGAGATATTGCTTATAACTATCTGATGACGGCCAATCCGGCTTCGTATGTCATGAAGCTCGCGATTGGCGATATCAAAGTTATCAGTACCCCGACCTGCGATGTCGACAGCGCAAAAACGATTGATTTCAACGAAGTGACCCCGTCTTTGCTCAGCGCCGGCGTGACCCGCAAGCTGGATTTCAACATTACCTGCAAAAGCGACTACGGCACCTATTCCGCTATCGCCTCAATGATGACCGATACCCCCTCCTCGGACGGCTCGTACATTCGCGTTAAGGACGCGGGCGGCAACCTGGATCGGCTGGGCATAAAAATCACCGATGGCGCAGGCAAGGCGATGAAGCTGGACGGCAGTACGTCAGAACAAAAAACCAGTATTACCAGCCAGGGCCCCGCCGAATTCGCCTGGAACGCCACGCTGTTCGCCAGCAGTAAAACCGCCCCCGCAGGCGGGACCTTTAACGCCCAGGCGGAAGTCATTTTTGATATTCAGTAATCAGCTTTTAAATGGATTGGGAAAAATGGACACCCCAGCGACAATTTTTATCAGCATCGCCAGCTATCGCGACCCGGAACTCATTCCAACGCTACAGGATATGCTGCGCCATGCCGCTCACCCGGAGAATCTGCATCTCTCTGTTTGCTGGCAGGACGACGAAAACCTGTCGCTGTTTGAACAACAGGGCATGACCCCTGAAGGCCGCCGCATCGTTGCGGGTCAGGAGGTATTTGCCTTTCGTTACCGTCAGGCCAGGATTGATATTATCAGCGTGCATTATTTTGCCAGCCAGGGCGCCTGCTGGGCGCGTAGCATGGCGGAAACGCTGTTTGAACAGGAAGCCTATTTCCTGCAAATCGACTCCCACTGCCGCTTTATTCCCGGCTGGGATGACGAAATGATCGCCATGCTGCGCCAGGTAGAGCAGAAAAGCGCGCGCCCCATTCTCTCCTCCTATCCGCCGCCCTATAGCCCCGGCGAAGATGAAGAGGCCAGCAAAAAGCGCTATGTCAGCCGCCTGATATTTCGCGAGTTTAATCCGCAGGGTATTCCTATGCTTAGCTCCACCCCTTTTACGGCAACCGAACCGGTGCGGGGGAGCTATCTCGCAGGGGGATTTATCTTCACCCGTGGTGATTTCGTCAGCACCGTGCCTAACGATCCGCAGATATTTTTCGCTGGCGAAGAGATCGCTATGGCGGTGCGCGCCTTCACCCACGGTTATGATATTTATCATCCGCATAAGCCGCTGCTCTGGCATTACTATCAGCGTAAAGAGCACAACAAAGTCTGGGGCGATCACTCAAACGAGGCCAAAGCGCAGGGCGCGGTGGATAAAGCCTGGTGGGAAAGAGACAACGTCTCAAAAAAACGCGTCCGGACTGTGCTGGGGCTGGAGTCAGAAGACGCCGCAAGCCTGGCACCTTACACCACGGGATCGGCACGTTCTCTGCGCGCGTTTGAATATCAGACCGGGATCTGCCTGCAAAGGGGCACCGTGCTGCCGGAAGTCATGAGCGCGGAGAAGATCAACTTTTTCCCGACACCGCCCGATGATCACGCGCAATGGCTTGCCCGCCAGTACGTCTGGTACAAAAAAAACCTCACGCTGGAGCCCGCCGTCTGGCGCGCTGACGACAAAGAGGCGGAAACCCTGCACCTTGGCGTTTATAACCCGCAAAACATGCTGCTCTATAAACGCACGCTCGACGCCCGGGAACTGCAGGCGCTGCATACCGCCTCCCCGGATGACAACCTCACACTCTCGCTCGAATTTAAAACCGCCAACGCCGCGCAGCCTTCTGTCGTGCGGATATGTCCGTGGTCAATAACCTCTGGCTGGGGCACCGTTACGGAGAAAACATGGTGAAAAGTGAACATTTTTTCTGCCGCCTGATCGGCATTGATACCCTGATATCCTTCGACGGCATCATTCCTTCAGCGGCGGATTTTCAGCTCAGGCTGATTTCACTCATTGAGCAGTTCAATAAAGCGTTGCAGGAAGAGAACCAGGCTGCCGAAGAGAGCGAGGCGCTGTGCCAGTTGTTATGCGGCTATTTCGACAAACGTCTGATGATAAATCAGAAAGATAACGCGCTTGCCTGGGAGCGTTACTCGTTGATGCATTACTTCTATGGCTACACCCAAAGCCAGGCCGATGACGATATAACGTCGCTGCTGGCTGCCCTGCTTCGTTCCGACAGCAACCTGATGTTCCGCTATGCCCGAAAGCTGCTTACCCTGGTGGAACAGGTCGAAGGGCAAACCGACGCGCTGACATCGCTGCGCGCCACCTGCGCGCCCCGCACATGGCTGATGCGCGCGGAAGCGGCCCCAGAGCCGGAAACAGGCTACGCAGATACGCCAGCGGCTTCTCCCCGGCTGATGGTGCTGATTACCGGCCCCTTCGCCCGAAAATGGTTTCACCATGCCAATCTGTCGACCAGCGACAACGGACACATTGTCTGGATGGTCGCTGAACATTCAACCACGCTCGCCAGTCGGCTCGCGCATGCGCAAGAGACGCACCCGCCCATGGCGACAGTGGCGCTGTTTCCCGTGCTCGTCGATGGCGTGGAAAACAGCGCCCTGCTGACAGAGCAGCTGATGTCCTGGCAGTACGTCTTTACCTCGATACGGCTTAACAGTCGGTTGCCCTGTATCCCGGCGTTTTATACCCGTCTGAGTCAGCAACGCCATTCGCACGACCCTGACCGGGCGATCTGGACCAGCTCACTGACGCCACCGCCGCACGGTGAGTTGACCCTGGAGTCGTGTTTCCACGACCTGGTGGAGAAGCTTAACGCCCGCGATGACGGCCAGGATCTTTACGCCATACAGCGTTATACGCTCGGCAGAACCTTTATCGCCTGGCTTGCGGAAAGCCGGCTGATGAACGTTATGCAGACCTTGTTTAAAAATACCCCGCTCGATCTGGCTGGCGTTATGCTGGCTGATTATGGTCAGGGATTTACCCGTCACGGCGCCTGGTCGCAATGGCTGGAGGAACGATACGGCATCCTGCCTGCACTTTCCGCCACCATCGCCATGCCGCCCTTACCGCCGTTGCCTTTGCCGCCGCTACCGGAACCCAAGACCGTCTGGCCTGCGCCTGCGCCTCTCGTTGCGCCCGCGCGGCGCCGTCGCGCTTTGCTGCCCGTCATTATCGTGCTGCTGTTACTGTTCGCCTGTCTGGCTGGCGGCATTTACTACTATGCCCGGCATAACATCGGCGAAATACGCGAGCAGATAAGGCAATTTTCTCCGTTCCCGGAAAACCTTGCCGCAGACAACGACGCCTCGCTCTTCTCCCTGGCAGACACCGTGCCGCTGTTTGCAAACGGCAGTAGCACTCTCATGCCCGACAGCGAAAAAACCCTGCTTGCTGTCGTGCCGGCAATTCGCCGCTCGCCAGAAAAAATGTTCCTGATTGTTGGCCATTCCGACAGTACCGGCTCTGCCGCGACCAACCTTGCGCTCTCCGCCGAACGTGCGCAGGTCATAAAAGAGTGGCTGGTCGCGCACACAGGACTGCCTGCCGAACAGTTCATTACCGAAGGCGCTGGCGACACCCGACCGGTCGCCAATAACGACACCAAAGACGGACGGGCGCAAAACCGCCGCGTTGAGATTATTCCCTTATCCCGACAAACCATTAAGGATGAAAAGGACTTACATGAATAAAACACCCATGACTTATCCTATTAATGAAGGCACTTTCATGACGCTCACGCCGCAGGAAGATCAGTCCATTAATATTCTGCGGTATATGGATGAGGACAATAACCCGTACAACATACTGATAAATCGCACCACGCTGGAAAAAGATCAAACGGTGGACGATTTCTGTGAGAAGCAGTGGGAAAAAATGAAGCTTTATGTGCCTGGATTTGAGGTGGAAGGCAAAAACCTGCGCCATGAAATTGGCCCAGCCAAACTGCAGGTGCTGCAAACGGCCAATAAATTCCTGGAGGATGGCGCCTGGGTCCGGCAGGTCTCGTCTATTGTGACGCTGCCCCATCATCCGAAACACAATCCCGAGTCGCGCAAACTGCTGGTCTTTACGCTGGCTGCTTATAACGACTTTACCGAAGCACAGCGTAAGCATTACGTCCGTATTATCAACAGCTTTATTCCAGCCGAAACCGCAATGAACGTGGAGTAACCTGCACGCCCCTCTGCCTCCGCCCGGGGCGCAGAGGGGAGTTTTGCACCGCAACAGTATGGAACACATGTGCAGGGATCATCGATTCCGATCCCCCTCTTTAAAGAACCCTCACCCACCGCCATCCCAGCAGTATCGTCCCCAGAATAATCGTTATCCCCGCAGCCACATGCAGCAGAAAATCCAGGGGATGAACTTCAACAGGATGGCAGAGCGACAGCAGCGTTAACGCCATGCAGGCCACGCCAGCCCCCGCCGCCGCCAGCGTGCGCAGCGGATACAGCGCCCCTGTACGCCGCAAATAGCCAATAACAATGACCACCATGGGCGCGCTGACCGCCATCATGTAGACGTAGCAGTTCACCTCATCAGCATGGTGCGCCTGCGCGGGCGCGAGCCGCAAACTCATCATTACCCCGCCCAGCCACAGCGCGGCCAGCGGAATAAACCATTTCCAGTTCAGCGGGGAACGACCGGGGATGCTGAGCAAAAACGCGTTGCGAATGGCGAGCGTCCCCATCACAAACGCCACCGCCAGCTGAAAAGCCGCAATCAGCGCGCCCGGATGGCTCCAGTCCGTGCCGTCTCGCGGAAACGCCAGGCTGCTCAACCAGCCGCACGGCAGCGCCATCAGCAGCCAGCCGACAACGCGCCAGGGGTTCGCCAGCGTGCGGCGTATCGGCCCGGCATCCTGACTCAGCTGTTTTATGAAAACATCATGATCGACCATGTTTCGCTCCCATACGGCGAAGGTTGGTAAGGGCTCTGTGTAATAACGATTTCACTGCCGCAATGCTCAAATTGTTCTGTGTCGCCGCCTCGGCAAGGCTCATCTCCTGAAGATGGACATGCTCGACAATTTGCCGCTGGCGCAGCGGGAGTTGGTCGAGTATCCGCGCCAGGCGTTCCTCTTTATCTGTGTGCTCGGGCAGATCCTCACCCGGGCTTTCCTGTGCATCCTCTTCAGGCGTTTCACGCTGCCAGTGGCGACCCCGCTTGCGTAACGCGTCAACGGCGCGCGCCTGCGTTATCGCCATCAGCCACGGCAGAAAGGGGTAGGCAGGATCGTAGGTATGGCGCACCCGATGCACGGTCAGGAGGACATCCTGGATAACATCGTCGACCAGCACATCATCGAAAATGTGCTTGCGAACGCGTGTGCGAATAACGGGCACAATCGCCCGCAACAGCTGGGTATACGCGTGACGATCGCCCGCCTGCGCGCGTGCCATCAGGGCGGGCCATGCGTCTCGCGGTGCAAAGCCGTTATCCATATTGCGCCATCATTATGACCTCACGCTTTTTTCCCGGCGGCCTGATCCAGAGCCTTAACCACAATCGACGGTGTCAGGACCTGGGGCAGCACCTCAGGTGCGCTGCCGTCCGCGGGATAAACCACATACAGCGGAAGACCGCCCTGGCCGAACGCGCTCATTGCATCGTCAATATCCGCATTAAACTTCGTTGAGTCCGCCACCATATAAACGGCGCCGGTGCGTGAAAGCGCCTGTTTAACCGCCTCCGTCGACAGCGACGTGCGATCGTTAACCTGACAGGTGATGCACCACGATGCCGTAAAATTGACAAAGATCGCTTTGCCCTGCCCGCGCAGTTGCGCCACCGTCTGCGGCGACCACTTCACCGGCTCGGTGTGAGTAACGCTTTGCACGTCGGGCTGCGAAGGCTGCGTATGGATTACGCCGGGCAGCGGGCCGATCGCGGCGATGAACAACACCACCGTCACCGCCAGCAGCGCTTTATACGACTGGCCGATATAGCGTCTGCGCTGGGCCATGCCGTACAGCCACGCCGCAAAACTCACCACCACCGCACTGGCGAGCATGGCGGCCAGGGCGGTGGTACCTGCCTGCTGCGTCAGCACCCAGACCAGCCAGGCGAAGGCGCCCAGCATCGGGAATGCCAGCCCGCGCTTGAGCAGATCCATCCACGCGCCGGGCCGCGGCAGGCGTCTGGCAATCGACGGGAACAGTGAAATCAAGGTAAAGGGGGCGGCAAAGCCTATCGCCAGCGCCAGGAAAATAGCCAGCGATACCGCCGGAGGTTGTACCAGGGCATAGCCTACCGCACCTGCCATAAACGGCGCAGAACACGGGGTGGCGACCACAATAGCCAGCGCACCGGTTAGCGCCGAACGCGTAAACGCCCCGCGGCCCATGGAAATTTCCCCCGCGCGCTGCAGCGATAGCCCCACCTCAAACACGCCCAGCAGGTTCAGGGCGGCCCCCAAAATCACCAGCGATAATACGGCGATAACCAGCGGAGACTGAAGCTGAAATCCCCAGCCAACGGCGGTGCCGCCGGCGCGCAGTGCCAGTAATACCCCCGCCAGCGCCAGCATAGTGAGTACGACCCCAAGCAAAAATCCCAGCCCCTCGGTGCGGGCGCTTTTGATGTCGCCCTGATGGCGCAACATGCCCAGCGCCTTCAGCGAAATCACGGGGAATACGCAGGGCATAAAATTGAGGATAATGCCGCCCAACAGGGCGGCCAGAATGGCAGTCAACATAGCGGACCCCGTTATTCAGGTTACGAGTGCGACTTCGCGTATTTCTTCACGGCATCCATCGTTTTTTGAATGTGCTCGTCTGGGTTGCGGTCGGTATAGCTCAGCAGAATTTTGCCGTCCGGGGCGATAACAAACGAGGTGCGGTCAGAAACCGTTTTGCCGTTCATCTGCATCAGGGTCTGGTACTCAGCCGCCACTTTCGCGCCGGGGTCAGCCGCGACGGCAAATTTATCCCGACACTCCAGCTTCGAGAACTCATCCACCTGGTCAACGTTACCGGCGGTGACACCCACCACGGTCGCCCCCAGTTTTTTGAAGTCATCGGTGGCTTCGGCAAAGGCGTGCGCTTCAAGCGTACAGCCCTTGGTGAAGGCCGCCGGGAAGAAGTAGAGCACCACCGGGCCTTTCTTCAACGCCTGCTGAAGGGAGAAGGTCAAGGGTTTACCGCCCAGCGCACCCTGAAGGCTGAAGTCCGGCGCGTTGGCACCTGCCTCAAGGGCGGCATGGGCGTTTACTGCGAAGAGGGAAAGGCTCAGTACAGCAGCGGCAGACAAGGTTTTTAAACGATTCATGGTCGACTCCATCAGGGAAAAAGGGGGCTTTATGAATAATAGTTCGCACGCTAACCCCTGAAGGTTTCGCTCAATGATAAAAAAAGTCCGCAGGGGTCGCCTGCGGACTTTTTTTGGCCTCAGGGGAGGATTATTTATCCTTCTCGACCATCAGCGGTTCAATATCGCTCTCTTTTTTCACCACCAGCGTTTCATCCCCGCGCAGGCAGGTTCCGCCGTAGTTTCCCCCCACGGTAAAGGTGCAAACCTGAATGTATTTTCCGTCTACTTTTGGCAGGCACCACAGCTGCTGGTAAATGTTTTTACGGTCAACAAACTTGCCGCTGGATTTATCCAGCAGTTCGTCCTGCGCGCTAATCAGATCGATATTACTGCCGCAGCGCCCGGCGATGGGCTTCACGGCGTAGCCGGTCGTTTTCAGCAGGTCGTTAACCTCAAAATCGGTATCCAGCAGGTAGCGGTGGTTCGGGAACAACTGCCACAGCACCGGCAAGATCGCCTTGTTGCCGGGGATCACCGTCCAGAGCGGTTCGAAGACCAGCACTTCCGGGCGCAGCAGCACGTCGATCAGACGCACTTCCCCTGCAGGGTGCCCGGTCCGGATCGGTACGGCGGCATACTCGGTTTCACTCACCTCGCGGATCTGCTCGATCGCCGTTTCCCACGCCCAGGTTTTCCAGACGCAGTTGACGGGGCGGCCTTCATCGTCAATCAGTTGTCCGGCGGGATCCCAGCTCAGAGCGCCAAGGCCGTGGAGGATTTTGGTATCAAACCCCGCCTGCATCAGCGAACGCTGAATAAAGAGCGCGTGATAGTCTTCCTCGACGTCGTTGTCCTGCATGATGTGCACAAACGGACGCGCATGGCTGTGCTTCCACGCGCCGGTCAGTTCTTCCAGCAGCCCTTCAGCCGGGTTGTGGCCGGTTCCGCGATAGCCGTTTTTCACCCACTCCTCGAGGATTAATCCCCCTTCCGTGTGGCAGGAGGCGGAGTCCGCGTTGTACTCGTACACCTTGATGCCGCGCTCATCCATGCAGAAATCCATACGGCCAGTGATCATATGGTGACGTCGCCACTGCCAGGAGAGGCGCAGGCGCGGCCAGAGGATTTTAGGGATGTCGAAAAGCGCCAGTAAGTTATCGTCTTTCAGCACTTTGTCGGTCGCGTGGAGGTACATCAGGTGCAGTTCGTTGGTGGCCTTGATCAGCTCCTGCTCGGCGCTTTCGGTAATGGTGAAATAGTGGCAGGGATCGTTGTTGATGACGTGACCGTTAGCGCGAACGTACGCCTGCTGCAGAGCGTCGTTTTCGTTGAGCCATTTGCCGTCGAACTGACGCTGATTTTTGAGCCGCGCACCGCGGATTTTCAGCAGCTCGCCGTCGATTTCCGGCTGCGGGATACTGTGCTCCGTGTCGCTGGTCTGGATCATCCAGCCCAAAATTTCCGTGTCGGTGAAAGTGTCATGCAGCGTGTAGCAGCCGTTCTCGACGGTCATGCGCAGCTCGCGCGTCCACTGCTGCCCCAGCGGGAGCGGAGCGTGAATGACGTTCTGCTCCGCAATGCGGACCTTATCGCCGCAGAGCTGGGTGATGACGGCAACGTGCCCGGTTTCATGGAACTCACCGCCCTTTTGCCAGATCAGCAGCGCCCCGGCGCGCGGCGCGCGCGGCGATCCGTTGGCGAAGGCCTGCAGCGGCAAAATGTTGTCGTTCACCACCTCACGCAGGAAGCGCAGGGAGAAGATCTCCCACGCCATGCCGACGTCGGTAAAGACAACACCGTAATTGAGGAAAAGAAAACGACGCGCAAACTCAACACACTGCCACTTGTGGCCCATGTATTCGTTGCCGATATAGCTTCGGAATTCCGCGTCTTCCGGGTAGCGGCGCGGGTCGAGGCTGTCGTAATTGGATGAGTAAATCGCCACACCACCTGGCGCATAGCCTAATAACGTCCCGAAGGGTGCATCACTGCTTAACGTTCCTTTACGCATGTATCCAACCTAAAGCTGGCAGGCGGCAATTTTAGTAAGGTTGTCGTCGTCTGCACGTTGAGATTAACCTGACAGAGGTGGATTTATCATACACCTGCGATCGCAGAAATATAGCGCCACGTTGGATAACGCCTCTCATCGTTAAACCGTTTTGTCATCTCCTGCTACACTGCCTCAACACATCACTCAAAAGGCAGGCCAACATGTCAGACAACAACACCTATCAGCCACCGAAAGTGTGGGAATGGAAGCAGAATGCCAACGGCGGCGCGTTCGCCAACATCAACCGTCCGGTATCGGGCGCGACGCATGAGAAGGAACTGCCGGTCGGTCCGCACCCGCTGCAGCTCTACTCCCTGGGCACGCCTAACGGCCAGAAGGTTACCATCATGCTCGAAGAGCTGCTGGCGCTGGGCGTGACGGCGGCAGAGTACGACGCGTGGCTTATCCGCATCGGCGAAGGCGATCAGTTCTCCAGCGGTTTTGTTGAGGTGAACCCGAACTCGAAGATCCCGGCGCTGCGTGACCACTCCACCACCCCGCCGACGCGCGTGTTTGAATCTGGCAGCATCCTGCTTTATCTGGCGGAAAAATTTGGTCACTTCCTGCCAAAAGATCCGGCGGGCCGTACCGAAACCCTGAACTGGCTGTTCTGGCTGCAGGGCGCGGCACCGTTCCTCGGCGGCGGTTTTGGCCACTTCTACAACTATGCGCCGGTAAAAATTGAGTACGCGATTGACCGCTTCACCATGGAAGCCAAGCGTCTGTTTGACGTGCTGGATAAACAGCTGGCGCGCGGGCGTTACGTGGCGGGAGAAGAGTACACCATCGCCGATATGGCGATCTGGCCGTGGTTTGGCTGCGTGGCGCTGGGCAGCGTGTATAACGCCGCCGAGTTCCTCGATGCCGGGAAATACACCAACGTCCAGCGCTGGGCAAAAGACGTGGGTAACCGTCCGGCGGTCAAACGCGGACGTATCGTCAACCGTACCAACGGTGAACTGAACGAGCAGCTGCACGAACGCCACGCGGCGAGCGACTTCGATACCCAGACCGAAGATAAACGTCAGAGCTAAAATGTGCGCCCGGTGGCGCTACGCAACCGGGCGTGAAGACGGTTTTGGGCAGGCTGGTTCACCAAATCCAGCCTGCCTGAGTCGTCCTTTTGCCTCATCAGACTGTAAAAAATCCGCCAGACGCTGGGCGCGCGGCGTGATAACCGCACAGGCATAATCCGCGCGCGGGTTATAGGGCGCAGGGATATCCATCACCGTCAGCCCGGCAATCTGCCGAAGCGCGGCGGCATAGCTCGCGTAGCCGATAAACACCTCCGCCTGCCCGCTCAAAATAATCCACTGCGCAGCCAGCATCTCTGCCGGGATCGGTGAAGAATCGCGCCCGCCCACCAGGGCTATCGCCCGCGTCCTCAACGCTTCGCCCGCCTCTCCCATCCGGCTAAACAGCACCTGGGTGTAATCGCCGGACGGATCGGCTCCCGCCGTGGAAGTGGCAACCCGTAAGTCGCCGCGCATCAGCACCGACCGCCAGTCGTCCTGCGCGCGCAGCACATCGCTGCGCACCGTCAGGCAGAGCCTGTTGCTGGCGAACGGCGTCACGGACGCTGCCCGCCCGGCGCGCTGCAGCGCCAGAGGATGCTCGAGACTGGCGGAGGCAAACAAGTCGCACCGCTCACCGGCTTCGATACGTTCCCGTAGCAGCCCGGCGGGGCCAAACTGCGTGTCGACATGTTCCGGGAATTGCGCCATCAACGGCTGCCAGACGCTGCGCAGGCTGCCCGCCGCCAGCACGCGCATCAGTCGATCCCCTGATAGTGGGTGCGGTAGAACCGCTGATACCAGTCGTCTGCCACCTTGCGCATGTCTACATCCGTAAACTTCTGCGGGTAGAGCTTTTTTGCCATCCACAGTTCGCCAATGCCCATTGCCTCAGGCATCGGGTAACCCCAGGCTTTGGCGTAGTCGGGCATCAGATAGACGCGATGGTGTTTGACCGCATCAATCACCTGCCACTGCGGGCTTGTCATGATCTCATTGACGACGGACGGGTAGCGGTCCTGCACGAAGATCACCTGCGGGTTCCAGGCGATGACCTGCTCCATCGCCACGGTTTTGAAGCCCTGAATGGTCGATGCGGCGACGTTAACCGCGCCCGCGTGCGCCATCATCAGCCCGGTGTATTTCCCCGAGCCGTAGGTGGTGAGTTCCGGGTTAGCCATATAAGCGCGGACGCGTTTTTCGGCGGGGATAGCCTTCAGGCGGTCGCTCACCTTTTTGCGGCCCTGGTCGGTCGCCTCAATCAACGCCTTCGCTTCCGGCTGCTTATTGACGATCTCGCCAATCAGCGCGATCCCTTCGCGCAGCCCCAGATCGTAGGCTTTTTCCTCGTCGGCCATGGTCGGGTTCAGTTTGGCTTTTTCACCGGCTGCATCGTGGCGCAGGGAGATCGCCACGACCGGGATGCCGAGGCTGGCGATTTTGTCGATCATCTCCTGCGGCGCATAGTTCGTGACAAATACCACCTGCGGTCTGAGCGCTACCAGCTTTTCCGGATCGACGTGCGTGAGATCGCCCAGCGTCGCTTTCTGGTTCAGCTCTGGCGCGAGACGCGCATAGCCCTCGCCCAGCTGCTGCTTCCAGTTCGCCATCACGCCGACGATTTTGTCAGTGGCATGCATTTGCACCAGCAGGTTAAGGGTTTGATGCTGAAGCACAACCACCCGATCGACGTCGTCAGGAATCGTCACCGTGCGGCCAATCTGGTCGGTTATCTGGCGAGATGCCTGAGAAGAAAGCGGAAGTAAAATCAGGGCGCAAAACGCCACTGCCTGCCAAAAGCGCTGTTTCATAATGTCCTCACATATCGTTATGCAATGGATTATATAACGATTAGGTAAGGAAGTCGTGGTGTGCTTTGGGGGTAGGCGCTAACGGGCTAGCGCGGTCGACCGTGTTATGCGGCCGTTCCCATATCATGGAGGCATTTTGTTAACGCCAGATCGTCAGCCACCTGCAGTTTACGCATGATATTTCGTTTATGCGAACTGATGGTTTTTTCACTGCGATACAGCTTCCTGGAGATCTCCACTCCTGACCATCCCGCACGCAGGAAGGCCAGTATTGCGCGTTCCGCGGGTGTGAACGTGATACCATTTTTTCTTATCGGTATCCCGGCCATCCGCATAATAAGCGGGCTGAGATAGCGGGATTTTTTCATCGTGTTTTCGATGACGTCGTACAGGGCAAAGTGCGGTTCATCCACGCACAGAATGGAACAGCCATAATCCCTGAGCAGCGTCGCCACGAAGGCTTTTTGCGTTGCCCTTACCAGCACCAGCGTCGTCGGGCTTGTCAGACTGTGGCGCTTTTCTTGCAGAATGGCGTCAGAATTAAACCCTTCCACGATCGACAAATGGGCTTTTTTATCCATGCAGGAAACCGAATTTAACTGATAACCCCAGCCCGGATGTAAACTGGCCATGTGATCGAGACTGACGCGCAGGCCCGCGTAATAAACGAGGTGGCTGAGGTTATGGTCTATCTGATAAATAAACATAAATGTCCTTATTTATACTTTTCGGCAAACTGCGAAATGTGACTGAGCAGAGTTATCCACTCGGCGCGGTTATTGAGTCCAAGGCGTACGCGTGCATTATTTTTAAAGGTAAAAACGGTTTTTATGCAGCAATTGCGCCGCCCTGCGATATCCCGGGTGTCCATGCCGGCAGCGTAATCAAGAAGAATATTCAGCTCGGAGGGTGAGAACCAGGCCCGGTTTCGCAGCATGCTGGGGGGAATATCCAGTAACGCATCAAGCTCAGACTCCAGCGACTTTGCCGTCATGCACTGGCTGGCACCGGCGGCAATAAACAGCCGCGTCATTAGTTCATCCGGCTCGGGCAGATACACCACCGTTTTTAAATCCTGCGTACGCGTAAAGTGCAGGGTACGCACGATCCGGAAAAAATCTGCCCCTAATCCCCCCGCCCCTACCAGCACCACTTTCCCATTGTCTGCGGGTAAACAGAGTTCCTCAGTGAGTTGTTCCATCGAGAGAGGCGTTACCACCTCAAGGCCGCGCTCGCGTAATAGCGTTGAAAAACCATTGCGTAATAATAAGCGTGGTTCAAACAGAATAATAAGCGGTGAAGTGTTCATTGCGTCCGTTGCATAATAAATAAAATTTTTGCATAAGATAATTCCTGCGCTTATTACTGCAATAAAAATCCTGTCCAGAAAAAGACTGCGAATAAAATGCGATGACGACTGCTTCGCTCAGCGAAGGGAAAGGCTCCCTTCCCAAAACCGTCCTTGCACGGGAGCGTTCGCCGATCCGTGCCGCAAATCCTCCTCTTTTTTCAACATCATATTTACAAGCCCGGATAATCTGGCAAGAATCGATTTATCTTCCCAGGAACAGACGCATGAAACAGGACAGACAGCAGAACATTATTGCCTTGCTGAGCCGCTGCGACTGGCTGACGACCGAGGCGCTGGCAGAACAGCTTGCCGTCAGCAAAGAGACGATCCGCCGCGATTTGAACGGGCTTCAGCAGCAGGGGCGGATCCTGCGCCAGCACGGGCGGGCGCGGCTGCTCCATCCGGCCAGTCGTGACGGCGGCGAGCCGTTTGGCGCGCGCCTGAAAAGCCATTACGCCGACAAAGCCGATATTGCTCGCCACGCGCTGGCGTGGATCGGCGAAGGGATGACTATCGCCCTTGATGCCAGTTCGACCTGCTTTCACCTGGCGCGCCAGCTCCCCGACTGGGATCTCACCGTATTTACCAACAGCCTGCCGATCTGCCACGAAATCGCCAGGCGCGAGCGGATCACGCTGATCTGTTCCGGCGGCACGCTGGAGCGTAAGTACCGCTGTTACGTTAACCCTACCCTGGCGACGCAGCTTAAAACCCTGGAGATTGATCTGTTTATCTTCTCCTGCGAGGGCGTCGACGAGGAGGGTAACCTGTGGGATCCGACCGAGCATAACGCCGCGTTTAAGGCCCACCTGCTCCGCCGCGCCAGCCAGTCGCTGCTGCTGATTGATAAGAGCAAATTCCAGCGCTCAAGTGAGGTGAAAATCGGCCAGCTTTCGCAGGTGACCGAGGTGATCACCGACGCTCACCCTTCGAGACGGTAGCCCGCCATAAAGTAGCGCAACGCCACGCTTGAGTGCGTGTCTCTGAAGAAGTCCATCACCATGTCGCGATCCAGCCCGTAGCGACGCGTTAAAATTCCTGCCTCCCACGCGCTCAGCTGGCGATCCCCGGTCTTCTCAAACATTCGATGCGAAAAGCCCAGCACGAAGCCGCGCTTATAGTCAGAGCAGAAGTGTGCCACGTTCTTTGCCGTATCGGCCTGTGCCGCGCGCATGCCCGCCATCAGCCCTTTTCCAAAATGGTTATCCATCGCTACGCCCTCATCGTTGTATATAAAATTATATAGCGATATTTTAAGCGATAGCCAGTGAAAATGAAGGCCGCACGTGGCGGCCTTGAGGTGATTACGCAGAGAGGCGGAATTTCTGGACGGAGCGCTGCAGATCTTCCGTCTGGCGCTCCAGGGCGGAGGCCGCGGCGGAGACCTGCTCCACCAGCGAGGCGTTCTGCTGGGTCACGCCGTCCATCTGGGTAATGGCGATACCTACCTGCGAGATGCCCTTGCTCTGCTCTTCCGAGGCAGAGGCAATCTGCTTCATGATGGTGGTCACTTCGGTGATATCGCGCAGGATCGCTTCCATGGTGGTGCCGGTGTCGTTAACCAGCTGCGCCCCCTGCGCCACGCGGGCAACCGAATCGGCAATCAGCCCTTCGATCTCTTTGGCCGCATTGGCGCTGCGGCTTGCCAGATTACGCACCTCACCGGCGACGACGGCGAAACCGCGCCCTTGTTCACCCGCACGCGCCGCTTCCACCGCCGCATTAAGCGCCAGGATGTTGGTCTGGAATGCGATGCTGTTAATGACGGTAGTGATTTCCGCAATTTTCTTCGAGCTGCCTGAAATGCCGCTCATGGTCGTCACCACCTCTTCCACCAGCGAGCCGCCCCGGCTGGCGGTGGTTGACGCCACGTCCGCCAGTTCGCTGGCCTGACGCGCGCTTTCGGCGTTCAGTTTTACCGTCGCGGTGAGCTGCTCCATGCTGGCGGCGGTCTCCTCCAGCGCGGCGGCCTGCTCCTCGGTGCGTGAGGAAAGGTCGTTGTTGCCGCTGGAGATCTCGGTTGCGCCGCGCCAGATATTTTCACTGCCGGAGCGGATGTTGCTGACCGCTTCACGCAGGCTGTCCTGCATTGCACTGAGCAGCGGCACCAGTTGCCCGACGCAGTTGCGGCCAATGGGTTCAATCGGCTGGCTGAGATCGCCCTGGGCAATCTGGCGGAACTGATGACGAATGCGATCCAGCGGTTTCACCAGCAGTGCCACCAGGTAGCGGTCGGTAAACAGCAGGATCAGCAGACCGATAATCGTGGCCACGACGATCACCGTGCGGGTCATGCTGGTCAGCCCATCCACCACCACGCGCGTGGTGTCGAGCCTGTCGCCTGCGGCCTGGTTAAAGCGTTCGGCTGCGGCACCAAAGGCGCGGCTCAGCGGCGGGGTGACGTTGTTCGCCTGCTGGCGATAGCCCTCCAGCGAACCTTGCTGCGCCTGCTGCATCTGCGGCGTTACGCCCTGATCGAGCAACGCCTGCCAGGTGCCGATCACCTGGGCGGAGATCTGCTCATCCATTGGGCCTGGCGAAATGGCCTTCATCTGCGCCAGCTTTTTGGCCATGTTATCCAGCGCCTGCTTCGCTGAGGCTAAATCAGGCGTGCCGCCTGCGGCTTTGGCCTCCATTGCGCGGCCAAGACGGGTGACAAAGCGAAAGTACTGATCGTTACCCTGGCTCAGCACCATCATCTGCTTTACCAGCTGGCGGTCGACGTCGTTACCCTCGGAGACGCGGGAGAGTGACCAGGTGCTGTACAGGCCGACCCCCGCCCACATTAAACAAAAGATCCCGAGTATCGTCAGCATAACGAAGCGGATCGTGAAATTACGAAGCATCTGCATTGAGTTTTCCTTGCCGTGAGGGGAGATTCGCCCAGAGGCGAGACTTAATCTCGTTATCGGCAGGAAATGGCGAAGGTATACTGTTTCGCGACTCTTTTTCTCACATTTTTTATTTTCCCTTTCCCAATCAGAAAACGATAATCGCGGTGCGGTAATATCCCCTCAAAATATATGTTTTTACATTTCAGCAGATGATGAAATGTAACCTTGCGGCACATTCAATTTTTTCCCCCCACCGGCTCCTCTTTTTTATTCATCTGAATTTTCAATCAATCACCCCTGTTTTGATCGCTACCGATAAAATTAGCCTGCTAACCATCCAATCATATTGACACTACAAATGTATTTGCTTTTGTTTATTTGTTTAATTTATTTAAATTAGCTTAATTTAGCTTTAAGTTTTATTACATCCAAAACAGCCAGGAAGTTTCTTACTTTCAGTTTTTTGATTTAAAAAGGAGATCTGTTCAATCAATCTAATTCAGAGAAAAACAAATGCGAAATTCAATGAAACGTACGCTGATCTCCCAGTGTATTTTACTGGCCTTAACCTCTTTTAGCGTCAGTGCAAAAACAGCCCCGGTATCTCCAGACGTTCAGGCAACGCCATGCCAGAGCGGAAATAACAGCCAGACGTGCGGATTAACAAAATATACCGACGATAATTATTATCAGGATGCCAGTGCGACCAATGCCGTTATGGCTGACGCCACCGCCACCAATATTTATATGGACGGCCACCGCACGAGCGGCGATACCCAGTCGTTAACCGTATCGGGCACGAATATGTCCGGCCATTATATTCAGGGCAGTAACGGCGGAACGGTCAATATTACCCTCAATAACGGCGCAACCGCCGATATGATTGAGGCTGGTTCAAAAAATGCCACAACGAATACCACCGTTAATATTGATCACTCAACGCTGAACGGTGAGAGCAGCACGGGTGATTACGATAAACATAATAAAGGCTATATGATGGGGTCCGCGATTTTCCTCGATCCCATGGATAAAGGCTATCACACCGTCAATATTACCAACGGCAGTGCGCTGCACGGGAGTATTGTGAGCGCGGGTGAAGGCGCACAGGCTATTTCCATGAGCAACAGCGCGATGGATAAAGGGGGCATTTATGCCGGCAGCCTTACATCAGATACCACTGTTTCTCTGACCAGTGCGACCGTCGATGCTTCGCAAAGTCTGATTGCAAAAAATATCGACTCGCTGGCCGAGGCGCTGTTTGAAAAAACTGGCATCAAAATTAATAACCCTGACGAATTCAACGATCTTGCCGTGGCGCTGTACGGCACCACCAACACTACGCTTGCGATGAATAACAGCACCGTAACCGGCGACGTGGCGGTGCTGAATGACAAAGGCACCACGACGGTAACGATGACCAATAAAAGCGTGGTGAACGGTGACGTAACGGTAGACGGCAGTACCGCCACCACGCTGCTGGTCGATAACAGTACGGTTAACGGCGACGTGGATACCAGCCACAACAGCGGCAATACCACCGTAACCCTGCAAAATAACGCGACCGTAAACGGCGATGTCAAAACCGGCTCGGGCGATGACACGCTGGTATTGACCAACAATTCTCACGTCAACGGCAACGTGGACGGCGGAGCCGGCAGCGATACGCTCTCGATGGACGCAGGCAGCTCCATCACCGGCCAGATCAGCCAGTTTGAAACGGTGAATACCACCAGCGATAACAGCATCACCATCGATAAGATCAACGATGCCACCACCTGGAGCCTGCAGGATGGCTCAACCCTCGTGGCGAGCACCACCGGCAGCAACGCCCGGGTGAGCATGAGCACCGACAGCTTCGTCAACTTCGGTACCATTACCGGTGCAAATAACGCCATTATGGTCACCAGCATTACGCCAACGGCGCAAAATAAGAGCAACGTCATTCTCGGCACGTTTAGCACCGCCAGCAGCACCGCGCCGCAGAACTATGCTGCCGCGACCTTCACCAACGGCGAGAACAGCGTTGAGAACCGCAGCGGCGCGTACAACTATAACAACAGCCTCGACATTGTGCCGGCAGATGCGGCCCCGCAAACGAGGCTGGCCGCTGATAACAGCTATAACTGGAACGTGGTGTTCAACAGCGCGCAAGGCTCGCTGGCAAGCGACGTTCAGGGGCTGATTGCCGGGCTGGACGCTGCCGAGCAGGCCGGTCACCAGGTTGCGGACGACATCAGCAACCACATGAACCAGGTACACCTGGCGAATCTGCTGGGCCAGCAGCAGGACGGTGCGCAGGTCTGGGGCGACTTCCTCTATCAGAACGGTAACTTCAGCAACGACGTCGACTATAAAAGCATTACCCAGGGCGCGCAGGGCGGTGTCGACTGGACGGCGCACATGGACAACGGCGACAGCGTGACCGGCGGTATTGCCCTGGCCTGGACCCGCAGCCGCGTGCAGGACACCAGCGACGGGGTCGATAGCTTTAAGGACAGCGTTTACGGCAACTACTACAGCGTCTACGGCGGCTGGCAGCAGGCGCTGAACGGTAAATCCTGGGGCGTGTTCGCCGACGGCAGCTTCAGCTATGGCGACATGCGCTATACCCTCTCAGCCAATAACGTGACGGGCAATACCAGTGGGATGACCGAGGCGCTTAACGGCTCCACCGACGGCAACCTGTACATTGCCCAGGCGCGTACCGGTGTGAACGTCCTGCTGCCAGGCGAAACCCTGCTGCAGCCGTACGCGACGCTTGGCTGGGATCAAACCAAAGCCAACGGCTTCTCCGACAGCGAAGTAACCTTTGCCGACAGCCAGGTCTCTTCCTGGAACGGCGGCGCGGGGGTGCGTTTGACCACCACCCTGACCGATCTGAACAAGAATGTGCAGGTGATGCCGTGGGTTGACGCGCGCTTACAGAAAGAGTTTAGCGACGATACCGACATCAAGGCCGCGGATTATCACAACACCTCCGGGCACAACAACGCGATGGGTATCTTTGGGGCAGGCATCAACGCCACCATCGCGCATAACTTCTCGCTGAATACCGGCGTGTATGTGGGAACGGGTGACGTGGATAACGATGCCAGCGTTCAGGCGGGGATGAGCTACAGCTTCTGATCTCCTTCACTTCCCGGCGGCGCGACGCTGCCGGGGCAAGCCTGTTTTGCAAGCCGGGCGTGCCCGGCTTGTTTGCGTTCAGCGCAAATACTTCTCAAACCACCCCAGCGTGCGCGTCCAGGCCAACTCTGCCGCAGCCTCGTCGTAACGGGGTGTGGAGTCATTATGAAAACCGTGGTTTACGCCGGGGTAGATATAAGCCTCGTAAACCGTGTTACTGGCTTTCAGCGCCGCCTCATAAGCGGGCCAGCCTTCGTTAATGTTCTTATCCAGTTCGGCGTAATGCAACAGCAGCGGCGCCTTGATTTTAGGGACATCCGCCGCCGCAGGCTGGCGACCGTAGAACGGCACTGCGCAGTTCAGCTCGGGATACGCCACCGCCGCCGCGTTCGACACGCCGCCGCCATAGCAAAAACCCGTGATGCCGACCTTGCCGGTCGCCTCAGGGTGCGTTCGCATAAACTCGACGGCGGCAAAGAAGTCGTTCATCAGCTTTGTCGGGTCGACCTTCTGCTGGAGCACTTTGCCCTCTTCATCATTGCCCGGATAGCCGCCGACCGAGCTTAAGCCGTCCGGCGCCAGCGCGATGTACCCGGCTTTGGCGACGCGTCTCGCCACATCTTCGATATAGGGGTTCAGGCCGCGATTCTCATGCACTACCACCACCGCGGGCACAGGGCCGCTGGCTTTAGCCGGTTTGACCAGATAGCCGCGCACCTCGCCGTGCCCATTGGGCGATGGATAGTGAATGTATTCAGGAAGAATATCGGGGTCGGTGAATTTAACCTGCTCGGCCAGCGCATAGTTGGGCTTAAGCATGTTAAACAGCGCCAGCGCCGTTACGCCGCCCACCGCATAGCGTGCTGCAAGATTCAGAAACTCGCGTTTGGAGATTTTACCGTGTGCGTAATAGCCGTAGTAATCGAGCAATTCCTGCGGAAAATCTTTGGCGGTCAGGCGCGTCATCGCATCTCTCCGGGATTTGTGATTTGATAAGCATAGAATGAAAACGTTGTTTCGAAAATTCATCGACAAGAAAGGAGACATCATGTCCTGGCATCCCTACCCTGGCCGCTACGAAAATATGCAGTACCGTTTCTGCGGGCAAAGCGGCCTGCGCCTGCCCGCGCTGTCGCTCGGCCTGTGGCACAGCTTTGGCCACGTTCAGACGCTGGAATCCCAGCGCGCGCTGCTGCGTAAAGCGTTCGATCTCGGCATTACCCATTTTGACCTCGCCAATAACTATGGCCCACCGCCGGGCAGCGCCGAAGAGAACTTTGGTCGGCTGCTGCGCGACGATTTTGCCGGGTATCGCGACGAGCTGATTATTTCCACCAAGGCGGGCTACGACATGTGGCCGGGGCCGTACGGCTCGGGCGGTTCGCGTAAGTATCTCCTCGCCAGCCTCGACCAGAGCCTAAAGCGCATGGGCGTGGAATATGTCGATATTTTCTACTCCCACCGCGTCGATGAGAACACGCCCATGGAGGAGACGGCTGCGGCCCTGGCGCACGCCGTGCAGAGCGGCAAAGCGCTGTATGTGGGGATCTCCTCTTACTCGACGGAGCGAACCCGGATCATGGCCGGGCTGTTGAGCGAGTGGAAGATCCCGCTGCTGATCCATCAGCCGTCCTATAACCTGCTGAACCGCTGGGTCGATAAAACCGGGCTGCTGGACGCGCTGGACGCTAACGGCACCGGCTGTATCGCCTTTACGCCGCTGGCGCAGGGGTTGTTAACCGGAAAATACCTGAACGGCATTCCGGACGGATCGCGCATGCAGCGTGAAGGCAAGAAAGTGCGCGGACTGACGGAAAACATGCTGACCGAGGCCAACCTGAACAGCCTGCGCCTGCTTAACGAAATGGCGCACGCGCGCGGGCAGACGATGGCGCAGATGGCGCTGAGCTGGCTGCTGAAAGACGAGCGCGTCACGTCGGTGCTGATCGGTGCGAGCCGCCCTGAGCAGCTTGAGGAGAACGTTCAGGCGCTGGAAAACCTGCGCTTTACGGACGATGAACTGGCGCGAATTGACCAGCACGTTGCGGATGGTGAGTTGAATCTGTGGCAGGCGTCGTCAGATAAGTAAAGTGAACGGAAATACCCCCACAGCCGTATATTCCCCTCACCCTAACCCTCTCCCCAAAGGGGAGAGGGAATGGTTCGATGCGCGCATAAATTTGTGCGCGATGGAAAATTACTTCTTACTGATCTTATCCAGATACCCCATCACGAACGCCGACAGGACAAACGTCAGGTGGATAATGACATACCACATCAGCTTGTTGTCCGGTACGTTCTTCGCATCCATAAACACGCGTAAAAGATGGATGGAGGAGATCGCCACAATGGAGGCGGCCACTTTGTTTTTCAGCGAGGTGGCGTCCATTTTGCCGAGCCAGCTCAGCTTTTCTTTGCGCGCGTCGATATCCAGCTGAGAGACAAAGTTCTCATAGCCGGAGAACATCACCATCACCAGCAGCCCGCCGACCAGCGTCATGTCCACCAGCGACAGCAGCACCAGAATTAAATCCGCTTCCGCAATGGAGAAGATGTTGGGCAAGACGTGAATAATTTCCTGGAAGAACTTGATCGTCAGAGCGATAAGCGCCAGGGAGAGGCCAAAGTAGACCGGCGCCAGGATCCAGCGAGAGGCGTACATTGCGTTTTCAAAAAAGCGTTCCATAGAGTCCTGTCTGCAAACGAAACCAGCGCTCAGTATATCTCAGGAGCGCTTACTGTTTGCAACAGCTAACCAACAAAGCGCTTACACTTCCTGCGGGTTTACATCCGGGCGCGCATATTCCGGCCACACCAGTGCCACCAGCTCCGGGTAGGCTTCAAGGCTGAACTCGCGAAAACACTGGCGCAGATTTAATACGTCCAAATCCGAATACGAGACCTTCTCGCCATTCAGACAACGCTTTTTGATATTGTCATAATATTTGTACACCGCCGAATTCAGGTCGCTGCAGCGGCGCTGTGCTTCAAACAACCCGGGCGTATCATTAATTTCAGCCATTTTCATGCGCTTAATAGTCGCATGCAAAAAGTCGATATATTCATGATTGACCCGCCAGTACCAAACCGGCGTTATCGCGTTCATCAATACCGAGAAATGATCTTCCCCTTCCTCTTTTGTCATCGGCTCTGGCTGTGGCGGGACGCTGGCATCCTTCGATACTTTGGTTTTATTGAACTCTTGCATCAATAAAAGAACGCCGGCGGTCAGTAATAGCAATGTAATGACCGTAAAGAAAATACTGTTCATGGGTAGGCTCCATTTTTTTTGATTTTAAAATTGCCTCATGTTATTGTCAACGAATCTCACCCTAATACTAACCCCACCCTGTTGAAATTAAAGGACGTTACAATGCTGCCCGACAATCTCGTCCCGGCTAAGTACCACATCACGCCTGTGGAGCAGCCTGCGAAGGAAGCAGAAAAAGAGACGAATTTCACTCAGGGAAAAAGAAAGCTCTCCGATTATGAGTCCGAAATATTAATTGGTGTCTCACAGTCCGGTAAATCCCGTAATATGTTGCTGGAAGAACACGACCGCCATATTAAGGATCGCTTGTTTCGCGCCGTAAAAATTGAAGCCTTTGCACACCTGCTGGACGATCTGCAAGCCGAGGGCGAAATAGATGCCCAGACCTTAAGTCAAATAATGGCTGAAAAAACCAAAGAAATAAACGAAGCGGGAAATGAAATTTGGCTTAATTTAATTACCCGCGAAAAAAACACCCCCATTTTTTATGACCTCGGGGAAGATTAACGTGAAAGCAGTTAGCGATAATAACGTTTATTTGACTTTAGAAGATAAAAAAAGCGACGAGTTTATCTTAAAGCAGAATCTCGCTGCGTTACGAAACATCAAAAACGCCGAGATGACGCGTATTACCCAGGATCTGGTCTCTATCCCGGCGACGCTGGTGCGCCTGAAATGGCAGAACCGCCGTGAAATTTATGCTTTACAGGTGAAAGAGGAGATTTACGGCGCGGTGATGAATGCCATCATTGAAAAGCAGCCGGAGCTGAAAGAGAAGCTCCTCGGACGCCTTGAAGCCCACTACCAGTACCTGCTGGCGCGCGAAACCGCAACCCTGCGCCTGACCCGCAAACTCGCCGAAGGCGACTACCGCACCTCCAGCGTCACCTGCGTCGCGCTTGATGAAGAGGCGCACGCCAGTATTACGGATAATCCTTAATTATCCCTGCTTTTCGATAAAATCTCCTACGCTTAATGGGTAAGTTCACTCAAAAGGAGATCCCTTATGGCACATCACCAGACGAAAATGCAGGACCCCACCACGCAGTATCACACCGGTGAATACCCTAAGCAGAAGCAGCCTGCCCCTGGCGTGCAGTCAAAGATGACGCCCGTGCCGGACTGTGGCGAAGAGAGCTATAAAGGCAGTGGACGACTCCAGGATCGTAAGGCGCTGGTGACAGGGGGCGATTCCGGTATCGGACGCGCTGCCGCCATCGCTTACGCGCGTGAAGGCGCAGACGTAGCGATTAACTACCTCCCGGCGGAGGAAGAGGACGCGCAGCAGGTCAAACAGCTGATTGAAGAGGCGGGACGTAAAGCGGTGCTGATCCCGGGCGACCTGAGCGATGAACAGTTTGCCCGCTCGCTGGTGCATACCGCGCACGAGGCGCTGGGTGGCCTGGATATCCTGGCGCTGGTTGCCGGTAAGCAGACGGCGGTAGAGAAAATTGCCGATCTCACGACCGAGCAGTTTAAAGAGACCTACGCGGTCAACGTCCTGGCGCTGTTTTACATCACCCAGGAAGCCATCCCGCTGCTTCCGGCCGGGTCCAGCATTATCACCACGTCCTCGATTCAGGCCTACCAGCCAAGCCCACATCTGCTGGATTATGCCTCAACCAAGGCCGCGATCCTGAACTACAGCCGCGGGCTGGCGAAGCAGATCGCCGAAAAAGGGATTCGCGTGAACGTGGTCGCACCGGGTCCAATCTGGACCGCGCTGCAGATTTCCGGCGGCCAGCCGCAGGAGAAAATCCCGCAGTTTGGTCAGCAGACGCCGATGAAGCGTGCGGGGCAACCTGCGGAGCTGGCACCGGTGTATGTCTATCTGGCAAGCCAGGAATCCAGCTACGTCACGGCAGAAGTGCACGGCGTGTGCGGGGGAGAACACCTCGGTTAAAAACCGTTGTGGGGAATAAACAAAGGGGGCCGCGATGGCCCCCTTTGTACATTCACAGTGTGTTACCGACTGGCGTTAACGGTGAAATCACTTCGCCGCCGTTTTCTCTTCACCCACCAGACCAATCTTCAGGTAACCCGCCTGATGCAGCGTGTCCATTACCTTCATCATGGTTTCGTAATCAACGGTTTTATCCGCGCGGAAGAACACGGTGGTGTCTTTCTTGCCGCCGGTGAGCTGGTCCAGCGCCGGAATGACTGACGTATCCGTAACCGGGTCGTTGCCCAGGAACATGGATTTATCGGCCTTAACCGAGAGGTAGATTGGCTTTTCCGGACGCGGCTGCGGCTGGCTGGACGAGGCAGGCAGGTTCACCTTCACGTCAACCGTCGCCAGCGGCGCAGCCACCATGAAGATAATCAGCAGCACCAGCATCACGTCGATAAACGGCGTGACGTTGATTTCATGCATTTCGCCGTTATCGTCCAGATTTTCGTTAAGACGCATTGCCATAGTATCAACCTAAGCGCAGTTTGGACGCCGCATGTACCGGTTTAACGGCGCTGGCGTTGAGGTCCAGGTCACGGCTTTGCAGCAGCAGAACCTGCGCCGCAACGTCACCCAGCGTGGCTTTATAGCTGCCAATCATACGCGCGAAGATGTTGTAGATAACGACCGCAGGAATTGCTGCGACCAGGCCGATAGCCGTCGCCAGCAGCGCTTCTGCGATACCCGGCGCAACAACCGCCAGGTTGGTGGTCTGCGTTTGGGCAATGCCGATAAAGCTGTTCATGATGCCCCAGACGGTACCGAACAGGCCGACAAACGGAGAGATCGCACCGATGGTCGCCAGATAACCGTTACCGCGGCCCATATGACGGCCCACAGCAGCTACGCGACGTTCCAGACGGAAGCCGGTACGCTCTTTGATACCTTCGTTATCTTCACTGCCTGCGGAGAGTTCAAGCTCGTTCTGCGCTTCATTCACTAAAAGGGAGGTCAGGCTTTTCGCGTGGAAGGATGAGGTCATGTCGGATGCCTGATCCAGAGAGCGGGCTTCAGCCAGCTGCTGCTGTTCGCGCTTAAGACGACGCTTCTGCGAAATAAGCTCAACGCTCTTGCTGAAGAAAATAGCCCAGGTGACAACGGACGCCAGGATCAGGCCGATCATCACAATCTTAACCACGATGTCGGCATGATGATACATGCCCCAAACGGAGAGATCCGTCTGCATCAAATTATTACCCACTCTGTATCTCCAGGACGCAAATCACAAATTCTGAGCATAATAATATCAAAACAACGTCGAATTGATAGTAGTTCTCATTAGTATTTACATAGTGCCGTAAATTTCACTCACTTTCCTTGCGCTTACGCAGGAAAAATTTTCAGAGCCGCAATTTTAGAAAATTTTCGCCTTATTCCACCATCGCAGAAGTGCACTTTTTTACTTTCATGGTAGTCTGGACGTCCAGACGTATAAAAACAGGGCTATCCAGGATGACGAAGAAGCAGCTTGATACCACGCTGGTGCAGGCCGGACGCAGCAAGAAATATACCCAGGGCGCGGTCAACAGCGTGATCCAACGGGCCTCCTCTCTGGTGTTTGATACCGTTGAGGAAAAGAAAATCGCCACGCGTAACCGCGCCACCGGCGGGCTGTTCTACGGACGTCGGGGCACCCTTACCCATTTTTCATTGCAGGAAGCGATGTGCGAACTGGAAGGCGGCGCGGGCTGCGCGCTGTTCCCCTGTGGCGCAGCGGCCGTTGCCAACGCCATTCTGGCGTTCGTGGAACAGGGTGACCATATCCTGATGACCAACACCGCGTACGAGCCGAGCCAGGACTTCTGCACCAAAATCCTCAGCAAGCTCGGCGTCACCACCGGATGGTTCGACCCGCTGGCGGGCGAAGGCATTGCCGACCTTATTCAGCCGAACACGCGCATAGTATTCCTGGAATCACCGGGGTCGATCACCATGGAAGTACATGACGTCCCGGCCATCGTTAAGGCGGTGCGCAGCAAAGCGCCTGAGGCAATCATCATTATCGACAACACCTGGGCGGCGGGCGTGCTGTTTAACGCGCTGGAATTCGGTATCGATATCTCCATTCAGGCCGCGACCAAATACCTGATTGGCCACTCTGACGGCATGATTGGCACCGCGGTATCCAACGCCCGCTGCTGGGATCAACTGCGTGAGAATGCCTACCTGATGGGCCAGATGGTGGATGCCGATACGGCCTACCTGACCAGCCGCGGCCTGCGCACGCTGGGCGTGCGCCTGCGTCAACACCATGAAAGCAGCCTCAGGGTCGCCGAGTGGCTGGCGCAGCATCCGCAGGTTGAGCGGGTTAACCATCCGGCCCTTCCCGGCAGTAAAGGTCATGAGTTCTGGAAACGTGACTTTACGGGCAGCAGCGGGCTGTTCTCATTCGTGCTTAAAAAACGGCTGAACAACGACGAGCTGGCAAGCTATCTGGATCATTTTACCCTGTTCAGTATGGCCTACTCCTGGGGCGGGTTTGAATCGCTGATCCTGCCTAACCAGCCGGAGCAGATCGCGGCGCTACGCCCGGGCGGAGAAGTGGACTTCAGCGGCACCCTGATCCGACTGCATATTGGTTTAGAAAATGTTGACGATTTAATTGCCGATTTAGCAGCAGGGTTTGCGCGCATCGTGTAGAGTGCAGGCTGAAAGTGTACTCCCTGGACATTTTTATTCACGGCGCACCCGGAAAAGTCTGCATGAGTTGCGCCTGCGATCAATCCCAACGGGCCAATTAGGGAGTACAATAGCGTTATATCTGCTGTTCCACAGGAAAGTCCATGGCTGTTATTCAAGATATTATCGCTGCGCTCTGGCAACACGATTTTGCCGCGCTGGCGGACCCGCACGTTGTGGGGATTGTCTATTTCGTGATGTTTGCGACCCTGTTTCTGGAAAATGGATTACTGCCAGCCTCGTTTCTGCCCGGTGACAGCCTGCTGCTGCTTGCAGGGGCGTTAATCGGCAAGGGCGTGATGGACTTCGCACCCACGATGATAATCCTCACTTCCGCCGCCAGCCTTGGTTGCTGGCTGAGCTATTTGCAGGGCCGCTGGCTCGGGAATACCCGCGTCGTGAAGGGCTGGCTGGCGCAGCTGCCGCACAAATATCATCAGCGTGCGACCTGCATGTTTGATCGTCATGGCCTGCTGGCGCTGCTGGCCGGGCGCTTCCTCGCTTTTGTTCGCACCCTGCTGCCAACAATGGCCGGCATTTCCGGGCTGTCGAACCGCCGCTTCCAGTTTTTCAACTGGCTGAGCGCTCTGCTGTGGGTTGGCGTGGTGACATCCCTGGGCTATGCGCTGAATATGATCCCGTTTGTAAAACGTCATGAAGATCAGGTGATGACTTTCCTGATGGTGCTGCCGATTGTCCTGCTGATTGCCGGGCTGGTAGGGACGATTGCGGTGGTGATTAAGAAGAAATATTGCAGCGCGTGATCCCCTCACCCTGACCCTCTCTCCATAGGGGAGAGGGGGAAAAACCTAAGCGCCCTGCATCGTTCTGATGCGGGTCGCATCTTCCCCCGGCGTCACGCCGAAATAGCGCTTAAATTCCCGACTAAACTGCGATGCACTTTCATACCCAACGCGCATAGCCGCCGCGCTGGCTTTCATGCCGTCGTGGATCATCAGCATACGCGCCTTGTGCAGCCGGTAGGTTTTAAGATACTGCAGCGGCGAGGTGCTGGTGACCGACTTAAAATTATGGTGGAACGCCGACACGCTCATGTTCGCCTCTGCCGCCAGCTGGTCCACGCTGAGGTTTTCCGTGTACTGGCTTTCAATGCGTTTCAACACGCGGCTGATCAGGCTGAAGTGCGTCTGACGGCTCACCAGCGCCAGCAGCGCCCCGCCCCCCGGCCCTAACAGAACGTGGTAGAGGATCTCGCGGATAATCTGCTTGCCGAGGATACGGGCATCCAGCGGTCTTTCCATGACGTCCAGCAGGCGTTCAACAGCGCAGAGGATTTCATCCGACAGCGTCGCGGAGTTGATGCCGCTGGCCGCCATCGACGGCTGGAACAGCTCATCTTCCCCAATGTCCATCAGCAGCTCCTGCAGTTGCAGGATATCAACATTCACGCGGATCCCCGCCAGCGGAACCGCCTCCGTCGCGAACGTTTCACATTCAAAGGGTAAAGGCACCGTCAGGAGCAGATATTCATTGGTGTCGTAACGAAACACGCGCTCATTGATATAGCCAATTTTATGGCCGGAAAAGAGAAAAACGATGCCCGGCTGGTACATCACCGGCGTGCGCGTACCCGGCTGCGTCCCGTAGAGCAGCCGGATATCCGGCAGCAGCACACTCAGGTCATTTTGCTTATTTATCAACTGTTTGATTTGCGAAGTAAGCTGTAAACAGATGTCATCGCGGTTCATTTCTTCTGACTCCAGAGGCGGTTTCTGACCCATGCAGTGTGCGCAATTTCTTTCACTTTCTCCAGTACTCTGTAGAAATGGGCAAGACATCGGCAGGAATGTGCATTGAGAGGATAGCGCCAGATAGCCACAATGTGCAGCATCAGGTCGCCATTTGCGCCACCGCGGTTTTTCACCCACCAGAGGGAAAGAGCAATGAATAACTTTAATCTACATACCCCCACCCGCATTCTGTTTGGTAAAGGTGCCATCGCCGAACTGCGCGAGCAGATCCCCGCTGACGCCCGCGTGCTGATCACCTACGGTGGCGGCAGCGTGAAAAAAACCGGCGTGCTGGATCAGGTATACAGCGCGCTGGACGGTCTGGACGTGCGTGAGTTTGGCGGCATCGAGCCAAACCCGTCCTACGAAACGCTGATGAACGCGGTGAAAATCGCGAAAGACGAGAAGATCACCTTCCTGCTGGCCGTGGGCGGCGGTTCTGTTCTGGACGGCACCAAATTCATCGCCGCAGCGGCCCACTACGCGGACGGCATCGATCCGTGGCATATTCTGGAAACCCGCGGCAGCGACGTGAAAAGCGCGATCCCAATGGGCTCCGTGCTGACCCTGCCCGCCACCGGTTCGGAATCGAACAAAGGTGCGGTGATCTCCCGTAAAACCACGGGTGATAAACAGGCCTTTATGAACGAACACGTTCAGCCGGTATTTGCCATTCTGGACCCGGTTTACACCTACACCCTGCCTGCACGTCAGGTCGCCAACGGCGTGGTGGATGCGTTTGTTCACACCGTTGAGCAGTACGTTACCTACCCGGTGGATGCTAAAATTCAGGACCGCTTCGCAGAAGGCATTCTGCTGACCCTGGTTGAAGATGGCCCGAAAGCGCTGCAGGAGCCGGAAAACTACGACGTGCGCGCCAACGTGATGTGGGCGGCAACTCAGGCGCTGAATGGCCTGATCGGTGCCGGCGTACCGCAGGACTGGGCAACCCATATGCTCGGCCATGAACTGACGGCGATGCACGGTCTGGATCACGCGCAAACCCTGGCGGTGGTTCTGCCTGCGCTGTGGAATGAAAAACGTGACACCAAACGCGCCAAACTGCTGCAGTACGCCGAGCGCGTGTGGAACATTACCGAAGGTTCTGACGATGCGCGTATCGATGCCGCGATCGAAGCGACCCGCAACTTCTTTGAAAGCCTGGGCGTGCCAACGCGTCTTTCCGGCTATGGCCTGGATGGCAGCTCCATCCCTGCCCTGCTGGCAAAACTCGAGGCGCATGGCATGACGCAACTGGGCGAGCACGGCGACATCACCCTGGACGTAAGCCGTCGTATTTACGAAGCGGCACGCTAAGCGTTTTTGTTGTCCCACCTTTCGTTTTTTGACATTTCGTCCAGACTTAATGCACACCAACATCGTCGGAGGCTCCCTTCGACGATGAGCAAATGGAGGAGGAAAAATGGCAAACCAAACCGTGATCAAGCTTCAGGACGGCAACGTAATGCCCCAGTTGGGGCTCGGCGTATGGAAAGCCGGTAACGACGAGGTCGTGTCCGCCATTCATAAAGCACTGGAAGTCGGCTACCGGTCGATTGATACCGCTGCCGCGTACAAAAATGAGGACGGCGTAGGCAAGGCGCTGGCCAGCGCAGGCATGCCCCGCGACGACCTTTTCATCACCACCAAGCTGTGGAACGACGACCAAAAACGCCCGCGCGAAGCCCTGCAGGAGAGCTTGGACAAGCTGCAGCTCGATTTTGTCGATCTGTATCTGATGCACTGGCCGGTTCCGGCTATCGATCATTACGTGGATGCCTGGAAAGGCATGATTGAGCTCCAGCAGGCTGGGCTGGTGAAAAGCATTGGGGTGTGTAACTTCCAGGTGCACCACCTGCAGCGTCTGATTGACGAAACGGGCGTCGCGCCGGTCATCAACCAGATTGAGCTGCACCCGCTGATGCAGCAACGTCAGCTGCATTCCTGGAACGCCACGCACAAGATCCAGACCGAATCCTGGAGCCCGCTGGCACAGGGCGGTGAAGGCGTATTCGATCAGAAGATCATTCGTACGCTGGCGGATAAATATGGCAAAACCCCGGCGCAGATTGTGATTCGCTGGCATCTGGACTGCGGCCTGGTAGTGATCCCGAAATCGGTCACGCCTTCGCGCATCGCTGAGAACTTCGACGTCTGGGATTTCCGCCTCGATAAAGATGAGCTGGGTGAGATTGCGAAGCTGGATCAGGGCAAGCGTTTGGGGCCGGATCCGGATCAGTTTGGGGGGTAATTTTCCCTCACCCTAACCCTCTCCCACAGGGAGAGGGTACATTTTACACCCTCTCCCTGTGGGAGAGGGCCGGGGTGAGGGCATCACCGTTATCCGATCTTACGTTTTCCCGTTTTTTTCGCCCCCGTTGCCCCACCGTTCGAACGCTGATGCACAATCGGCGTATGTTTCGTGAGGGCCGGGCGCGTATGGCGGTTCTGGCGGCGAGCTTCCCGCATTTCATCGAGCGTTGGCGCAGGGACCAGGCAGTCGCGGCGTGAACCAATCAGGTGTTTTTTACCCATCTCTTCCAGCGCCTGGCGGATCAGCGGCCAGTTAGCCGGATCGTGGTAACGCAGCAGCGCTTTATGCAGACGACGCTGTTTATCCCCTTTCGGCACCACCACGTCTTCACTCTTGTAGCCAATCTTACTCAGCGGGTTCTTGCCGGTGTAATACATGGTCGTCGAGTTGGCGAGTGGCGACGGATAGAAGTTCTGTACCTGATCGAGTCGGAAGCGACGCTGTTTCAGCCACAGCGCCAGGTTGACCATATCTTCATCGCGCGTGCCGGGGTGCGCGGAAATGAAGTACGGGATCAGATACTGCTCTTTACCCGCCTGCTTCGAGTAGGTATCAAACAGTTCTTTAAAGCGATCGTAGCTGCCCATGCCCGGCTTCATCATCTTGGACAGCGGGCCTTCTTCGGTGTGCTCCGGGGCAATCTTCAGATAACCGCCGACGTGGTGCGTCGCCAGCTCTTTGATATAGCGTGGATCTTCCACCGCGATGTCGTAACGCACCCCGGAGGCGATCAGGATCTTCTTGATGCCTTTCAGATCACGCGCACGGCGATAAAGATTGATCGTCGGCTCGTGGTTGGTGTCCATATGCTCGCAAATGCTCGGATAGACACAGGATAAACGGCGGCAGGTCTGCTCCGCGCGCGGCGATTTACAGCGCAGCATGTACATGTTGGCGGTCGGGCCGCCGAGATCGGAGATCACACCGGTAAAACCCGGCACCGTGTCGCGAATGGCTTCGATCTCGTTGACAATGGAATCTTCAGAGCGACTCTGAATAATGCGGCCCTCGTGCTCGGTAATAGAGCAGAAGGAGCAACCCCCAAAGCAGCCGCGCATGATGTTGATCGAGAAGCGGATCATCTCATACGCCGGAATACGACTGCTGCCGTACGCCGGATGCGGTACGCGCTTGTACGGCAGCGCAAAGACGCTGTCCATCTCTTCGGTGGAAAGCGGGATCGCCGGTGGGTTGATCCAGATATAACGCTCGCCGTGCTTTTGCATCAGCGCGCGGGCGCAGCCGGGGTTGGTTTCATGGTGCAAAATACGCGACGCATGGGCGTAGAGCACTTTATCGGCTTTGACTTTTTCAAAGGACGGCAGCAGGACGTAGGTTTTTTCCCATGGCTTCGGGCGCGGCGGCTGAACCACCACGGCTTTCGCTTCGGCTTTTTTCGGAGCGACCGGTTTGTTATCCGCACACGGCAGATCGTCACCGTACGGGTGCGGGATAGGGTCGATTTTGCCTGGCATATCAATGATGCGGGAATCCACCCCGCTCCAGCCCGGCAGCGCCTCTTTCACCATAATCGCGGTATTGCGCACGTCGCGGATGTTGCCTACCGGCTCGCCCTGCGCAAGACGGTGTGCCACTTCCACCAGCGGACGCTCGCCGTTGCCGAAGATCAGCATGTCGGCTTTGGAATCGACCAGTACCGAGCGACGCACGGTATCGGACCAGTAGTCATAGTGCGCGGTGCGGCGCAGGCTGGCTTCGATACCGCCCAGGATCACCGGGACATCTTTCCAGGCTTCTTTGCAGCGTTGGGTATAGACCAGCGTGGCGCGATCCGGGCGTTTCCCCGCCACGTTATCCGGGGTGTAAGCATCGTCATGGCGCAGCTTGCGATCGGCGGTGTAGCGGTTGATCATCGAGTCCATGTTGCCCGCGGTCACGCCGAAGAACAGGTTCGGTTTCCCCAGACGCATAAAGTCGTCTTTGCTGTTCCAGTCAGGCTGGGAGATGATCCCGACGCGAAAGCCCTGCGCTTCCAGCATACGTCCGCAGATCGCCATGCCGAAGCTGGGGTGGTCAACGTAGGCATCGCCCGTCACCAGAATGATATCGCAGCTATCCCAGCCCAGCTGATCCATCTCTTCGCGGGACATTGGCAGGAACGGCGCTGGCCCAAAGCAGGCAGCCCAGTACTGCGGCCAGGAGAAGAGGTCACGATCCGGCTGGATCAGGGAAATTGCGCTCATAATGCTTCCGAAGAAAAAATAGACAAAAGGAGCGGGATTATACGCTGGTTTACCGGGGGAAATGAAGGGGTATTGTGCGGGCCGTTGCCCTCACCCCCTCTCCCACAGGGAGAGGGAGAAAAGCCATTTACGGCGCCGGATTCACCAGCAGTTGCCCCACGGATCCCCTGTCCATCATCTCCAGCGTCTGGCTGTGATAGAGGAACGGGAAGTGCGGCCACGAAGGTTGACCGTAGTAGACCAGCAGCTCTACCTGCCCGTCCACCCAGACGGTATCTTTCCAGCCGCGATCTTCCGGGAACGGCATCGCGCCGTTGACGTTGCGGATCAGGAAACTCACGCCCTCAATATGGAACGACTGGGGCATATCCGACCGCACCGTCCAGCGCTCCCAGGTGCCCTGCTGGGCGGTGATATCAATACGTTTTATGTCCCACAGCGCGCCGTTAATGCCCGGATCGTCGCCCAGGCTGATGTCGCGGCTGCGGACCGCTGGCCCGGTCATGATCTCCTGCGGTAACAGGCGCATCGGCAGGCTGTCGGTCACCAGCGGCAGCAGGCCAGTTGGACGCAGGGTCAGCACCAGGGTGGAAACCAGAATGCTCGACGGTTCAAAGAACCCGCGAATACGGTCGACAATGCTGGCCGCTTCGCCGCAGGTTAAAGAGACTTCATCGCCGTTGGTCATGTCGACCAGAATTTCACGGCGTTCGCCCGGCGCCAGCGCCAGCTGCTTAACGGAAACCGGCGCGGGCAGGAAGCCCTGATCGCCTGAAATCACGTGCAGGGGGCGGCCATCGCTCATCTGCAGCAGATAGCGTCGGGAGTTGGAGGCGTTAAGCAGACGCAGGCGCACCCAGCCGCGAGACACTTCGACATACGGACTTTGCGCACCGTTGACCAGCAGCGTGTCGCCGACAAAACCGCCGCTACCCGGCTCGCTGTATTCCGGTGTGCCAAAGTTATCCAGACGTTTGTCCTGAATAATGACCGGGAAATCATCCACGCCGTAGTGGTTCGGGATCGGCAGTGATTTGCTGATCTCATCTTCAATCAGCCACATGCCCGCGAGGCCGTTATAGACCTGCTGCGCAGTGCGGTTTGGGGTGTTGGCGTGATACCACAGGGTCGCCGCACTCTGGCGGATCGGCAATACCGGCGCCCAGTCGGCGTTTGGCGACATCATGCGCGCCGCGCCGCCAACCAGCGGGCCAGGCACCTGCAGGCCGCTGACGGTCATCGCGACATTCTCAGGCGTGCGGTTACTGTAAATCAGCTTAACGTCATCGCCGTTCCACACGCGGATGGTTGGCCCGAGGTAGCGCCCGTTAATGCCCCAGATGGAGGCGCGCGTCCCCTGGGTAAAGGACCAGTGGCTGCGCTGTAACGTCAGGAAAAGCGGCTGCCCGCGACGGGATTCGATCAACGGCGGAATGGGCAGCGGCTGCTGCTGCCCCGCGGCGCTGGCTGTCAGCGGCATCGCACCCGCACAAAGGGCGATCCCCGAAGCCTGAATAAATTGACGCCGACTGAGTGACATATAAGCTCCATCTGAAACGACTAACAACGCGGGAATTCGTTTTCCCTTTAACGCCGGTTAAATTTTACCGGCGGCTTCTCTCTCTGCGACTTCTTTGTCGAGCTGCGCGATATGCTGAGCCATCAGCTCGCGGCAGTGTGTCGCCAGTTCGCGCACCTGATCTTTACCGTAGTGACTGGTGTCCACCGGCGGCAGCATTTCCACTATCACCAGCCCATTATTCAGGCGGTTAAGATTAATTTTATTAGAAGTGTTGGAAACGCACACGGGAATAATTGGAACCCCTGCCGCAATTGCAGCATGAAACGCACCGGTTTTAAACGGCAGCAGGCCGCGACCACGACTGCGCGTCCCTTCCGGGAACATCCAGATTGAGATTTTGCGTTTTTTAAAGTGGTTCACCACTTCGGCAATGGTGCTGTGGGCTTTTGCCCGGTTATTGCGGTCGATCAGCAGGTTACCGGTGAGCCAGTAAAGCAGGCCGAAGAACGGGATCCACAGCAGGCTTTTTTTCCCTACCGTCACGGTCGGCGGTAATACGATGTTAGCAGCCGTGACCATATCGTAATTGTTCTGATGGTTAGCGATATAGATGGCATTACCGAAGTTCTCTGCCCCTTCCGGCAGACGTTTTTCGACTTTCAGGCCAAACAGCGGGGCAAGACGTCCGAACATGTGGCCAAAGGTGGCGACATGCTTCGGGTTACGCGGGCTGAACAGGCACCAGATACAGCCGAACACACAGACCAGAATGCAGTAAATAACGGTAAGAATTAAACGAACAATGTATAGCATAGCGACCTCTGAAGCCCTGACAGCTGACAATTATACTTCACCTGTGGCCAGGTAAGGACTTTATTACGAGCGCGTATTGTTAATCGCAACGCATGAATTAACAACGTTTTTACGGGAAATTTTAGTGAATTTACCCCCTCCGGAACAGAGGGGGTGAGAACTAAACTAGGCTTCGCTGTCGCCCACGACGGGACGATTCGGAGAATCAATCTCAATGCGGTCGATACGCTGTAGGCCGCGCATCAGCGAGCCGCGGCGGCCCCGCTCGCCTACCACTTTTTGCAGCTCTTCCGGGCGAAGCTTAATTTTACGTTTGCCAACGTGGATCGTCAGCGTGCTTTGCGGCGGTAAAATAAACAGGTGCGCCAGGCCATCTTCGCCTTTTGCCGCTTCCGCCGACGGGATGTTAATGATCTTATTGCCCTTACCTTTTGACAGTGCAGGCAGATCGCTCACCGGGAACATCAGCATACGTCCGGCGGCCGTGATGGCCAGCAGCATATCGCTGTCGTTCTCAATGACCAGCGGTGGCATAACGTGTGCGTTATCCGGCAGGCTGATCAGCGCTTTACCCGCACGGTTGCGCGACACCAGATCGTTAAAGGTACAGATGAAGCCGTAGCCCGCGTCTGAGGCCATCAGCAGTTTCTGGTCCTCGGACTCCATCAGCATATGGTCAACCGTGGCACCCGGCGGCAGCGTCAGCTTGCCGGTGAGCGGCTCGCCCTGCCCGCGCGCAGACGGCAGCGTGATAGGATCGATGGCGTAGCTGCGGCCCGTGGAGTCGATAAACGCCACCGGCTGGTTGCTCTTGCCTTTCACCGCCGCCTTGAAGCTGTCGCCCGCCTTGTAGCTCAGGCCCGGCGCGTCGATATCGTGACCTTTCGCGCTGCGCACCCAGCCGCTTTGCGACAGCACGATGGTGACCGGCTCGGAAGGCTGCATGTCGTGCTCGTTCATCGCCCTGGCTTCTTCGCGCTCGTGCAGCGGAGAACGGCGTTCGTCGCCAAACGCGTCGGCATCGGCCTGCAGCTCTTTCTTCAGCAGGGTATTCATTTTGCGCTCGGAGGCGAGGATCGCCTGCAGCTTATCGCGCTCTTTTTCCAGCTCATCCTGCTCGCCGCGGATCTTCATCTCTTCCAGTTTGGCGAGATGGCGCAGCTTCAGCTCAAGGATCGCTTCGGCCTGGGTTTCGCTGATACCGAAACGCGACATCAGCGCCGGCTTCGGCTCGTCCTCGGTACGAATGATTTCAATCACGTCGTCGATATTGAGGAACGCCACCAGCAAACCTTCGAGGATATGCAGGCGCTTGAGCACTTTTTCCAGACGGTGATTCAGACGACGACGCACCGTATCGCGGCGGAACGTCAGCCACTCGGTGAGGATCTCCAGCAGGTTTTTCACCGCCGGGCGGCCGTCGAGGCCAATCATGTTCAGGTTGATGCGGTAGCTTTTTTCCAGATCGGTAGTGGCAAACAGGTGGTTCATCACCTGATCCATGTCCACGCGGTTGGAGCGCGGGACGATCACCAGACGGGTCGGGTTCTCGTGATCCGACTCATCGCGAAGGTCGTCCACCATCGGCAGCTTTTTATTGCGCATCTGGGAGGCGATCTGCTCCAGCACCTTCGCACCGGAGACCTGGTGCGGCAGCGCGGTGATCACCACGGCACCATCTTCTTTATTCCAGACGGCGCGCATACGCACGGAGCCACGGCCGTTCTGGTAGATTTTGCGGATTTCCGCGCGCGAGGTAATGATTTCGGCTTCGGTCGGGTAGTCCGGCCCCTGCACGATATCCAGCAGCTCATCCAGCGAGGTTTTCGGCTGTTCAATCAGGGTGATGGCGGCGTTTGCCACTTCACGCAGGTTGTGCGGCGGGATGTCCGTCGCCATGCCGACGGCAATACCGGTGGTGCCGTTGAGCAGGATGTTCGGCAGGCGCGCAGGCAGCATTTTCGGCTCCTGCAACGTCCCGTCGAAGTTAGGCACCCAGTCAACCGTGCCCTGACCCAGCTCACTCAGCAGCAATTCGGCATATTTGGACAGGCGGGATTCGGTGTAACGCATGGCCGCGAAGGATTTCGGATCGTCCGGCGCACCCCAGTTCCCCTGCCCGTCGACCAGCGGGTAGCGGTAAGAGAATGGCTGCGCCATCAGCACCATCGCTTCATAACAGGCGCTGTCGCCGTGCGGATGGTATTTACCCAGTACGTCACCGACGGTACGGGCGGATTTTTTGAACTTGGCGCTGGCGCTCAGCCCCAGCTCGGACATCGCATAGACGATGCGGCGCTGGACGGGCTTCAGGCCATCCCCGATAAACGGCAACGCCCTGTCCATGATGACGTACATGGAGTAGTTCAGGTAGGCGTTTTCCGTGAATTCATGTAGCGCGAGGCGCTCTGCCATATCGCTCATTACGTGTGATTCCTCAACTCAGAAACCGATGGGTTTCAGGCAATATTGCCGCAGATACTACCTCATCTGGCGAGTTGAGTCACAAAGAAAAAGGGCCGGTTAAGCGGCCCTTTTCGGGTTATTTGTTCAGTTTAATAACCTGCTTCACGTCGATTTCAAATTCGTTCCAGTCTTTGTCGACTTTACCCTGAAGCTCGACTTTATCCTGCGGGGTCACGGTCACGCCGTTCCAGCGCTTGTGGTCGATCTCCACCACCACCGTGCCGCTCTCGTCGCGGAAGGTGTAGCGGTCATCGGACAGGCGCTCGGTAATGTTCCCGCGCAGCTTAACCCAGGCGTCGTCCTTCAGATCTTTCACTTTTGCCGCCGTGGTCAGGTTGGCGTTGTTATCCACAAAACCGCCCTGCTGGGTTTGCGTCTGGCTGGCGGTGGCCGATGGGCCGTTAAAGCCACCCTGTGCAGCAAAGACAGGTGCGGTGGTCATCATCATGATGGCAGCAATTGCAGCGTATTTTTTCATCTTTATCTCTCCCTTTAATGTTGTTTCGCAATCCATTAAACAGGGTAATCCTTAACAACTTCTTAAGGGAAAAATTTATTTATTTTTACTGTACAGCGCCCGGGCGCAACGGGTTTACTGGCTGCATCATGGAGGGAACATGCGCATTTTACTGGTAGAAGACGACAAGTTAATCGGCGACGGCATTAAGACGGGCTTAAGCAAACTGGGCTTTAGCGTGGACTGGTTTACCGACGGGAAAACCGGCCAGGCGGCGCTCTACAGCGCCCCGTACGACGCCGTGGTGCTGGATCTCACCCTGCCGGAAATCGACGGTCTGGAGATGCTACGCGCGTGGCGCGAGAGCGGCCGCAGCGAGCCGGTGCTGATCCTGACGGCGCGGGATGCGCTTAACCAGCGCGTCGAAGGGCTGCGCCTGGGGGCGGATGATTATCTGTGTAAGCCGTTCGCCCTGATCGAAGTGGCGGCCCGCCTTGAAGCGCTGGTGCGCCGCAGTCACGGCCAGACGCGCAGCGAACTGCGCCACGGTAAGGTCATGCTCGATCCGGTCAGCCTGGTGGCGACGCTTGACGGCGACACGCTGGTGCTTAAACCGAAAGAGTTTGCGCTCCTTGAGCTGTTAATGCGCAACGCGGGCCGGGTTCTGCCGCGCAAACACATTGAAGAAAAACTGTATAACTGGGATGACGACGTCTCCAGCAACGCGGTGGAAGTGCATGTTCATCACCTGCGCCGCAAGCTTGGGAGCGAGTTTATCCGCACCGTGCACGGCATCGGTTATACCCTGGGTGACGCATGAAACTGAGTCTGAAGCTACGCCTGACGCTACTGTTCCTGCTGCTCTCGCTGGCAGCCTGGTTCGCCGCCAGCCTTGTCGCCTGGCAGCAAACCACCCACAAACTCGATAAGCTGTTTGATACCCAGCAGATGCTGTTTGCCAAACGGCTGCTGACGATGGATCTGGATGAGGTCCGCGCCCCCGAACGGATGCGCGACATCCCCAAAAAAGTGAAGCACGGTCGCCTGGACGACGACGCGCTGGCGTTCGCCATCTTTAGCGCCGACGGCGATATGATCCTCAACGACGGCGAAAACGGACGCGATATTCCGTATCACTACCGCCGCGACGGATTTGACGATGGCCGCCTGAAAGATGATAACGACGCGTGGCGTTTTGTGTGGCTAACCTCGCCGGACGGTAAGTACCGGGTGGTGGTCGGGCAGGAAGCCGAGTACCGCCAGGAGATGGCGCTGGACGTGGTCAGCTCCCAGCTCACGCCGTGGCTGGTGGCGCTCCCGGTGATGCTGCTTCTGCTGATTGTCATGCTGAGCCGTGAGCTTAAGCCGTTGAAAAAGCTGGCGAAAACCCTACGATCGCGCTCGCCGGATGCCACCGATACGCTGTCGACGCAGGGTGTCCCTGCGGAAGTCCGCCCGCTCCTCGACTCGCTGAATCATCTCTTTACGCGCACCCAGGAGATGATGTCCCGCGAGCGCCGCTTCACGTCGGATGCCGCCCACGAGCTACGTAGCCCGCTGGCCGCGCTGAAGGTGCAAACGGATGTGGCGCAGCTGTACCTCGACGATCCGCAGGCACAGGCCAAAGCCCTGGCGCAGATGCATGCCGGCATTGATCGGGCATCCCGGCTGGTGGATCAGCTTCTTACGCTGTCGCGTCTGGATTCGCTGGATAACCTCGACAATATCGAACCCCTTGCGCTGGCCGATTTACTCCAGTCCGCTGTGATGGACATCTATCATCCGGCTCAACAGGCGGGGATTGATATTCGGCTGAACATCAATGCACCGCAGGCAACGCGTACCGGCCAGCAACTCCTGCTCAGCCTGCTGGTGCGCAACCTGCTGGATAACGCCATCCGCTACAGCCCGCGCGGCAGCGTGGTGGACGTGACCCTTAACGCCCGCAGCTTCAGCGTGCGCGACAATGGCCCGGGTATTGCCCCCGACGCCTTAGCCCGCGTCGGCGAGCGCTTCTATCGCCCGCCGGGACAGGATGAGACCGGCAGCGGCCTGGGACTATCCATTGTTAAACGCATCGCCACCCTGCACGGAATGCGCGTATCACTGGCCAATAGTGCCGAGGGCGGTCTTGACGTCACCGTAAGCTGGTAGGGGATTATTGCCTGAGCAGCAAAAGACTTTGCACATTTTGCCTATTTTACCGCCCCGTTCTCGCGCGTAGACTATCCGGCATACTCTCATCGTCGAGGACAAATAATGAGCAATATTCTGATTATCAACGGCGCGAAAGAATTCGCGCACTCTAAAGGCCAGTTGAATGACACCCTGACCGAGGTCGCGGACGGTTTCCTGCGCGACGCCGGGCATGATGTCAGGGTGGTGCGCGCGGACGGCGATTACGATGTTAAAGCAGAAGTGCAGAACTTCCTGTGGGCCGATACCATCATCTGGCAGATGCCGGGCTGGTGGATGGGTGCACCGTGGACCGTGAAAAAATACATGGACGACGTGTTCACCGAAGGCCACGGCTCCCTGTATGCCAGCGACGGTCGTACCCGCTCTGATGCGTCTAAAAAGTACGGCTCAGGCGGCCTGATCCAGGGCAAAAAATACATGCTCTCCCTGACCTGGAACGCACCAATCGAGGCCTTTACCGAGAAAGATCAGTTCTTTGAAGGCGTGGGCGTAGACGGCGCATATCTGCCATTCCACAAGGCCAATCAGTTCCTGGGCATGACCCCGCTGCCGACCTTTATCGTCAATGACGTGATTAAAATGCCTGATGTCCCACGCTATATCGCAGAATATCGCAAGCATCTCGCGGAGATTTTTGGTTAACTGGAAGCCTGACATCAGGAGAAACGATATGCTTACCGTAATTGCAGAAATTCGTACGCGTCCAGGCCAACATCACCGTCAGGCGGTGCTGGATGAGTTTGCAAAAATTATCCCAACCGTGCTGAAAGAAGAAGGCTGCCACGGCTATGCGCCGATGATTGATGCCGCCACCGACGCCAGCTTCCAGGCCACCGCGCCGGACTCCATCATCATGGTTGAGCAGTGGGAAACCGTGGCGCACCTTGAAGCACACCTGCAGACCGCGCACATGAAAACGTGGAGCGACGCGGTGAAAGGGAACGTGCTCGACACCCATATCCGTATTCTGGAGCAGGGCGTCTGATCCTTCCTTCCCTCTCCTTTCGGAGAGGGAAATTTCTGTGACCTGCTATGCTTATTCTGACTTCATGTTTAACAGGAGGATGGAATGGGTCTTTTTAATTTCGTAAAAGAAGCAGGCGAAAAACTGTGGGACAACCTGACCGACCACAAAGGTCAGGGCGACAAAATCGCCGAACACCTCAAGAAACTGAATATTCCCGGCTCGGATAAGGTCCAGGTTAACGTCACCGATGGCAAAGCCAGCGTGACCGGCGATGGGCTGACGCAGGAGCAGAAAGAAAAAATCCAGGTTGCCGTCGGGAACATCGCGGGCGTGAGCGAAGTGGAAAACAACATCACCGCGACCGATGCCAAAGACGAAGCCACCTACTACACGGTGAAATCCGGCGATACCCTGAGCGCCATCTCCAAAACCGTGTACGGCGATGCCAACCAGTACAACAAGATTTTCGAAGCTAACCGCCCGATGCTCTCCAGCCCGGATAAAATCTATCCCGGACAGACGCTGCGTATTCCTAAAGCCTGATAGCAACGGAACGCGAACGGATGAAAATAGCCTGCCTTGGCTGGGGTTCGTTAATCTGGAAGTACGGCCCGCTGCCCGTCGCCGGTGAGTGGCAACCTGACGGGCCGTCTCTGCCCGTCGAGTTTTGCCGGGTCAGCGACGGCGGTGAGCTGGCGACCGCCCTCTGTATGAATGCCCCTGCGGTACCGGTGCTATGGGCCTGGCTCAGCGTGAATTCGCTAAGCCAGGCCTGCGACGCGCTGCGCAAGCGGGAGGCCATTCCGCAGACGCGCTGCGACGGCATCGGCTCCCTGCTGATTGCCGGGCGCAGCACCGGTGTCCTCACGACGTGGGCAGCGGAAAAGGGCATCGATGCCCTCATCTGGACCGGGCTGCCGCCCCGCAGCGCGAGCCTGGAAGGCCGCGTTCCCACCGTTGACGAGGCAATTGCCTATCTGGACAGCCTTAGCGGAGAGACGCGCGCCCATGCGCAGGACTACTTCCGTCGCGTACCGGCGCAAATCAGTACGCCCTATCGCAGGGCGATTTCCGACGTGCTGGGGTGGTGATCCGCCCCGGCATTTTTACCAGTACAGCTTCCAGCTCTGAGTGAACCGCACCAGCGCTTCCACGTAGAAGTAATCCCCCCAGCTTGCACACTCATCCACCCCTTTGTTGCTCGCCAGATGGTAAACCGAGTGCTTCAGCAGCCCGTTGCCCTTCTCTTCTTTGCCCATCAGATAGTGTTTCGTCAGCGAAGACATGATCCCTTTTGCCCACTCCAGATAGCGTTCCCGGTCCGGGTCCGTAACCGGCAGATGTTTCACCAGCTCCAGCAGGCCGCACACCGCAATCGCCGCCGATGACGAATCGCGCAGCGCGTCGGTGCCCACCAGCGCCAGATCCCAGTGGCAGACGTTGTCTTCCGGCAGGCGGTTAAGGAAGTAGTTTGCCAGCCGTTTTGACAGGCCGATCATCGTCTCATCGCCGGTATAGATGTAGCTCAACAGGAAGCCGTAAATGCCCCAGGCCTGCCCGCGCGACCAGCAGGAGTCGTCGGCGTAGCCCTGCTGGGTGTTGCCGTAGCGCGGTGCGCCCGTCACGACATCCATATAGTAGGTGTGGAACGTCGAGGCATCGTCGCGAATAAGATAGGTTGCAGCCTGCATGACGTGGGCTTTTGCCGCCTCCGCGAAGCGCGGATCGCCGGTTTGTTCGCTCGCCCAGTAGAGCAGCGGCAGGTTCATGTTGCAGTCGATGATCATACGCCCGGCCTGCTCGGGATCGTTCAGATCGCCCCACGCCTGGACGATCTTCGCCCGCGCGTGAAAACGCTCCAGCAGCGCTTGTGCCGCCAGCAGAGAGAAGCCGCGCGCTTCACGGTTGCCGGTCAGCCGCCAGGCCGCTACGCAGGAGAGCGTATAGAGGAAGCCCAGATCGTGGGTATTGGTGTCGCTGCGCCCGGCGATGCGCAGGCCAAACGAGCGCACGTGCTTTTCCGCCAGCGCGCGGAATTTTTCTTCGCCGCTCATCTCCCACGCCAGCCACAGCTGCCCGGTCCAGAAGCTGGTGGTCCACTCCACGTTATCCGTCAGCGGATAAAAACCGTCCTGACAGGTTTCCGCCGGGAACAGCTCACCGAACTCGGTTACGTGACGGCTAATCAACTCGAGGACGTGGCTGCGCGCCGAACTCAGCTCATCGCTAAACGCGCGTGGATCGACGGGCGTGGCGATGGCGTTCAGGCGTTCCTCTTTGATACGACTTAACATATTTCGGTTCCTTCTTTGACGGCATAATTAACGTGAAGTGGGCTCGGCTACGTTCAGCGTACGGCTCCCACGCCACTTGCTCTGGCAGGCGGAGAGGGTAAACGCAGAGATCAGGGTAAAGGTCAGCGCCGTAGCGCCCATGATGATATAGGTCTGCTCGAAGCCGATGCGGTCATACATATAGCCGGCAGGCGATGACACCACCACGTTGCCGACGTACAGCATCGCCTGATAGCCCAGCAAATACATGGTGGCATTTACGCGCTTGTCGAAATGCTCGGCGATATATTTAAATACGGAGACCAGCAGCAGGCAGATTTCCAGCCCGTACAGCGGCTTAAGCACGGAAATTAACAGGTGTGAATCGCACATCCCGGAAATAATCAGACGCGCCCCGACCACCAGCCCGACAATTAATAGCCCGCGTTTAGCGCCGATAAAATTAACGAACAGCGGGATCACCATATACATCACGAATTCCATTCCCGACTGCACGGTACCCAGATAGCCAAAGACGGCGTTACCCTGGTGAATATCGTCGAAGAAGGTGACGAAATAGCGCGAGAATTGCTGCTCGGCAATAAACATCATCCACGCCACACCCGCCACGTACAGGCAGAAGGCCCAGAATTTACGATTCCGCAGCAGGGCGTACACGTCCGACGGCGCGATTTTTTCTTTGGTCAGCACCTCACCTGCGTGAACGGAGTTAGTGTTCACTTTCAGGCTCAGCAGGACAATCAGCATCACCACCGACGCCACGCTGCCCATAATAAAATTATAGGCCGGAGAGAGGTTAAACAGCAGACCGGAGAAGGAGGATGCCACCGCCCAGCCGAGCGAGCCCCACATGCGAATTTGTCCAAACTCCATGCCGTTTAAACGGCTGAAGCGGTCGGAATAGGATTCGCACGCCGCCACGCCCGCATACCAGGCAAAGCTCAAATAGAGCGCGCCAATAATTATCCCCAGCATGGTGTTGGACATTAATAGCGGCTGGTAAACGTAGATAAAGAATGGAGCCATCAGGGCAGACATTGCCACCACAAAATAGAGCAGGTATTTGCTCATGCCGATCTTATCGAGAATATAGCCGTAGATCGGCTTCAGAATAACCGAGAAAATACCGTTCACCGCAAAGACGGTGCCAATGACCGACCCGCTAAGATTGGCTTTTTGCCCGAGCCAGATCGCCAGCAGGCCAATACTGGCGGACCAGGTAAAGAAATAAAGAAAAATAAAGCTGCTGATTTTGTAATATTCGGTTCTGTTTGTTGTAGATGGTCTTTTCATAGCATCCTCGCCAACGAGTAGGGGCCAGAGTTTTATAAGGTGAACGACAGCTGGCGTTCACTTCCGGGGTCGCGAATAACGACCTGGTCAGGGGTCATGGTCAGCTGCGGCGTCGCCGCAATCCGGTGTTGCTCGCTGGCGAAGACGGCGCAACAGAGCCAGCTTTCCCCTTGCGGGAGTTCCGTTATGAGCAGGGGGATGGAGGCGCACTCCGCAAACATCACGCTGCTGTTAGGCGGCGTGACGAGGCTGTCCGGCTGGCGCGTAAGCGCAGGAGAGAGATCGACAATCACGCTGCTGCCGTTGCTGGCCGCCAGATAACAGCCGCGATCGCGGATCTGAGGGTCGGTTTTCATCACCGCAAATCCGCCCTCCGCCGTTTGCAGTTTCCGCGCGCTGTGAATGCGGTGCAGACGCAGATGCCATTCGCCGAACGGGATTTGCCAGGTGTCGATATGCACGTCGCACCACGGAGACCAGCGCGAGTAGAGGTAATTTTCCTCGACGCGCACCGCATCACACGCCCGGCGGCCACGAAAGTAATCGTCCCCGTCGGCCAGCAGCAGCATGGAGTCGCACGCCGCGTGTTTCAGGCCAAAGCGTCCGCGCTCAAGGGTGAAGCCGAAGCGGCTGGAGTAGGCGAATTTGGTGTATTTGGCCTCGGTGTTGACGTAATTGTTCAGCTCAAGCTGACCGGCGGTGAGCATGGTGACGTGCTGCGACTCGTCCGCGTGCATCAGGATCTGCGCCGCATGCGGGAGCACGCGTTTTTCGGCCAGCGCGGGAAGCGGCGCTTCCCCGGCCTGCCAGAACGGATGCGTCTCCGGCAGGGCCAGGATCAGAAAGGTTTTCAGCGCCCAGTACGGCGACCCCGGCGAGTTGTAGTCCTCACACATCGCCAGGTTGGGATAAGCAAAACCGAGCGTCAGAATGCCGTCGCGATCGGCAATGGGCCGCTGCTGCCACCAGCGTAAATGGCGCAGCACAATGCCCTTCACGATGCCCGGTGTGAATACCTCAAGCCCGGAAAAGGCCACCGCGCTCCAGAAAGCGACCATCGCGAAGCGGTAGGTCAGACTACGGCCAAACGGCACCGACGCACCGTCGGCGGCGGACCAGTAGATAAAGTCTTCGGCGAACAGGCGCGACCGCTCACGCAGGATCTGCCCCCTCTCCTCATCACCGCTGAGCGTGGCGTAAATCAGGCCGTAGAAGTGGAATGCCATTGAGATGTAATAATCTTTTGGCCGACCGGGGCCGTCGGAATACCAGCCGTCGCCTAAATAGTAAGCCTCCATCAGCGCAAAACGGCGATCGATAGCCTGCTGGTCGTACGGCAGTCCGGCGCGCCTGAAGCCGAGCTGCACCATGATGGCGAAGTAGTTCCAGTTACTGTCCGGCATTTGCGCATCGGTGATTTGGTTGAGCCACGCGTGCAGGTTCATGACCTCGCGCTCGCTGAAGCGGTCGGTGAGTTTTTCCCCGAGCAGCGCAAGCCCCAGTCCGTAGGCCGCCATCTCCACCAGACGCTGATCGTAGGGGGCGCTTTCTCCCCAGTAACCCGCGCTGAGCGGATCGGTGCCGAGCCGGATCGCCTCAATGTACTTGTCGCTGAACGGGACGGCATCGCCGGAGGCCATCAGCGGAAACAGCCCCCACAGCGCGCGCGACAGCCCTTCCATCTGCGCAATATCCGTCGCGTAATGCGCACAGGTCTCGCCGAGTGAGAAACGCGACTGCCCCGCCGGAAACTGTGCATCCAGCGCGCCGAGCATGGCATTGAGAGACGCCACCACGTCCTGGCGTGAAGACAACGGATTTGATGTTTTCTGATTTGCCGCCCACATACTTTCGCCCTCGTAATCAACTGCGGCAAAGCATAGTGAATCCGCGAGCTGGAGAAATGTTAGCCAGGTCACAGGTGCGAACGATAACTAAACCCGCAGTTGAGAAAATTTAAAAAGGTGGTTTATAACGATAGCCAGACGAGGAAAAGTTGAGTTTTATTGCCCTATGCGCGACACGCCGACAGCCGATTATCTGGAGTTGATTACCCTGAACGATGCGGTGGGATCGTTCAGCCGTCTGTTTGCCAATACCGTGCGTTACCATCACTGGCATCAATGCCTGGAGATCCTCTACGTCGAAGAAGGGTTTGGCGTGGTGATCGTCGATAACCGCCACTACACCATGCGTCCCGGACGGCTGTTTTTCTTCCCTCCCTTCACCCTGCACAAGGTGAGAGTGGATGAGCAGGCGCAGGCCCTGTATCGACGCACCATCATCCATCTCGACCAGCATGCGGTCCTGAAGGTGTTGCGTGATTTTCCCCATGCCCGGCAGCGGCTGCAAAGGCTCTCCTTTCGCGGTGCAGAGGCGTGGGTAGCGGATCTGGCGCATTGCCATGATCATCTCGTGCATCTGTTTAACTGTTACCGGCCACCGATGAACAGCGAGAACATTGCCTCGCTGCTCATCAGCCTGTTCGCGATGCTGCCGGACGATAACGACGGCGCACCGGGCAACAGTCAGGGGATCGCCAGCCAGGCGATGTTCTGGCTGGATGAACATTATCAGGAGAAATTTCGCCTCGACGCGCTGGCGCACGAACTGGGGAAATCGCGCAGCTATGTGTCGCGAAAATTCCATGCCGAAACCGGCGAGAAAATTCACGACTACCTGAATACGCTCCGGCTGCGAAAGGCCTGCGAGTGCTTATTGCACAGCGATGCGAGCGTGCGCGAGATAGCGACACGGGTCGGGTTTTCTGACGTCACCTGGTTTATCAGCGCGTTTAAAAAAGGGATTGGCGAGACGCCGTTGCAGTACAGGAAGAACCATGCGAACCGATGAGCGGCTTTATTGCCGGATGGCGGCTGCAATTTCATTAGGCAATATCTTAATTATCCCGGCAACTCACGAAACAGGGCTTTTAATTTAATTCTTTATTCGGAATAAACCGCGCTGAAATAGTAAAAGTTGCCTTAATCCTAAATCCAAAATCTTAAATCCAGCCTTTTACTATATCGTTCTTATCCGCTGTTGATTACTATATTGCCCCTCAGGTCGACGGAGTCAGTGAGGCCACCAAAAGGACAAGGGTAGTATGATTTCGATTTTGCTTGTAGACGATCATCCAGCAATCTGCTTTGCATTAAAAGTACTTCTGGAAAAGCACGGAGATATGACCGTCAGTACCTCTACGGGTGAGAACCTGCTGTCCCAACTGCATCAGCAGCGCCCGGACTTATTAATCCTGGATCTCGAACTTAAGCACGCCGATGGCCTCGACCTGTTACCCCGAATTAAACAACACCTCCCGGAACTTAACATTCTGGTCTTTACCAGCCAGTCAGCAGGTTTATATGCGCTGAGAACGCTCCACGCCGGGGCGCAGGGGTTTATCAATAAAAATATGCCGCTGGAAAACGTTGAGCCACTGTGCCGGCTCATTATGGCGGGCTACCAATGTTTTCCCGAAGGGACGCTGTTCAAAGCCGCCAGCATCAATGAAAAAAACGATGCGTCTGAATCACTATCAAGCCGCTTCTCGGATCGCGAAATTGCCGTTCTCAATTATCTGAAACAGGGCAAGAGTAACAAAGAGATTGCCGATCTCCTGATGCTCAGCAATAAAACCATTAGCACCTATAAAACCCGGATGCTGCAAAAATGTGGCTGCGACGATCTCAACCAGCTTATCTCGCTTGTCTTCAGAGAGTCTGATAATGAGAATACTTAGCGGACTGCTGCTGTTACTCGTCGCTTTTATGGCACAAGGTGCGACAGCGCAGGAACCCCTTAAGCTTCTCTCCCGAAGCATGGAGACGATTGCCGACCCGGGACTTGGTGCAAGCGAATGGCGCTGGCTGCGTGAACACCGCAAAATCCGCCTGGCCGTCTGGTTGCCGATGTCGCCGCCCTATGACATTACCACCGGCCTGAACGATTACGGTGGCATCAATGCCGATTTCCTCGGCCTGGCGGCGGATAATCTTGGCGTCGAAATAGAGGTTATTCGCTACCCAAACTATGACGCTGCGCTGGAGGCGTTACGCGCAGGGGAAGCGGACTTCATCGCGCAGGCCAGCGATAACCAGCAAAATCAGGGGCTGATACTGAGCCATCCCTACAGCCCAAATGCTGCCGTTGAAGTGGTCAATAACGAAGCCACACAGGATGATGCGGTCAGAAAGATTGCCATCGCGCCGGGCTACGATCCTCAACGCGTCCTGCAGCGTTACCCGAACGCGGAGATCGTCCCCTTCTACTCACCGCGCCACGCGCTGGAAGCACTCGCGTTTCGAAAAATCGACCTTTTCTTTTGCGATGGCGTTACCGCCCGCTATCTGGTGAACCAGTCCAACATCAGCAACTTACTCATACGCCCTCTCGACACCCCCTTTCCCGTGTCAGGATTTTCCTTTGCGGCAATGCCAAAGATGCACATGTGGGTAAGGGTGCTGAATAACTTTCTGGCCGCGTTGCCGGAAAGTGCAAGCGTAGAGATACACCGTCGGTGGAATGGCGGCATCCCGCTTTCACTGAGCGAGCAGAAACCGGTCTTTACCTCGCTGGAAAATAAATGGATTGATGAGCACAAACGTATACGGGTGGCCGTGGCCGAGGATAACCCACCGATCGCCTTTTTTGATGACGGTGGCCAGATGCGTGGCATCATCGCCGATGTCCTGACCGCATTGCAGCTCCGCACCGGGTTTACCTTTGTCATCCAGCGTTTTCCTACCCAAAGGGCTGCCCTGGCGTCGGTGAAAGCGGGAAAATCGGATTTGGTTGCAGGCGTGACGCAGGGGGATATCTGGCGCACTGATTTACTGACCACCCGTACCTGGCTCTATAACTCCTGGGTGATGGTCGGGCAAGCGCATTCTGTTCCGGGCGCGGTGAGTCCTGGCGTGCTCAGCCTGGATGGGCAGTCGCCAGAAGAGTGGTTACGTAAGCAGAGCGGAGGCCAAACGGAAAAAGTCGACACCTGGCGACAGGGGCTCAACCGCATCGTTCACAGCCACGACAAGATGATGGCCATGCCGCTGATCGTCGCCAATACGCTTCTGGCGAATAAAGAGTATGCCGCGCTCCGTATTCTGGGAAGTATCGACATCGACCCGATGCGATTCTCATTCGGGGCGTCCCGTCAGTCCTGGCCTTTAATTACCATTCTCAATAAAGCGCTCATTAATATTCCGCCGGAGGATCTCCATGCCCTGACCCGTGGCGGAAATGCCGGTAACAGCTTCACGTCGACCGGGCCAAAACAGGTAGCGCTGAGCACGGTATTGACCGTCGGACTGGCTATCGTGGTTCTCCTCTGCCTCGCCGCCGCCTGGGGTTATCGCCGCCATCGGCGCGCTCAGCAGCGAATGCTGAAGATCATGTCGGCTCAGCGACAATCCAGAAATCGTGCCCATCGCGCCAGCCGTGCGAAGAGCGTGTTTCTGACCACCATGAGCCACGAGATACGCACGCCTATCGGCGCAATCATGGGGATGCTGGAACTCGTCATGAAGCGCCCTGGCGATACCCAGCAAAACCGCCAGTCGGTACAGGTGGCGTGGGATGCGGCCCAGGCCCTGCTGCAGTTGATTGGCAACATACTTGATGTGTCGCGTATTGAATCTGGCCGCCTGGTGCTCCGCCCCGAGCGGGCCTCGCTGCGCAAGCTGATTGAGGAGCCCGCGATGTTGTTCGAAGGCATGGCGGCGCAAAAAGGGCTGGCCTTCGTGCTGGAACGTGATGCCGAACTGCAGGAGGACGTGCTGGTCGATCGCAGCCGTTTCAGGCAGATTTTGGTTAATATCGTCGGAAACGCGATCAAATTCACCGAACGCGGGCAGATAACGCTGAGCGTACAGCTCGACGGACGTGACGAGGGCTATCTGCTGTTGCGTATCACGGTCGTCGATACCGGCGAAGGTATCGACGAGGCCACCCGGCAGCGGTTATTCCAGCCCTTCGCTCAGGGAAACACCCGTAACGTCGCACAGGGGAGCGGGCTGGGCCTGTATATCTGCCGCACGTTAACAATGATGATGGGCGGCAGCTTAGCGATCCACAGCGAGCCTGGACATGGAACGACGGTCACGGTCTCCCTTAAGCTGCCGGTGATGGCAGAACGCCAGGATGCTCCTGATATACAGCCCGCGTCGCCGCTTTCCCGCCCCTCTCTGCGCGTTTTGATTGTCGATGATAATCCCGTGGGCAGAATGGTATTAAGCCAGCAGCTGAGCTGGCTCGGCCACCGCGCGATCGGCGCCGACAGCTCAGCCTCTGCGCTGGAAACGCTAAAGCAGGCGCAACCTGATGCGGTGATCACCGATTGCAATATGCCCGGCATGAGCGGGTTCGAACTGGCACAGCTCATCCGTGCGCACTACCCCGACATTGCGGTCTTTGGCGCGACCGCAGACGCACGGGAAGTTGTCCGTGAGATGGCAAGAGAAGCAGGCATGCGCGACTGTCTCTTCAAGCCGGTCACGCTCACTATGCTGGCAGAACTGCTGGCTCCCCTGAAGGGATCTGTCCCGGTCGCCGAGGAGCCGCAAGACGCATTGGCGTGTAACCTGCCGCCCGAGCTGCTGGAAGGGGATAATCTGCCCCTGTTTCTTTCGCTCCAGATGTCGGTCATTGATGAATCCCTTGCCCACTTGCGCGCCTGGCTCGCCGCGCCAGAAACCTCACTGCGTGAGACGCTGCACAAACTGCGCGGCGGACTGGCGTTACTGGGCGTGCCCGCATTGATAGCCCGCTGTGAAGCACAGGAAGCCACCCCGGACCACGACGGGATCCACCAGCTGTTAGCTGAACTTGCGCAGCTACGCGCCGCGTTACAGCGTTGGCACGATTCAGGACGACAACCTTAATCCACGTCCTACATGCGTTGAGGACGCGTCTGCATCGTTTTGGCTATCCGCGTTGCAGTACTCTTTTGTTCACAGGAGATTGCCGGAGCATCTGCTCAGGCAATACATCAACAAAGGAGAAAGACCATGAAGAAATTAGTTTCCGTTCTGTCTGTCGTTGCCGCTGTGGGTATGTTCGCTACAGCATCAGCACACGCCGCTGAAAGCTGTGCAGCTAAAAGCGCAGCGCTGGAAAAAGAGATCAAAATTGCCCAGCAGTATGGCAATACCTACAAAGTGAATGGCCTGAAAAAAGCCCTGGCAGAAGTTAAAGCCCACTGTACTAACGCAAGCGTTCTGGCTGATGCCCAGAAAGACGTGCGCAAGCTGGAGAAAAAACTGGCTGAAAAACGTGGCGACATCGCTGAAGTTCAGGCCGATCTGGCAGAAGCTAAAGCGAAGGGCAATGCCAAGAAGATCGCCAAGTACCAGAAAAAACTGGCAGAAAAGCAGGCGGATCTGCGTGAAATCCAGCAGGAGCTGAACCAGGCTCGCGCTGAGCTGGCAGCCCTCAATAAATAAGCCATCGCGAGCTTAATCGTGGGCAGCAAACGCTGCCCACGAGATTGACGCAAAATGCAGATCCACCATGCAATCCGAGTGTTGGTGCTGTTACTGACAGCAAACGCTGCGTCTGCAAATGAAAAGACATGGGTGATTCTTAACAACGACTATAAAGGCTCAATCTTTCTTGATTTTCAATCCGATAAACCCTGCCTGACGCGTCCTCTGCTTGAAGAGTGGGGCGTAAAATCCACCGTACTTGATAAGCTTCACTGGGATACCAGGGCGTGTCTGAGCGCCGACTCGGCGAACGCCTTCGATCTCCAGTTCTGGTATCGTCCGGATGCCAACCTGCTCACGCTTTTATTTCCCCAGGAGGCGTTTAATCCGCAACAAAACGGGATCAGTACCAGCCGCTGGGATGATGGAATCAATGCCCTGTTTGTTAACTACCGGCTGGACGTCAATAACCAACGCGCGCAGTACCGTTGGGATACGCCGGGCACCGATGCAACGCTCGCGCTGGAAAACGGCCTTAACGTCGGGCCATGGCGCATGCGCTACCAGAATACATTCTGGCGAGAGGCAGACCGCCAGCACGGCTCTTACAGTAATTCAGCTTCTGTCTGGCGCAGCATCACGTCTATGCGATCCCGGCTTAATCTTGGCGACGGTTACACCTCATCGAACCTGTTCGACAGTATGTCCTATCGGGGGGTGTCCCTTGCCAGCGATGAGGCGATGTTCCCGGATAGCTGGCGGCCCTATTCACCGCTGATTAACGGCTATGCGCGCAGCGAAGCGGAAGTTACCCTTCGTCAGAACGGCGAGCGCGTCTATCGCATCCACGTCCCACCGGGGCCGTTTGTTATCCGTGATTTTTACCCGCCAGATTCGCAGGGCAACCTTGAGCTGACGATTCAGGAGAGCGACGGGAGCGAGCGTACCCGGTTCATTCCGTACTCGATCATGCCCAATCTGGTGCAGTATAAAATGTTCAGCTACGAGCTGGTCGCCGGGCGTTATAAGCCCTTTCACGGCGTGGAACTGGAGAAAGATCGTTTCTGGCAGAGCACGCTCTCCTGGGGCGTCGCCCCGCGCGCCACCGTATTTGGCGGCGTACAGCAGGGCGAGAATTACGTCAGTCATGTTGTGGGATTGGGCGGCAATATGGGCAAATGGGGAGCGTTGTCTGCCGATGTGCGTAACGCCCATTACAGCCAGCAGGGTAAAGCGCTCAGCGGCAGCGTCGGGCGAATGCGTTATGCAAAAACATTTTTCCAAACCGAAACCAGCCTTAACGCCCAACTTCAGTGGTACCCGCGCGGTAGCCAGTATCGTTCGCTTGAGGAGCGGTTAAACCGCGCCTCGGTGCTGGCCTGGGGTCTGGATGATGACACCACCCAGCGTAGCCTTGAAAGCCAGGTTGAGCTGACGCAAAACTTCGACGAAAACTCGAGTCTCAGCCTCTCCTGGCGCTGGCTGAAATCACGCACTCGCGCAGCGGGCAGCAACAGCCTCACCCTGAGCCTGGACGCCAGCTGGCAGGACGTCGATTTGTCGCTGTATGGCAGCTATGACCGCTACGGCGACTCTGCCCCGGAATCGACGCTGGGGATTAATATCAGCATCCCCTTCAGCACTGGAAGCCATTTTACCAATGTGGCACTGGTGTCCGACCTCGCCAGTCGGAATAAGAATACCCATGGAATCAACATTAATGGCTCGGCACTGGACGATTATAGCCTGCGCTATGACGTGACGGCGGAGCATAGCGAACACGGGAACGATGCTCTGAAAAGCAGTATCGGCTATCAGTACAACAGCGGCGAACTGAACGTCAGTATGACCCGCAGCGGCACGCAACGTGATTATCATGGCGACGTCAGCGGCAGCGTGCTGGTATATCAGGAGGGTGTTGTCCTGGGCCAGACGCTGGGAAGTACTGCGGCATTGGTTCAGGTGCCTGGTTCGGCGAAGATTGGGTTTTATAACCAGTTCGGTTCAACCACCAACGCAAATGGCGATCTGCTGGTGAGTTACCTCACGCCCTGGCGCGTAAACCGCATCACGGTGGACAGCTTCAGCCTGCCAGAAGGAACCGATATGGATGTGAATGAGCTGGAGACCGTGCCCACCGATGGCGCGATTGTGAATCTGCGCTTTTTGAAACCGGAAAAAACAGAGGTTCGCTGACGGGATAACGGCGCTACGCCCAGGTAGCCGGAGATCCCTCAGCCTCGTGGAGGCTGAGGGCCAGTGCATCAGGCTTCAATGTCCGCCATATCGCCTTTCTCCTGCAGCCAGTTACGTCGATCTTCTGAACGTTTCTTGGCCAGCAGCATATCCATCATGGCGTTGGTTTGCTGTTCGTCTTCGTCGCTGATCGTCAGCTGCACCAGACGGCGGGTGTTTGGATCCAGGGTGGTTTCACGCAGCTGCATCGGGTTCATCTCGCCCAGCCCTTTAAAGCGCTGTACGTTCGGTTTGCCCTTCTTGCGTTTTAGCTGATCCAGCACGCCTTCTTTCTCTTCTTCCGTCAGCGCGTAGTAAACCTCTTTGCCGAGGTCGATACGGTACAGCGGCGGCAGCGCAACGTGGACGTGGCCGTTTTTCACCAGCGTACGGAAGTGCTTCACGAACAGCGCGCACAGCAGCGTGGCGATGTGCAGCCCGTCGGAATCCGCATCCGCAAGGATACAGATCTTGCCGTAGCGCAGCTGGCTCAGATCCTCGCTGTCCGGATCGATGCCGATCGCGACAGAGATATCGTGGACCTCCTGCGAGGCCAGCACTTCGTCAGAGGAGACCTCCCAGGTATTCAGGATCTTACCCTTAAGCGGCATGATCGCCTGATATTCGCGATCGCGCGCCTGCTTGGCGGATCCGCCCGCCGAGTCCCCTTCGACCAGGAACAGCTCGGTGCGATTAAGATCCTGTGCGGTACAGTCCGCCAGCTTGCCCGGCAGCGCGGGGCCGCTGGTCAGCTTTTTACGCACAACTTTCTTCGCCGCACGCAAACGACGCTGCGCGCTGGAGATCGCCAGTTCGGCCAGCATTTCTGCCGCCTGCACGTTCTGGTTCAGCCACAGCGTAAAGGCATCTTTGACCACGCCGGAAACGAAGGCCGCGCACTGACGCGACGAGAGGCGCTCTTTGGTTTGACCGGCAAACTGCGGATCCTGCATCTTCACGGAGAGTACGTAGGCGCAGCGATCCCAGATATCTTCCGCCGAGAGCTTCACGCCGCGCGGCAGAATGTTGCGGTATTCACAGAACTCGCGCATCGCATCGAGCAGACCCTGACGCAGGCCGTTGACGTGCGTCCCGCCAAGCATTGTCGGGATCAGGTTGACGTAGCTTTCAGTCAGCAGCTCGCCGCCTTCCGGCAGCCACAGCAGCGCCCAGTCGACCGCTTCGGTATCGCCTGAGAAATTACCCACAAAAGGTTTCTCCGGCAGCGTCGGCAGGCCGTTTACCGCTTCGCACAGGTAGTCGTTCAGACCGTCGGCGTAACACCAGGTTTGTTCGGTATTATTGACGTTATCTTTAAAGGTGATTTCCACGCCCGGGCACAGCACCGCTTTGGCTTTCAGCAGGTGCGTCAGGCGAGACACCGAGAAACGTGGGCTGTCGAAGAAGCTCCCGTCAGGCCAGAAGTGGACGCTGGTGCCGGTGTTGCGTTTACCGCAGGTGCCGACAACCTGTAAGTCCTGTACTTTTTCGCCGTTTTCAAAGGCGATGTTGTACACCTGGCCGTCGCGGCGAACGTTCACTTCAACGCGTTTAGACAGGGCGTTAACCACGGAGATCCCCACGCCGTGCAGGCCGCCGGAGAACTGGTAGTTTTTGTTGGAGAATTTACCGCCCGCATGCAGACGGCAGAGGATCAGCTCAACGGCCGGGACCCCCTCTTCCGGGTGAATATCCACCGGCATGCCGCGCCCGTCATCGATGACTTCCAGCGACTGATCGGCGTGCAGGATAACATCGACGCGTTTGGCATGGCCTGCCAGCGCTTCGTCCACACTGTTATCAATAACTTCCTGGCCCAGGTGGTTTGGGCGCGTCGTATCGGTGTACATCCCCGGGCGGCGGCGAACCGGCTCAAGCCCGGTGAGTACCTCAATGGCATCAGCGTTATAGGTTTGCGTCATGATTTAAACTAGCAATTCGCATTGATTGTCAGAGGCTTTGCAGTCCAAGAAAATCGACAATCTGGGTGAAATGATCCTCAAAGCCCGTGAAAGCATGATTTCCGCCCTCTTCTACAGTTTGGCGGCAGGATGCGTAATACGCCACTGCCTGGCGGTAATCCAGCACTTCATCACCCGTCTGCTGCAGCAGCCAGATAAGATCGGGCGCTTCCAGCGGGTCTACCTGCATGACTTTGAGGTCGTAAATATGGCGTGACTCTAGCACATATTGTTGTCCGGTGTAGGGGTTCTCGTTTTGCCCGAGAAAGTCCCTCAGCAGCTCAAACGGGCGTACCGCCGGGTTAACCACCACGGCGGGCACCATAAACGCTTGCGACAGCCAGGTGGCGTAATATCCGCCGAGCGACGATCCCACAATGCCAAGCGACTCTCCGCCATGTTCCAGCACAATGGATTCCAGCATCTCCGCCGCGTCTGCCGGATAGGGCGGCAACTGGGGGACGATCATCTCAACGTGCGGATGATGCTCGCTCAGCCACTGGCGAAACAGCGTCGCTTTTGCAGAGCGCGGGGAGCTGTTGAATCCGTGTAAATAGAGAAGCGTCGACATCAATAGCCTTCTGAAGCGGTATCGGGACGAAATTCTGCGCCTGACAACCGGCAGACTTCCGTGGTCAGAGTGCCGTCGGCATGCAGTTCCAGCCACCGCCAGCCCGGCGCGATGGTATCCAGCGTAAAGCTGTCGCAGTGCGGCTTGAACTGTACGCAGGTCGAAGGGGTAGCCAGCAGGCGGCGACCGTTCCAGTCGAGATCCTGCTCCTGGTGAATGTGCCCGCACAGCAGGTTTTTCACGTGCGGGAATTTCACCAGCACTCTGTCCAGCGCGGCCGAATTGCGCAGGCTGTGTTGATCAAGCCAGCTACAGCCGGCAGGCAGAGGGTGATGATGAAGCAAAAGCAGCGTATGCCGCGCAGGCTCAGCGGCCAGTTTGCTCTCCAGCCAGTCGAGCTGAAAGTCGCTCAGTTCACCGTGAGGAACGCCAAACACCTGACTGTCGAGCAGCAGAACTTGCCACTGTTCGCCGAGGAAAACACACTTCGCCGGGGAGATCCCCGCCTCCTGAAGCGAGCTATACATGGCAGGCTGAAAGTCGTGATTGCCCGGCAACCAGACGCAAGGTGCGCTGAAGCTCGCGATGCCTTCAGAAAAATGCTGATAGGCCGCGGAGGATTGATCCTGCGCCAGATCGCCCGTTGCGACAATCAAATCGCAGTGGCGGTTTTCGGCATGAATCGCGCTTAATACAGCCTGATAACTCTCCCAGGTATTCACGCCCAGCAAAGTCTCATGCTTTTCGGCAAAAAGGTGAGTATCGGTGATTTGTAATATCCTGACTGGCGCCCCACCAGCAACAGTCAGGTTCAACAGGCTTTCCAAATGGTGTCCTTAGGTAGGTTTATGACGCTAACAAACCGGAATCGCCATTGCTCCATGTGCTAAACAATATCTTAGCCAGTCAGCTAAAAACTGGTTAATTTGATGCTTTTCGTCGCGTTGATGCAACTTTTTATTGGGATAATCATACCGCGCTTTGAAGCGAAAGATCTGCTGGCTTGAACACACTTCAGCGACCATTGCGTCATGATAGAGGCGTACCGACATCGACGGCAGGCTCCAGTAGCTAATGGTGGGCGCGGTTTGTTCTATCTCGACCAGGGTCGTGTAACGCGTTGATTCTGTAATAGTTAACCGGTACTGCGCGTTGCTCACCTGATAGCTAACCGTTTCGCCGGGTGCGTCGTTTCGCGGCAGCAGGCGGCGCAACTGGGCGAAATTGGTTTCGCACAGGCGCATCATTTCTGGGAAGTCAGGTGTATAACGCTTCATTTTAACCACTCGTTTCTTAATTTCTGATGATGCAGCTGCAGCCATTGCAGGGCGATGACAGACGCTGCGTTGTCGATTTTCCCCTCTTCTACCCACTGGTAAGCCTGTTCCCGGCTCACCACATGAACACGAATGTCTTCGTTTTCATCAGCCAGACCGTGAATACCTTTCGCGGTCGTGGCGTCCACTTCGCCTACCATAATAGATAAACGTTCGCTCGTGCCGCCTGGGCTTGCCAGATAGCTCAGCACGGGCTGCGTTCTGCCGACGACCAGCCCCGCCTCTTCCTGCGCTTCGCGGCGGGCAACGTCCTCGACGGACTCGCCTTCTTCGATCATCCCGGCCACCATCTCCAGCAGCCACGGGCTTTCACTGACATCATACGCCGCAATACGGATCTGCTCGATCAGCACCACTTCATCACGCACTGGGTCAAAGGGTAGCAAGACAGCCGCATGGCCGCGCTCAAAAATTTCACGTTTAATTTCACCGCTCATCTCGCCGTTAAATAAGCGATGCCTGAAACGGTAAAGATCCATTGAAAAAAAACCGCTATAAAGCGTTTCTCGTGCAATAATTTCTACATCGTTTTTGGTGAAAGTCACTGGCAACTTTTCTGGTTTTTGCATGAGTCATGTCCTGGTAGCAATAGTGATGAAATTGTGAATTTCAAGTCTGTTTGGCTGCCGTTTGTAAGGCTATATGGTAGATTGGTGCAAATTACCGCCAGATGGCACGTAACGCCAACCTTTTGGTGCGGATGATTCTGTTAGAATCGGCAATAATTTTTTAATTTGATCAGCGCTAATACTGCTTCACAACAAGGAATGCAAATGAAGAAATTGCTCCCCATCCTTATCGGCCTGAGCCTGACGGGCTTCAGTTCAATGAGCCAGGCAGAGAACCTGTTACAGGTCTACCAGCAGGCACGTCTGGGCAACCCTGATTTACGTAAATCAGCGGCCGATCGTGATGCTGCGTTTGAAAAGATTAACGAAGCACGTAGTCCGCTGCTGCCGCAGCTGGGCCTGGGTGCTGATTATACCTACGGTAACGGATACCGCGATAATAATGGCGTCAACTCTAACGCCACCAGCGCGTCGCTGCAGTTAACGCAGACCCTGTTTGATATGTCCAAATGGCGCGCCCTGACCCTGCAGGAAAAGAGCGCGGGCATCCAGGATGTGACCTATCAGACCGATCAGCAGACGCTGATCCTGAACACCGCTACCGCGTACTTCAACGTGCTGAGCGCCATTGACTCGCTCTCCTACACCGAAGCGCAGAAACAGGCCATTTACCGTCAGTTGGATCAAACCACCCAGCGTTTCAACGTGGGTCTGGTGGCGATCACCGACGTGCAAAACGCCCGCTCACAGTACGACAGCGTGCTGGCGAACGAAGTGACCGCGCGTAACAACCTCGACAACGCGCTGGAATCGCTGCGTCAGGTCACCGGTAACTACTATCCTGAGCTGGCCTCCCTGAACGTGGACAGCTTCAAAACCGATAAGCCGCAGGCCGTCAACGCGCTGCTGAAAGAAGCAGAAAACCGCAACCTGGCGTTATTGCAGGCGCGTCTGAGCCAGGATCTGGCCCGCGAACAGATCCGTCAGGCACAAGATGGTCACCTGCCAACGCTGAGCCTGAGCGCATCAACCAGCGTATCCGATACCACCTACAGCGGCTCCAAAACCAATACTCAGGCCTATGACGACAAAAATATCGGTCAGAATCAGGTTGGCCTGAGCTTCTCCCTGCCGCTGTACCAGGGCGGAATGGTGAACTCTCAGGTGAAACAGGCGCAGTACAACTTTGTTGGCGCAAGCGAGCAGCTCGAAAGCGCGCACCGCAACGTGGTGCAGACCGTTCGTTCGTCTTTCAACAACGTGAACGCCTCTATCAGCAGCATCAACGCCTATAAACAAGCCGTGGTGTCTGCGCAAAGTTCACTGGATGCGATGGAAGCCGGTTACTCCGTCGGTACACGTACTATCGTCGACGTGCTGGACGCAACCACCACGCTGTACAACGCCAAACAGCAGCTCTCCAGCGCCCGTTATCAGTACCTGATTAACCAGCTGAACATCAAGCAGGCACTGGGTACGCTGAACGAACAGGATCTGCTGGCGCTGAACAATGCGCTGGGCAAACCGGTCTCGACGTCGCCTGAAAGCGTCGCGCCGGAGAACCCACAGCAGGACGCCGCCGTTGATAATTTTAACGGTAACGGCAGCGCCCCTGTCGCGCAGCCTGCTACCGCGCGTACGACCGCGCCTGCCGGCAACGGTAACAACCCGTTCCGTCAATAAGCCCTGCCTTCCCTCTCCTGGCTAACGGGAGAGGGAGAACACATATCACACCTGAACGTAAGTCAACGTAAAGACCCCCTGATTTCGCCCCTCTTCGCTTCATTTTCAACCACTCATCCTCTATCCTGAGCGTTATCACCACTGGGTCCTGGAAGACAAAGATGAAACGGACAAAAACGATTAATCACGCTTCGTTCCGCAAAAGCTGGAACGCGCGTCACCTCACACCGGTCGCGCTGGCGATCACCGCCGTCTTTATGCTGGCTGGCTGTGAACAAAATGACGAAACCGTCTCGATGTATCAAAACGCCGACGACTGTGCGTCCGCGACCGGTAACGCAGCTGAATGTAAAACGGCCTACAACAACGCCCTGAAAGAAGCGGAACGTACCGCGCCGAAATATGCCTCACGCGAAGACTGCGTGGCGGAGTTTGGTGAAGGCCAGTGCCAGCAGGCACCTGCGCAGGCAGGCATGGCGCCGGAAAACCAGGCGCAGGCGCAGTCCAGCGGCAGCTTCTGGATGCCGCTGATGGCGGGTTATATGATGGGCCGTCTGATGAGCGGCGGTGCAGGCTACCAGCAGCAGCCGCTGTTTAGCTCCAAAAATCCAAACAGCCCGGCGTACGGCAAATATACCGATGCCAGCGGCAAAAACTACGGCGCTGCCACGCCGGGTCGTAGCATGACCGTACCGAAAACGGCAATGGCACCGAAACCGGCAACCACCAGCACCGTTACCCGTGGCGGCTTCGGTGAATCCGTCGCGAAACAAAACACCATGCAGCGCAGCGCAACGGGTTCTTCAACTCGCTCAATGGGCGGCTGATCATGGAAAGAGTCAGTATTATCGAGCGCCCGGACTGGCGCGAAAAAGCCACCGAGTACGGTTTTAACTTCCACACTATGTACGGGGAGCCGTACTGGTGTGAAGATGCCTATTACAAACTCACGCTCGCCCAGGTTGAGAAGCTGGAAGACGTGACCGCAGAGCTGCACCAGATGTGCCTGAAGGTAGTGGAGAAGGTGATAGACAGCGACGAGCTGATGACCAAATTCCGCATTCCAAAGCACACCTGGAGCTTTGTTCGCCAGTCATGGAAAACCAGCCAGCCGTCGCTTTACTCGCGCCTCGATCTGGCGTGGGACGGCGTGGGTGAACCCAAGCTATTAGAGAATAACGCCGATACGCCGACATCCCTGTATGAAGCAGCGTTCTTCCAGTGGATCTGGCTGGAAGATCAGGCTAACGCAGGCAACCTGCCGGAAGGGAGCGATCAGTTCAACAGCCTGCAGGAAAAGCTGATCGCGCGTTTCGCTGAGCTGCGTGAACAGCACGGTTTTAACCTGCTGCACCTCGCCTGCTGTCGCGACACGGAAGAAGATCGGGGAACGGTTCAGTATCTGCAGGACTGCGCCGCAGAAGCCGAAGTCGCAACCGAATTCCTTTATATGGAAGACATCGGCCTGGGTGAGAAAGGCCAGTTCACCGATTTGCAGGATCAGGTGATCAGCAACCTGTTCAAGCTCTATCCGTGGGAATACATGCTGCGCGAAATGTTCTCCACCAAGCTGGAAGATGCCGGTGTGCGCTGGCTGGAGCCGGCCTGGAAGAGCATTATCTCCAACAAAGCGCTGCTGCCGATGCTGTGGGAGATGTTCCCGGACCACCCTAACCTGCTGGAAGCGTACTTTGCCGAAGACGACCATCCGCCCATGGAGAAATACGTCGTTAAGCCGATTTTCTCCCGCGAAGGGGCGAACGTGTCGATTATCGAAAACGGTAAAACGCTGGAAGCGGTTGAAGGGCCGTACGGCGAAGAGGGAATGATCGTCCAGGCGTTTTATCAGCTGCCGAAGTTTGGCGACAGCTATACGCTGATTGGCAGCTGGCTGATTAACGATCAACCCGCCGGGATTGGCATTCGTGAAGATAAAGCGCTGATCACCCAGGATCTGTCACGGTTCTATCCGCATATTTTTGTGGAGTAAGATCTGCCGGGTGGCGGCTTCGCCTGACCCGGCCTACGGTTTTGTAGGCCCGGTAGCGTAGCGCCACCGGCCATTTTTCACCCTACCTGCACCGACAACATACTGATACTGCCCATCTCAATGCCATCGACCGGGACGGTCACCGGCTCCTCTGCGTCCCATGCGCCTAAGACATACAGCAGCGGCAGGAAGTGTTCTGGCGTCGGGTTAGAGAGCGATCCGCCTTCGTGATCCAGATAGTTGACCAGCGGGTGCTGTTCAACCGGGCCTTGCCAGGTCAGGTTCGCTTTCACATAGTCATTAAAGGATGTTGCCCACGGATACGGCGTGTTCTCACCGTGCCAGCGCGCCGTGCGCAGGTTATGCACCACGTTACCACTGGCGATCAGCATGATGCCTTCATCACGCAGCGCCGCAAGCTTACGGCCCATCTCAAGATGCCACGCCGCCGGTTTGGTGCTGTCGATGCTCAGCTGCACCATTGGGATGTCGGCATCCGGGTACATCTTAATCAGCACGCCCCATGAGCCGTGGTCAAAGCCCCAGGCCTCTTTGTCCAGGGCAACAGGAACGGGCGCGAGTAAATTTACCAGCCGCTGTGCCATCTCAGGCGAGCCGGGTGCCGGATAGTGCGTGTCGTACAGCGCCTGCGGGAAACCGCCAAAATCGTGGATCGTTTTGGGGGTTTCCATCGCGGTCACGCCGGTGCCCCGGGTGAACCAGTGAGCAGATACCACCACAATGGCTTTCGGGCGCGGCAACGTCTCACCCAGCTGACGCCAGGCGCGTGTATAGACGTTGTCTTCCAGAACGTTCATTGGGCTGCCATGGCCTAAAAACAGTGCTGGCATACGAGGCGAACTCATGGTGTTATCCTTAAAGAATGTGTCATGTTGATGGCTCTACATTACGCGTAATGCAGGTAAGATGAACCCAGATAACCATGATGATCATCATCAGGAAATTTGAATATAAGGAGAGAGAGGGATGTCAGTGCCTTTGATTCTGACCCTACTTGCGGGCGCGGCCACCTTCATTGGCGCGTTTCTCGGCGTACTCGGCCAGAAGCCGTCCAACCGCGTGCTGGCCTTTTCGCTCGGCTTCGCCGCCGGGATCATGCTGCTCATCTCCCTGATGGAAATGTTACCCGCAGCGCTGGCCACTCAGGGCATGTCGCCGGTGCTGGGTTACGGCATGTTCGTCTTTGGCCTGCTGGGGTACTTTGCGCTCGACCGCCTGTTACCCCATGCACATCCCCAGGATTTGATGGAGAAACAGGCCGGGCCACAGCCGCGCACGATCAAACGCACCGCGATTCTGCTGACGCTGGGTATCAGCCTGCATAACTTCCCGGAAGGCGTTGCCACCTATGTGACTGCCAGCAACAACCTCGAACTGGGGTTCGGCATCGCGCTGGCGGTGGCTTTACACAATATTCCTGAAGGACTTGCCGTTGCCGGGCCGGTTTATGCGGCGACGGGGTCAAAACGCAAGGCCGTATTCTGGGCGGGCATCTCCGGCCTGGCCGAAATCCTCGGCGGCGTGCTGGCGTGGCTGATTCTGGGAAGCCTTATTTCACCCGTGGTGATGGCCGCGATTATGGCGGCAGTGGCCGGAATCATGGTGGCGCTCTCTGTCGATGAACTTATGCCACTGGCAAAAGAGATCGACCCTAATAACAATCCCAGTTACGGCGTGCTGTGCGGGATGTCGGTGATGGGGTTAAGCCTGGTGCTGCTCCAGGCGGCGGGGATTGGCTGAGCTGACAGGGCTTCCCTATGGAGGCCCTTGCGTTTTATGAATACGTGCGGCGCTCTAAATATGCAATAGAAATTAGTTAAACGAAAAAATATAATCTCTTTGTTTTATTTTATCTAAAGTCAATATTTAAACTGGATATTATTATTCTCAATAAATTAATTGAAATTTGCGCAAAGAAAAAGACAAACCCTCCAAAAATCAAGCATCACAATCACTCAAGATAATACATTTAACGCCGCTACATTAATATTTAAGTTTGATTAATCGCATCCCCCCCTCCCACACCGTTATACTTTTACCGAAGTTTACTGAAATAACATTCAGACGATGAATTAATTTGAAAAAGGATATTTTCATGCACTTAGCTAAAAAAGCGCTGTTAGCGATTTCCATGGCAACCATCATCTCCGGCTCAGCCTTTGCGAGTGAGCAGGGTTCCGGGAAAATCAAATTTAAAGGCGTGGTGATTAATGCGCCTTGCAGCATTGCGCCAGACAGCGTTGATAAAGAAGTTGATCTGGGTGAAGTGACCACCGCAACGATCAATGCCAACAGAAAATCAGCACCGGTTGCAGTCGATATCAACCTGCAGAACTGCCAGCTGGATAACCCAGGCGATGAGACGGACACGCCAATCACGAAAGTGGACGTCACATTCACCAGTACCGCAACCAACGCGGCAGACACCAGCCTGATGTCAAACACCTATGCCGATGGCGCGCAGAACGTTGGCGTACGTCTGCTGGATAATGCCGAAACCAAGATCACGCTGGGCTCAGCAAAGGAAGTTGCTCTGCAGTCAGGTTCAGACACTCAGGTGCTGCACTTTAAAGCGCAGATGGAAGTTCCTACCGGTGCAACTGCAACAGCCGGTCAGGTTGAAGCGACTGCCAACTACGTCCTGCAGTACAAATAATACGCCAGCATCACCGTTTAACCGGCTGATGAATTTTATCAGTCGGTATTTTTATTCTCTCGAGTAACAGGATGATGAACAATAAATCACAATGGATAATCATCATTACTGCCCTGTTAATGACGAAAGTCGCCTCTGGCACCGAATTTAATATCAATGCCATCGATAAAGATCTCCGAAGCGGCATTGACCTGTCCCGTTTTAAAGATGAAACATCCGTCACGCCCGGCCGCTATTTTGTTAGCGTTTCTATTAATGATATTCCACTGACAAATGGCTGGCAGCTAACCTGGAAAGAGGTCAATGATACCGCTCAGGTATGTATTCCTTCAGAACTTGCTGATACCTTTGGTTTGCAGGATAAATTACGCCAGAAACTCCCGGTCAACGAGGGTTGCGTGGATTTTAGCACGCTTCCGGATATTACCTTCACCTTCGAACAGGCAACCCAGACCTTAAAGGTCACGGTTCCGCAAGCGTGGCTTCAGTATCGTTCCACCGACTGGATGCCCCCGTCGACCTGGGATAACGGCGTCGCGGGCATCCTGCTGGATTACAATCTGTTTGCCAGCCACTATCAGCCCAACAGCGGCACCAGCACGGATAACGCCAACGCCTATGGCACGGCAGGCGCGAACCTGGGCGCATGGCGATTGCGCAGTGACTTCCAGTATAACCAGACGCATACCGACGGAGGTTCAGAGCACGACGGGCGCTTCTCACGCGTGTATATGTTCCGACCGCTGCCCGCCTTAGGGGCGAAGCTCACGCTCGGTGAGACCGATTTCCAGTCCGCCATTTTTGATGCCTTCACCTACACCGGTGCGTCGCTAATCAGTGATGAACGCATGCTGCCATGGTCGCTTCGCGGCTACGCGCCGCAAATTTCCGGCATCGCGCAGACCAACGCCACGGTGACGGTCTCGCTGTCGGATCGTGTTATCTATCAGGCCAAAGTTCCGCCCGGACCCTTTGTCATTCAGGATTTGAATCAGTCCGTTCAGGGCACGCTGGACGTTAAAATTACTGAAGAAGACGGGCGCGTCAGCAACTTTCAGGTTTCCGCGGCGTCGGTCCCGTTCCTGACGCGTAAAGGCCAGATCCGCTACAAGCTTGCAGCGGGTAAAGCCCGTGAAGATGCCTCACACAGCGTCGAGGACAGTGCGTTTATGAGCGGGGAGTTCTCCTGGGGGGTGCTGTCGCAAACGTCGCTGTACGGCGGAACCCTCGCGGACGGCGATCGCTATCGTTCCGTTGCGGCAGGTATCGGGCAAAACCTGGATATCCTGGGCGCCATTTCCTTCGACGTCACCCAGGCAACCAGCCAGCTGCCCGATCAACGCAGCCAGACGGGGTACAGCTATCGCTTTAACTACAGCAAACGGTTCGATACCACGGGAAGCCAGCTCACGCTCGCCAGCTATCGTTATTCCGATCCGCAGTTTCTGAGCTACGCGCGCTTCCTAGAGCGTGACGACGATGACAACCAGACTGAAAAGCAGACCCTGAGCGTGACGGCAAGCCAGTACATTCCGGCGTTGTCGCTCAACGTGTATCTGAGCATGTTACGCCAGACCTGGTGGGACGACTCGCCGTCCACCACCGGCAGCATCACGGCAGGTTATAACTTTGACCTGGGTCGCTGGAAGAATATGGGGATAACCGTCTCGTTAAGCAAAACGCATTACGAGGATCAAAAAGACGATAACCAGTTTTATCTCTCCCTCAGCGTTCCGCTGGATAGCGACCATCGTCTGACCTACGACCTGCGTAACAATGACAACCTGAGCCAGAACGTCTCCTGGTACGACACCTCGGATCGGGATAACACCTGGGGCGTGTCCGCCGGTACGGAAAGCGAAAAAACGGATGCGGGCGCGCAGTTTAGCGGTAACTACCAGCACTACTCTTCGCTTGGCGATCTCAACGTGTCCGGAAGCTACAAGGCGAATGAGTATAACTCTCTCAGCGCCAGCTGGAACGGCTCCGTAACCGGCACGGCGAAAGGCGTCGCTCTGCATCGTCGCAGCTACGGCAATGAACCCCGGGTGATGGTGAGCACAGACGGTATTGGCAACATTCCGCTGAATATGTCCCGGGATGAAACCAACGCGTTCGGCATAGGCGTATTACCGTCCTTCTCCAGCTACTCGCCGTCTAACGTGCAGGTCAACATGAATAACCTGCCGGACGGGATCGATGTGGACAATCGGGTCACCACCTCGACATGGACAGAAGGGGCCATAGGCTATCGCCAGATAGCCACCCGTGCGGGGAGCGATGTCGTCGGGGTCCTGCGCACCGCGTCCGGCGTTCCCCCTCTCGGCGCGCAGGTTCTCCTGCAGGAGAGTGGCCAGGAAGTGGGCATTGTGGCCGATGAAGGACACATCTGGCTCGGGGCCGTTAAACCTGAACAACAGTTCCTGGTGACCTGGGGGGACAACAATCAGTGTCGCTTCTCGTTGCCGTCACACCTTGAAAACAGTAAGCAGCTGATGCTGCCATGCCGGTAAGAAACCCATGATGAAACATTCACCCTTAAAGCTTCTGTGCCTGATGCTCATCGGCACCAGCTTAACGACCCACGCCGCGATCAACCTGGATCGCACCCGGATTGTGTTTCCACAGAGCGACAAAGCCAGCAGCCTGAAGATCGATAATCAGAGCAAATCTCTGCCGTATCTCGCGCTCTCCTGGATTGAAGACGAGAACGGGCGTAAGGAAGACAGCCATTTTATGGCTCTCCCGCCCATCCAGCGTATTGAACCAGGCGCATCGTCACAGGTGCGGATCGTCAGGCAGGCGGGCGTCAGCCAGCTTCCTGGCGATCGCGAGTCGCTGTTTTACTTCAACCTGCGCGAAGTGCCGCCGAAAAGCAGCAACGCCAGCGAGGAGCGCAGCGTAATGCAGGTTGCCATGCAAAGCCGTATCAAGCTGTTCTGGCGCCCTAAAGCCATCACCAAAAAAGCGGGCGAGAAGAGTGAAATGCGCATGGAGGTCACGGCGACCGCTAAGGGGCTTACCTTCCATAACCCGACGCCTTACTACATAACGCTGGCCTGGCTCAGTAAAGATGCAAAAACCATGCTGCCGGGTTTTGACAGCCTGATGATTGCGCCGTTTGCCACTGCTTCCGCCTCCACCGGCAGCTACCACGGCAGCTACTACAGCATCGGTTACATTGATGATTACGGCGCGCTGCGCAAGGTAGATGCCAGCTGCGCGGGTGCGGCGGCGTGTAAGCTCAGCGAGCGCAAGGTAGAGAGCGATGAAAAGACTCGCTAAGCTTATGTTTTTAAGCCTGCTGCTGTTCGTCCCGCTTAAGGAGGCCCTGGCGCTGAACTGCTATCTGGGCACGGCCAACGGCCCGGTTGAGCAGACGAAAACCATCGCGCCGTTCTCCATACCGAGCAACGCACAGCCGGGGCAAAAAATCTGGGAATCTGACGATATTAAAATACCGGTGTACTGCGATCGCAACACCGCGTCGAACCATGCAAACGAAGACGTTTACGCGTGGGTGAACCCCTACTTATCCAGCGAGGATCCTTATTACCAGCTGGGGGTAACCTATGAGGGCGCGGACTATGACGCAGCCGGGCAGCCAACCGGAATTGACACCCATCAGTGTCTGGATAACAACAGCCTGAATACCTATACCCCCGCGCAGCTGCATGACATGGGCTGGGAGCATTACATCTGTTCCGGCAATGTTAACGACATACACACCAGCCGCTATTTTATCGCGCGTTTTCGCCTGTACGTGAAAATCAAAACCATGCCGCCGCACGGCTACGTCAGCTCGCTCGGGGATTACATACTGGTGCAGTTCGACGGTAAGGGGGGCGTGAACACGCTGTCTGATGCGAAGAACCTGAAATATCACGTGAACGGTCTGAATAACATCAACGTTCTGGACTGCGGGGCAACGTTTAGCATCTTCCCGGAAAACCAGGAGATCGATTTTGGCTCCTTCAGCGCCCGCGACATCGTCAATCAGGGTACCCGTAACCGGACGTTCACCGTTAAAACCACCAAAGTGCAGGACGCCCAGTGCTCGGACGGCTTCAAGATGGACTCGTCGTTTTACACCGACGGTTCCCTCAGCAATAACGATACCGCGCTGCTGATCGGCAACGGGCTTAAGCTGCGGATCCTGGATGGCACCCGGCCGTTTACCTTTAACCAGTATAATGAGTACGCCGATTTTACGGGCAGCACGTTGCAGGTTGAGCAGACCTATACCGCTGAGCTTTCGCCCGTTGCGGGAAAAGCCATTGACTCTGGCCCCTTTGAAACCGTCGTGCTGTTTAAGATTAACTACCACTAAAAATAAAAAAGCCGGGGGTCGCCCGGCTTTTATCGTTACGTTTGCGCCTATCAGCTGGCTTTGCGCTCATGCGCCTGGCGGTATTCAACCAGATCTTCGATGGTCACCACCGGCATGTTATGCAGACGGGCAAAGGTGATGCACTCTGGCGCGCGCGCCATGGTGCCATCGTCGTTGGTCAGTTCGCACAGCACGCCTGCAGGTTTGAAGCCTGCCAGGGTCACCAGGTCGATGGTGGCTTCGGTATGGCCGCCGCGGGTCAATACGCCACCCGCCTGCGCGCGCAGAGGGAAGACGTGGCCTGGGCGATGCAGATCGGATGGCTTCGCACCATCGGCAATCGCAGCACGCACGGTGGTCAGACGGTCAGCCGCTGATACACCGGTAGTCACGCCGTGCGCCGCTTCGATGGTCACGGTAAAGCCGGTTCCAAAGGCGCTGGTGTTGTTTTCAACCATCATTGGCAGGTCGAGCTGCTTGCGACGGTCTTCGTTGATGCACAGGCAGACAATGCCGCTACCGTGACGGATGGTGAGTGCCATCTGCTCTACGGTCATATTTTCAGCGGCAAAAATCATGTCGCCTTCGTTTTCACGGTTTTCATCGTCAAGCACCATCACACCGCGGCCTTCGCGCAGTGCATCCAGTGCATGTTCAACACGTTGAGTTGAAGTGCCAAAAGAGGAAAGTAGCGTCTGATTCATGGTAAAAAAACCTCATTAACTATATGGTTACCAGAATCAGGGCAGTCTTAGGAGCGCCGTATACGCGGCAAAAAGATAACGTGAGCGGGCCTTTGCCCGACTGGATCGTTACTCTCTCCCATCCGGACTCTAACCGTCGGCCCCGGAATTACACCGGATCTGCTGACCTTTGAGTGTTCACCCAAAGCGCTCGCGGGCTTTCAGCATGACGCTGATTTACCGCCGGTGGGGAATTTCGCCCCGCCCTGAGAATAAGCGAGATAACTATAACGCTATTGATTAACCTGGGCAATGCATAAGCTTCAAACAAATCTTGTTTATGCCCGGCACTTACAGGCTACAATGGTTTCTGAGACCGTTTTACCAAGGGAAGCCACAATGATTGACCCGAAGAAAATTGAGCAAATTGCGCGTCAGGTTCATGAGTCCATGCCGAAGGGCATTCGTGAGTTTGGTGATGACGTTGAGAAGAAAATCCGCCAGACGCTGCAGGCGCAGTTGGTCCGCCTTGATTTGGTCAGCCGCGAAGAGTTTGACGTGCAAACGCAGGTTCTGCTGCGCACCCGCGAAAAGCTGGCGCTGCTGGAGCAACGTCTGAACGAGCTGGAAAACCGCAACGCGCCGGAAGAAGTGAAACCGGCACCGGCTATTCCGCCGGTGGACGATCAGGCATAAGTGCGGCCTGTTGTGCCCGGTGGCGGCTACGCCTTACCGGGCCTGGATGAACCGTAGGTCGGGTAAGGCGCAGGCGCCGCCCGACATAAAAAAACGGGCCAAACGGCCCGTTTTTTACTGACTGTCTTTCTGGATCTTCTTAATGATGTTGGTGGTTGAACACCCGTCCTCAAAGTTGAGCACCATCACCTCGCCGCCGTTGGCCCAGACCTCTTCGCTCCCCGCGATTTGCTCTGGCTTGTAATCGCCGCCCTTCACCAGCAGATCCGGCAAAATACCTGCAATCAGGCGCTGCGGCGTGTCTTCCTCAAACGACACCACCCAGTCCACCGCTTCCAGCGCGCCGAGCACAATCATGCGCTGCTCCAGCGGGTTCACCGGCCGCGTTTCGCCTTTCAGACGTTTGGTTGACGCATCGCTGTTCACCGCCACAATCAGGCGATCGCCGAGCTTACGCGCATTCGCCAGATACGAGACGTGGCCCGCGTGCAGAATGTCAAACACGCCGTTGGTCATCACCACTTTTTCACCGCGCTTACGCGCCGCGGCAACGGCCACCTTCAGCTCGTCTTCGGTCATCACCCCAAAACCGGTGTCGGCACGGCCACGCACGGCGTTTTCGAGCTCGATTGGCGACACGGTAGAGGTGCCGAGTTTACCCACCACCACGCCCGCTGCCGCGTTAGCAAAGTAGCAGGCCTCTTCCAGGGAGTTCCCCGCCGCCAGCGTTGCCGCCAGCACGCCGATCACCGTATCACCGGCACCGGTCACGTCGTACACTTCCTGCGCCTGCGTCGGCATGTGCAGCGGTGCTTTGCCCGGCTGCAGCAGCGTCATACCCTGTTCGGAACGGGTCACTAACAGCGCGGACAGCTCGAAATCGGCGATGATTTTCATGCCGCGCTCAACCAGCTCTTCTTCGGTTTTGCACTTGCCCGCCACCGCTTCAAACTCAGAGAGGTTTGGCGTCAGCAGCGTTGCGCCGCGATAGCGTTCAAAGTCGGTGCCTTTCGGGTCGATCAGCACCGGCACGCTGGCTTTACGCGCCAGCTGGATCATGGTCTGCACGCTTGCCAGCGCGCCTTTGGCGTAGTCGGACAGCACCAGCGCGCCGATATTGCCCAGCGCCTGGTTGATGCGCTCATGCAGCGGTTCGGGATCAACGCCCTCGAAACCTTCTTCAAAGTCGAGGCGGATCAGCTGCTGGTTGCGCGACAGCACCCGCAGCTTGGTGATCGTCGGGTGGGTGGGAACAGAAACAAAGTCGCACTTCACGTTCACGTCCGCCAGCGACTTGCTCAGCGCACGCGCCGCATCGTCGATGCCGGTTAAGCCAACCAGACGCGACTGCGCGCCCAGAGAGGCAATGTTCATCGCCACGTTTGCCGCGCCGCCGGGGCGCTCTTCAATGGTGTCGACCTTTACCACCGGAACGGGCGCTTCCGGGGAGATGCGGCTGGTCGGCCCATACCAGTAGCGATCCAGCATCACATCGCCGACAACCATAACCCCAGCACGTTCAAACTCTGGCAGTGTTACTTTCATTCCTGACTCCAGAAAGATTCACAATTTGCGCGCGATAATATCACACTTGCTTTGTTACGCACGGTTCCACCAGCCACTTCTGCCAGCTGGCGGTCACCTGCGCCCGCTCGTCGACGAACTGGTCGAGCGCCACATGGCCCGGCTGCTCCTGCAGCGCCAGGTGATGCAGGGCATCCCTTAGCGTGGTGTAGGCCCGGGTCAGTGCCTGCGCCTCCTGCTCATCCATAATCTCATTCTGCGCAAGCAGTTCCAGAATGCGCACGTTATCGGACCAGCGCGTCAGCTTTGGCTTCGCGTGGGCGTGCAGCAGCACCAGATACTGGGTAATAAACTCAATATCGGTAATTCCGCCCTCATCAGCTTTGATATCAAAGCGATCGCGGTGTTTATTGCCGAGATGCGCGCGCATTTTTTCGCGCATCTCGCGCACCTCGGTCTGCAGCGTGCTGCCGTCGCGTACAGTGGTCATGACCTCCTTGCGGATGAGATCAAACTGCGTTTTTAACTGCGGATCGCCATAGACCACGCGGGCGCGCACCAGCGCCTGATGTTCCCACGTCCAGGCCTCGTTTTTCTGATAATCGGCAAAGGCGTCCGTGGAGGTAACCAACATGCCCGCCGCGCCGGACGGGCGCAGGCGCGCATCCACCTCGTACAAAATGCCCGACGAGGTGCGCGTGCTGAACAGGTGCATAATGCGCTGCGCCAGTCGTAGGTAAAACTGACGCCCGTCGATTTCACGCTCGCCGTCGGTCATGACGTCTACCGGGCAGTCGTGCAGGAAGATCAGATCAAGATCGGAGCTGTAGCCCAGCTCCCAGCCGCCGAGCTTGCCATAGCCGACCACCGCAAAGCCGCGCCCTTCACGCTCGGCCAGATGTTTCGGCTGGCCGTAGCGTGCCACCATCTGCACCCAGGCCTGATGCACGACGGCATCAATCATCGCTTCCGCCAGCCAGGTTAAGTGGTCGCTGACTTTCATTACCGGCAGCGTTCCGGCGATATCGGCCGCCGCCACACGCAGCATCTGCGCCTGCTTAAACTGACGCAGCGCCTCCAGCTGCTGCTCTTCATCCTCTTCCGGCACGCGCAGCAGATACTGGCGCAGTTCGTCGCGGTAGGCGTCCGTTGCCGTGGGCTGGTAAAGGGTGTTGGGATCGAGCAGTTCGTCCAGCAGCAGCGGATAACGCGCCAGCTTGTTGGCGACCATCGGCGACGCGGCGCAGAGCGAAATCAGATGCTTGAGCGCGCCGGGGAATTCGCTCAGCAGTTCAAGATAGGTGGTGCGGGTGATGATCCCGCTCAGGAGCGGCATCATTCGCGACAGCGGCACCGGGGCATCCGCGCGCGCGCAGACGTCGCTTAGCAGATGCGGCATCAGGTGATCCAGCACCTGGCGACCGCGCGGGCCAATGGCGCGCTTGTTCAGTTCGAGACGGAAATCGGCAATTAACGCCACCACGCGGTGTCGGTCGTCATCGCTTAAATGCGCCAGCACCGGCGTGGTGTCATCTTCCTGGAGGGCATCCTGCCACAGCTCGCGCCAGTGTTCGGACAGCACATCGTCCTGCGACTCCCCTTCGTCGTCGCCAATCAGATCGTTAAAGATCCGACGCACGCCTGCCATGTGGGCATCCAGCCTCTCGGTGAGCGCCGCCCAGCCTTCCATGCGCATTCCCCAGGCGAGCCGCGCCCGGTTAAGGTCATCCCCCGGCAGGGTCTGGGTTTGTTCGTCGTTTATGCTTTGCAGCAGGTTTTCCAGCCGACGCAGGAACAGGTAGGCCTCACGCAGCGTTTGCGCGTCACCCTCCGGCAGCAGGTGAAGCTGTTCGATGGCGCTCAGCGTCGGTAGCAGCGAGCGGGATTGCAGCGACGGCTCACGACCACCGCGGATAAGCTGGAAGACCTGAACGATAAATTCGATTTCACGAATGCCGCCCGCGCCGAGCTTGATGTTGTCTTTCAGGCCACGGCGGCGCACTTCGCGGGCGATCATCCCCTTCATGTTACGCAGGGACTGGATCACGCTGAAGTCGATGTAGCGGCGGAACACGAACGGGCGCAGCATGGCACGCAGTTCGTTGGCATAGGCATCGTCGCTGTCGCCCATGATCCGCGCCTTCACCATCGCGTAGCGCTCCCAGTCGCGCCCCTGTTCCTGATAGTAATCTTCCAGCGCGGCAAAGCTCAGCACCAGCGGGCCGCTGTCGCCGAACGGCCGCAGACGCATATCAACGCGATAGACAAAGCCATCCTGGGTGGGCTGGTCCAGCGCCTTAATCAGCCGCTGGCCAAGGCGGGTAAAGAACTGGGCGTTATCCAGCTCGCGCCGCCCGCCGCGCGTGGCCCCATTCTCAGGCCAGGCAAAGATCAGATCGATATCCGAGGAGAAGTTCAGCTCGCATCCGCCAAGCTTCCCCATCCCCAGAATCAACAGCGGCTGAGGAACCCCTTCCTCGTTGCACGGCGTGCCCCACTCTTTACAGCATGCGGCATACAGCCAGTCGCGTGCGGCAACAATCAGCGTTTGCGCCAGCTCGCTGAGCTGCTGCAACGTACTCTCTTCGCTGACCAGCTCCAGCGCCTGGGCCCAGGCAATGCGCACCATCACCCGGCGGCGGAACTGGCGCAGAACGCGCATTAACGTGGCTTCATCCGCTACGTCTGCAAGCGCAGCTTGCAGCCAGCTGGCGTACTGCCGCCACTCTTCCGCCTGCGGAGGCGCGCTTTCCAGCGCCGCCAGCCAGCCCGGATTCGCCGCGACACTCTCCTGCACAAAATCACTGAAGGTAAGCACGCACTTCGCCTGCTCACTTAGGGATGACGGCGGTAATGACTCAGGCAGACGTTCGCAAACAATCTGCCACTGCTGCTGTAACTGCGAAGAAAGCGGCATGATGGGGGTTCCTTGCCAGAATTAACGTTTTCCGCTGTGCAGCCAGAACGGCTCCTGCGAAATGGCCTCGTTGCGGAAATGCTCAATCTCGACCTGCTGGCGGTTTTCGATGGCTTGCTTCAGCCCCTGCCAGTTCCCCATCCAGGCCTGCGCTTTCACGCCGTCATAGGCACCGGACAGCAGCAACATGCTGTCGATATTACGCGCCAGACGCGGAAGCTGATCGCCGTACTGGTCGCCCAGCGGGTAGGCAAACGTGGTTCTCAGCTCAGCAGCATGCCGCGAAAGATGAATATCCGCAAAGCGCTTAAAGTTATCCGCGATTTTGGTCTGCGCTTTTGCATCGAGGAAAGTCCGCCAGCCGCGCGTTACCAGAAACTCGGTGAGCGCCAGTTTGGCCGAGGCAGCCTGTGGGCTATAGAGCGCCGTTTGTGCCGACACATCGGAGAGCATAAGCGCTTCGGTTTGGGTAAGCAGATCACGTAAGTGAGCGCTTGCTTTACGCGGTACGATACCGCCGAACAGCGCCAGCGTATGACGCACCAGGCCGATAGCCGCCATGACGTGGGTTTTCGCGTTTTTGACATTTCGCGCCCACAGCTCTTCGTGGTACAGCCACTGGGAGAGCGCCAGTTCCAGCGCCGCTTCCATGCCTTGTTCGATGCTGGCTTTCGGCACAACGCGTAAAATCGGCGTCTCTTTTACCGTACGTGGCGCATTCCCGGCCGCCAGATGATAACCGCGTGCGGCCTTGCTCAGGCTGCCCTGACGCAAGCCGGACTGGTTCACCAGCTTACGTGCCAGCTTCAGCACGTCGTTCGCGTCACCTTCTAACAGCTCAAGCTCCAGTTCGCAGAGTGGCTCCTGCCATTCGCCCGCCTTCACGTCGCCCAGATCGAGGGCAATCTCTATGCGGCTTTTGCCTTCCGTTACCTGCCATTTTTCGCGCCAGAAATCGGTGCTGAACAGTGGCTGCACCTGCGCCGCTAACGTTGCCGGCAGCTCGCCCTCTGGCCATACCTCGGCCGGGAAACGCGCCAGTTCAAGTTCCGGCTTGCTGATATCAATATTGTATTCCGGGCGCTGGTGTAACCCGCCGACCACGCGGCCAGCGGTTTTCATCGTCATTTCATAGCGCCCGCCCGCTCCCCGGATGCGCAGCCCCATGTCGTGCTGGCGCAGCCAGTTGTCCGGCGTTTCGTAATAGATGTTAAGCAGCTGTACCGGTTCATGGTGCTCGCCGGAAAGCGTGTGCAGATGCTGACGAAGCGCGTCAACGCTGTCTTTTTCGACGATAAACTTTAATTCGATTTCTTGTGCCATAGCCTTGTACTTTTGCGTGCGTCACAGACGCGTCAATGAAGGCGAACTTCCTCGCCATTTGTTTGTCAGTACATAGTATTTTGCGCCAAATTGCCATGCAATGAGCAATTTGACGGGCGTAAAAGTTTAAAGCAGTAGAAATCAGGACACAGATGATTCCGATTGATGATGAATCCTTTGCGTAGAGACACTGATGCCACTACTATCGTTCCACTATTTATGAATATAACGACTGATATGCTTAAATTGCGCCTGATTGGACTTACTTTACTCGCTTTTAGTGCCGCAACTGCGGTGCACGCTGAAGAAAAGCGTTACGTTTCTGATGAACTCAACACCTGGGTACGCAGTGGCCCCGGAGACAATTATCGCCTCGTGGGCACGGTGAATGCCGGCGAGGAAGTGGTTCTGTTACAAACCAATGCAGATACCAACTATGGCCAGGTTCGCGACAGCACCGGCCGCACCTCGTGGATCCCGCTGAAAGAGCTGAGCAACGTGCCAAGCCTGCGCACGCGCGTGCCGGACCTGGAAAACCAGGTGAAAACCTTGACCGATAAGCTGAACAACATCGACAGTACCTGGAACCAGCGTACCGCAGAGATGCAGCAGAAAGTCGCGCAGAGCGACAGCGTGATCAGCGGGCTCAAGGACGAAAACCAGAAACTGAAAAACGAGCTGATTGTCGCGCAGAAGAAAGTGAACGCCGCCAATTTGCAGCTTGACGACAAACAGCGCACCATCATCATGCAGTGGTTTATGTATGGCGGCGGCGTGCTGGGCGTGGGTCTGGTGCTGGGTCTGGTGCTTCCAATGCTGATCCCAAGCCGCAAGCGCAAAGACCGCTGGATGAACTAACTCGTCTTCTCTGCCACACTTACGTATTATATTGCGAAAAGAAAAAACGGGAGTGTGGCTGTGAAGAGTTATCTGGTCGGTGGTGCGGTTCGTGATGCGTTATTAGCTCTGCCGGTCAAAGATAAAGACTGGGTTGTGGTCGGCGCCACGCCAGAAGAGATGCTCGACGCGGGCTACCAGCAGGTAGGCCGCGATTTTCCCGTGTTCCTCCATCCGAAAAGCCGTGAAGAGTACGCTCTGGCGCGAACGGAGCGAAAATCCGGCGCGGGCTATACCGGCTTCACCTGCTATGCCGCCCCGGACGTGACCCTGGAGCAGGATTTACTGCGCCGCGACCTCACCGTTAACGCCCTGGCACAGGACGAGCACGGCCAGATCATCGACGTTTACGGCGGCCAAAACGATCTTCGCGATAGGCTCTTGCGCCACGTTTCTCCCGCATTTTCTGAAGATCCGCTGCGCGTACTGCGCGTGGCGCGTTTCGCTGCCCGCTATGCTCACCTGAGCTTTCGCATTGCCGATGAAACGCTGGCGCTGATGACCGCTATGACCGAGGCGGGCGAGCTTGCGCACCTGACGCCGGAACGCGTCTGGAAAGAGACTGAAAACGCGCTGACCACCCGCAACCCGCAGGTCTTTTTCCAGGTCCTGCGCGACTGTGGTGCCCTGAAGGTGCTGTTCCCGGAAATCGATGCGCTGTTTGGCGTTCCGGCGCCGGCGAAGTGGCACCCGGAAATTGATACCGGCGTGCATACCCTGATGACGTTAAGCATGGCCGCCATGCTCAGCCCGGAGGTTGACGTCCGTTTCTCGACCCTGTGTCACGATCTCGGCAAGGGGCTAACGCCGAAAGCGTTGTGGCCGCGCCACCACGGACACGGCCCGGCGGGGGTGAAGCTGGTTGAAGGGCTTTGCCAGCGCCTGCGCGTGCCTAACGACATCCGCGACCTGGCGAAACTGGTGGCGGAGTTCCACGACCTGATCCACACCTTCCCGATCCTGAAGCCAGCCACCATCGTTAAGCTGTTCGACAACATTGACGCCTGGCGCAAACCGCAGCGCGTTGAGCAGATTGCGCTCACCAGCGAGGCCGACGTGCGCGGGCGTACCGGGTTTGAAGCCAGCGATTATCCGCAGGGGCGCCTGCTGCGCGAAGCCTGGAACGTGGCGAAAGCGGTGCCGACGAAAGAGGTGGTTGAGGCAGGATTTACCGGCCCGGCTATTCGGGAAGAATTGACGAAACGGCGGATTGAGGCGGTTGCAGCCTGGAAGGAAACGCGTTGCCCTCAGCCAAAGGACTGAGGGCGGTCGGTCATCAGAAGAAGACCACGTACACGGCAGCCGCGACGATAAAGCGGTAGATCGCAAACGGAATGAACGAGATACGCTTAATCAGCTGCAGGAAGGTTTTAATCGCAATCAGCGCCACGATAAAGGCGGTGATAAAGCCCACGGCAAACATCGGGATGTCGCCGGTAGTCAGGAAGCCGATGCTTTTATAGAGGTCCAGCGCGGTGGCGCCCATCATCATCGGGACCGCCAGCAGGAAAGAGAACTCTGACGCCGCATAGCGGCTCACGCCCATCAGCATCCCGCCGGAAATGGTCGCCCCTGAACGGGAGAAGCCCGGCCAAAGCGCCAGACACTGGAAGCAGCCAATGATAAACGCCTGACGATAGGTCATGTCATCCAGACCTTCCGCACGCGGGGTTTTAGGTTTGAGCAGTTCCGCCGCAATCAACAGGACGCCGCCGACCACCAGGGCGTACATCACGTTGATGGGGTTAAACAGCGACTTGATGGTGTCGTGGAATATCAGCCCCAGCACCACTGCCGGGATCATCCCGAGCAGGATATGAATCAGCGTCAGACGGCCTTTGCCCTCGCCTTCGCGCTGCGGCAGTCGGCCAAAATGGATGCCAATCAGGCCAAACAGACGACGCCAGAACATCACCACCACGGCCAGGATTGAACCGAGCTGGATCACCACTTCGAATGTCTTTGCGGTATCCCCCTCAAAGCCCAGCAGATGGCCCACAATAATCATATGGCCCGTACTGGAAACCGGCAAAAACTCCGTCAATCCCTCGACCACACCCAGTATTGCCGCCACCAGCAGCGAGTGCATATCGCTCATCTATAAACCCCTAAAAAGATATAAAAAAACGGTCGCTACAAAGGCTCCCGTGAAAGATACAGCTTTAAGACCTGTATAACCGAAAATGGTTTAGCGATTATGACGTTAAATCATTTCTTTCAGATTTTTGCCACGCTCGATAATCACGCCCACGTTGGCGGCGCGCGCCACGGCGCCGGGTTTGCTCAGCTTGATGCGCACCCACGGTGAATTAAACTTGCTCAACAGCAGCTCCGCAACCTCTTCCGCCACGCGCTCAACCAGTGCAAAACGTTGCCCTTCTACGTGGCTCACGACGGTTTCGCTGATGTCGGCATAGCTTAAACAGTCATTCACGTCGTCGCTTTTTGCCGACGCGCGGTTATCCCAGCCCATTTCGATATCGAACACTAATTTCTGTTCTATGGTCTGTTCCCAGTCGTAAACACCAATAGTGGTGATTACCGAAAGTTGCTCTATAAATACAATATCCATCACGACCTGCCTGCTTTTTGGCTAAACCGGATACCACTTCCGGCGAATTATGCGTATTATCCACAGATGCTGAGAATACAGATACATTTTCAAAACGGAACAGCGTTATGAGTGCAATCGCGCCTGGAATGATCCTCCTCGCCTACCTTTGCGGCTCAATCTCCAGCGCCATTCTGGTCTGCCGCATTGCAGGGTTACCTGACCCGCGCGAAAGCGGCTCCGGGAATCCCGGGGCGACCAATGTACTACGAATTGGCGGCAAGGGAGCAGCCGTAGCGGTTTTGATTTTTGATGTTCTGAAAGGGATGCTTCCCGTCTGGGGCGCGTATGCGCTGGGCGTCACACCGTTCTGGCTGGGGCTTATTGCTATTGCCGCCTGCGTTGGCCATATCTGGCCGGTATTCTTCGGCTTTAAAGGCGGTAAAGGCGTCGCGACCGCCTTCGGTGCCATCGCGCCGATCGGCTGGGATCTCACTGGCGTAATGGCCGGGACCTGGCTGCTGACGATTTTACTGAGCGGCTATTCGTCGCTGGGCGCCATTGTCAGCGCGCTTATCGCACCGTTCTATGTCTGGTGGTTTAAACCGCAGTTCACCTTCCCGGTTTCGATGCTCTCCTGTCTGATTTTGCTGCGTCATCACGACAACATTCAGCGCCTGTGGCGTCGTCAGGAGACCAAAATCTGGACGAAGCTGAAGAGAAAGAAAAAAGAGCCGAAAAACGGCTCCTCCTGATTACGCCTCCGGCAGTTCTGCCAGCGGCCAGCGTGGACGCACGGAAACGCTGAGATCGGATGTCGCGCCGGCATTGAGCCGCACCATACCTGCGTAGGCGATCATCGCCCCGTTGTCGGTACAAAATTCCGGACGGGCGTAAAACACTTCACCCCGACGCTTTTGCATCATCTCGGCCAGCTTCGCGCGCAGCGTACGGTTGGCGCTAACGCCCCCGGCCATCACCAGGCGCTTAAAGCCGGTCTGATCCAGCGCGCGCTTGCATTTGATCATCAGCGTATCGACGACTGCATCTTCAAATGCCCGGGCGATGTCCGCGCGGGTCTGTTCATCATTATCGTTGTTGCGAATGGTGTTGGCGGCAAAGGTCTTCAGACCGGAGAAGCTGAAGTCCAGGCCCGGACGATCGGTCATCGGGCGAGGGAAGACGAAACGGCCTTCCGTCCCCTGCGCGGCCATTTTCGATAGCATCGGGCCGCCAGGATAATCCAGCCCCAGGAGCTTGGCGGTTTTGTCGAAGGCTTCACCGGCTGCGTCGTCAATCGATTCGCCCAGCAGTTCATACTTGCCAATGCCCGTCACGCTAATCAGCTGCGTGTGGCCGCCAGAAACCAGCAGCGCCACAAACGGGAACGCCGGCGGATTGTCTTCCAGCATCGGGGCCAGAAGGTGCCCTTCCATATGGTGAACCGGGATCGCCGGAACATCCCACGCAAACGCCAGAGAACGCCCGACGGTTGCACCGACCAGCAGTGCGCCGACAAGACCAGGACCTGCGGTATACGCCACGGCATCGATATCTGTTGAGCTCAGCCCGGCCTCTTTCAACGCCGCCTGAATTAAAGGGACGGTTTTACGCACATGGTCACGAGAGGCCAGTTCAGGCACGACACCGCCGTAGTCAGCGTGCAGTTTCACTTGACTATACAGTTGGTTGGCCAGCAGCCCTTTTTCGTTGTCGTAAATGGCGATGCCGGTTTCATCGCAGGATGTTTCAATACCCAGTACACGCATGACTTGTTTTACCTCGCTTCAGTACCGCGCAGTGTAGAGCCTGGGCGGGTTGATGTAAAACTTTGTTCGATCCAGGAGAAAGGCTCGTGTATACTCCTCACCCTTATTAAAGTCCCTTTCAAAATCGCTTCGGTGCTTTACAAAGCAGCAGCATTTGCAGTAAAATTCCGCACCATTTTGAAATAAGCTGGCGCTGATGCCAGCGGCAAACCGAATTTATTAAAGGTGAGAGTTACATGCCGGTAATTAAAGTACGTGAAAACGAGCCGTTCGACGTAGCACTGCGTCGCTTCAAACGTTCATGCGAGAAAGCAGGTGTTCTGGCTGAAGTTCGTCGTCGTGAGTTCTATGAAAAACCAACGACTGAACGTAAGCGCGCTAAAGCTTCTGCAGTGAAACGTCACGCGAAGAAACTGGCTCGCGAAAACGCACGCCGTACTCGTCTGTACTAATCTGTTGAGGGCGCACGCTCTCAGCTGACAGACAGAGTAATAGTCGTAAGGCCGTGCTTCCGGAAGGAATGCGCGGCTTGTTTTCGTTTATAAGTCGCTAAACTATTGGGGCCTATGGCTGGACGAATCCCACGCGTTTTTATCAATGACCTGCTGGCCAGAACCGACATCGTCGATCTCATCGACGCGCGGGTAAAGCTCAAAAAGCAGGGCAAGAACTACCATGCGTGCTGTCCGTTCCATAACGAAAAAACCCCCTCTTTCACCGTAAACGGTGAAAAACAGTTTTACCACTGCTTCGGCTGTGGCGCCCACGGTAACGCGGTCGATTTTTTGATGAACTACGACAAGCTCGAGTTCGTTGAAACGGTCGAAGAGCTGGCGGCGATGCACAACCTTGAAGTGCCGTATGAAGCAGGCAGCGGACCCAGCCAGATAGAGCGCCATCAACGGCAAACGCTTTATCAGCTGATGGACGGCCTGAATGCATTCTATCAACAGTCTCTTAAGCACTCTGCGGCTGAGCCTGCGCGTCAATATCTGAATGCGCGCGGACTGAGTGACGATGTGATTGCGCGTTTCGCTATTGGTTACGCCCCGCCCGGCTGGGACAACGTGTTAAAGCGTTTTGGCGGCAATAGCGAAGATCGTAAGTCTCTCATCGATGCAGGCATGCTGGTCACCAACGACCAGGGACGAAGCTACGACCGCTTCCGTGAACGGGTCATGTTCCCGATCCGCGACAAGCGTGGCCGGGTCATTGGTTTTGGGGGTCGCGTGCTGGGCGATGCCCTGCCGAAGTACCTCAACTCCCCGGAAACCGATATTTTCCATAAAGGCCGCCAGCTTTACGGTCTTTATGAGGCGCAGCAGGAAAATGCGGAACCTCCGCGTCTTCTGGTCGTCGAAGGCTATATGGACGTCGTTGCCCTGGCGCAGTACGACATCAACTATGCCGTTGCGTCATTAGGCACGTCCACCACGGCCGATCATATTCAACTGCTGTTCCGGGTGACGAATAACGTCATCTGCTGTTACGACGGTGACCGCGCAGGGCGCGATGCCGCCTGGCGTGCGCTGGAAACGGCGCTGCCTTACATGACCGACGGACGTCAGCTACGCTTTATGTTTCTGCCCGACGGTGAAGACCCGGATACGCTGGTGCGTAAAGAGGGCAAAGCGGCGTTTGAAGCGCGGATGGAGCAGGCTCAGCCGCTCTCCACGTTTTTGTTTAACAGCCTGATGCCGCAGGTGGATTTGAGTACCCCTGACGGGCGTGCGCAGCTCAGTACGCTGGCACTGCCGTTAATCAGCCAGGTGCCCGGCGAAACGCTGCGCATCTATCTGCGTCAGGAGTTAGGCAACAAGCTCGGCATTCTGGATGACAGCCAGCTTGAACGTTTAATGCCTAAACTTGCTGAAAACGGTGCGGCTCGTCCGGCGCCTCAGCTAAAACGCACAACCATGCGTATACTGATAGGGTTGCTGGTTCAAAACCCAGAACTCGCGCCGCAAGTGCCGTCGCTGACGGGTTTGAACCATGAGAAGCTGCCCGGGCTTGGGTTATTTTCAGAACTGGTCAACACGTGCTTATCACAGCCAGGACTCACCACCGGACAGCTTTTAGAGCATTATCGCGGTACTAAAGAGGCCGCTACCCTTGAAAAACTGTCGATGTGGGACGATATAGCAGATAAGGACATTGCAGAAAAAACGTTCACCGACTCACTCAACCATATGTTTGATTCGATGCTTGAACTGCGCCAGGAAGAGTTGATTGCCCGCGAGCGCACGCACGGTTTAAGCAGCGAAGAACGCCGGGAACTCTGGATGATAAACCAGGAACTGGCGAAGAAATAGAAGAAATAAGTGAAAGACAAAATCATTCGCGTTGTATCAAGGCAGCAAGTGAACGAACGCCTGGGAGTGTACAAAAGTACATGACCAGGATGCGAGAACGCCGCTAACGCAGAGACAACGTGAAGGATGAAGAATTTAACGGCTTAAGTGCCGAATATCGATCGGGAAGCCCCCGGCAGCCGCACTGAGAGGCAGCGGCAAAAATATAAGTACGCCCTCGCTTTAAATGTTGGCAGCCCCATCGCCGACACCAATCAAACGAATTAAGTGTGGATACCGTCTTATGGAGCAAAACCCGCAGTCACAGCTGAAACTTCTTGTCCAACGCGGTAAGGAGCAAGGCTATCTGACCTATGCCGAGGTCAATGACCATCTGCCGGAAGATATCGTCGATTCAGATCAGATCGAAGACATCATCCAAATGATCAATGACATGGGCATTCAGGTGATGGAAGAAGCACCGGATGCCGATGATCTGTTGCTGGCTGAAACCTCCAACAACACTGATGAAGATGCCGAGGAAGCTGCTGCACAGGTACTGTCCAGCGTGGAATCTGAAATCGGGCGTACCACTGACCCGGTCCGCATGTATATGCGCGAAATGGGTACCGTTGAACTGTTGACCCGCGAAGGCGAAATTGACATCGCGAAACGCATTGAAGACGGGATCAACCAGGTTCAGTGCTCCGTTGCTGAATACCCGGAAGCGATCACCTATCTTCTGGAACAGTACGATCGCGTTGAAGCGGAAGAAGCGCGTCTGTCCGATCTCATCACCGGCTTCGTCGATCCGAACGCTGAAGAAGACATGGCGCCTACCGCCACGCACGTCGGGTCTGAACTGTCTCAGGAAGAGATGGATGACGACGAAGACGAAGATGAAGAAGAAGAAGACGACAGCAGCGATGACGATAACAGCATCGACCCTGAACTGGCGCGCGAGAAGTTTGGCGAACTGCGTACGCAGTACGAACTGGCCCGCGACACCATCAAGGCGAAAGGCCGCAGTCATGCTGCCGCTCAGGAACAGATCCTGAAGCTGTCTGAAGTGTTCAAGCAGTTCCGTCTGGTGCCTAAGCAGTTCGATTACCTGGTTAACAGCATGCGCGTGATGATGGATCGCGTACGTACCCAGGAACGCATCATCATGAAGCTGTGCGTCGAACAGTGCAAAATGCCGAAGAAGAACTTCATCACCCTGTTCACCGGCAACGAAACCAGCGAAACCTGGTTCAACGCCGCTATCGCAATGAACAAGCCGTGGTCTGAAAAACTGCATGACGTGAAAGACGATGTGCATCGCGGCCTGCAAAAACTGCAGCAGATTGAAGAAGAGACCGGCCTGACCATTGAGCAGGTAAAAGACATTAACCGTCGTATGTCCATCGGTGAAGCGAAAGCCCGCCGTGCGAAGAAAGAGATGGTTGAGGCGAACCTGCGTCTGGTTATCTCTATCGCCAAGAAATACACCAACCGCGGTCTGCAGTTCCTGGATCTGATTCAGGAAGGCAACATCGGTCTGATGAAAGCGGTAGATAAGTTTGAATACCGTCGTGGCTACAAGTTCTCCACCTACGCAACCTGGTGGATCCGTCAGGCAATCACCCGCTCTATCGCGGATCAGGCGCGCACCATCCGTATTCCGGTGCATATGATTGAGACCATTAACAAGCTCAACCGTATCTCCCGCCAGATGCTGCAAGAGATGGGCCGCGAGCCAACGCCGGAAGAGCTGGCTGAACGCATGCTGATGCCGGAAGACAAGATCCGTAAAGTGCTGAAGATCGCCAAAGAGCCTATCTCCATGGAAACGCCAATCGGCGACGATGAAGATTCGCATCTGGGTGATTTCATCGAGGATACCACCCTCGAGCTGCCGCTGGACTCTGCCACTACCGAGAGCCTGCGTGCTGCCACGCACGACGTGCTGGCTGGCCTGACCGCCCGTGAAGCTAAAGTCCTGCGTATGCGTTTCGGTATCGATATGAACACCGACCACACGCTGGAAGAAGTGGGTAAACAGTTTGACGTTACCCGTGAACGTATCCGTCAGATCGAAGCGAAGGCGTTGCGTAAACTGCGCCATCCAAGCCGCTCTGAAGTGCTGCGTAGCTTCCTGGACGATTAATCCAGGTAACAGCAAAAAGCTCCCATTCGGGAGCTTTTTTTTTGTTCTTCTCCCTCTGGGAGAGAGTCAGGCCGCGAAGCCCTATAGTCCCCGCACCATCAACGCCTCATCGAGTTCGCGGTACGCCTCTACCAGCTTATCCAGCGTCGCCCTGTTCAAGCCGCTCGGGTTTGGCAGCACCCACACCTGCGTCGCACCGATGCTAATGCTCTGCTTGCCCCACTGCGCTCCACGCTGGCTGAACGCCTGCTCATAGGCCTGTTTGCCGAGGATCGCCAGCGCTGCCGGCTGGTAGTCTTCTATCTTTTTGACAAGCTCCCGCCCACCGCTGCGCAGTTCATGCAGGTTGACTTCACTCGCCTGCACCGTTGGGCGCTCAACCAGCATGGTGATCCCACAGCGCGTATCCAGCAGATGTTGCTCCTCTTCAGGCTTAAGTAGCTTGTCGGTAAACCCCGCCTGATAGATCACCTTCCAGAAGCGATTTCCCGGATGGGCGAAGTGAAAACCGGTGTGCGCCGAGGACTTGCCCGGATTGATTCCGCAGAACACCACCCGCAGGCCCGGTGCCAGAATGTCGTTAATCATCTCTACTCCCAATCGATACATCGTTATAGAAGTATAAAGGATTGATTATGCGTTGTTTATAAAAACAGCAGGCAGGTGCGAATGGCTGGATTGCTGAAGGGAGTTACTTTATAATTCACCGCCACGGCCCCTTAGCTCAGTGGTTAGAGCAGGCGACTCATAATCGCTTGGTCGCTGGTTCAAGTCCAGCAGGGGCCACCAAATTTTAGCTTTAAAATCATATGATTAAGCCACTTACAGCAAAGTGGCTTTTTTGTTTGTACGTTTAATGTCCCCTTTTTGTCCCCTCTCACTCCCCTTTCGTCCAGATACTGGCATTGTTTGCCGAGACTGGTTGTAAAAAAATAGATGTGATTAATGCTGTTACATCGTTGCCTTTCGCGTTATTTAGATTTAAATTCCCGCAGAAATACCAGGGATAGAAGACGATGGATAAAAATTTAAGATCGGAACATTTGCGCGAATGCTTGCGCCGTGAAGTCATGATGAATTCTAAGCCATTTACATGGTTCAGGGTGCTGCATAAAGCAATAAAATGCCCTGACCGCCGTTTTCACTTCTGGTGGCGTATCGCATCTTACTGGCATCACTCAGACAGCAAATTTCTAAGGGAACGTGCATTAAAGATAAACAAAAAGCTCATTTTTAAGTATGGCACGGATATACAACTGGGTGCGCACATTGGACCAGGCATGGTGATTTCCCACCATCAGGGGATAGTAGTGAACGGCTCCGCTGTCATCGGTCACTCTTTACGTATCAGGCAGAACACAACGATTGGCCTTACCGGCGCGAATGTGAATAAAGAGGCAATATCCATTGTTATTGGCGATAATGTTAGCATCGGCGCAGGTTCGTGCATTATTGCGGATAAGATTCGAATCGGTGATAACGTAGTGATTGGCGCTATGTCATTTGTGAATAAGGACATCCCCAGTGATGTAACGGTCTATAACGAAAAGACTCTACGTGTACTGTCCAACCAATCACATGCAGCCTGACCCTGTAAAATGCCCAGCAATTCCACGCCCGCAACCGGCCTCGCCCGGCGGGTTATTCTTTGGCCGCTTCGCCACATAACGATGCGAAATGCGCATTTCATTTAATTACTAATAAGGCATACATTAAGGTGTATATATACTGCTCTCAGTAAAACGCGTGATCATTGGTTAATACATTAATTCTCCCGAATATCGTGTTTACGAAATAATCAGTGATTATTCATTTGGCCTGGATACATCCTATGATGTTGGTTACTAAAGGGTGACTTAGTCATGGCAAAAATGGTGGAAAAAGAATAACCATTAGCGAGCTAATACTCTTTACGTCACTGATTATTAAGTCTCTCAAGTGAGCGGTAATTTGCATTTGTAGGGATATCTCGTTTTTGTTCCCTCGGGCTCGCAACATCGGCTACAATGTGCCTCCTCCTCTGGCCACAAAGAGTGTGGAATCAGCGCTGAGCACAAGGAATGCACTATGATTTATGATTGCTTTTTATATTATGACGAAGACATGATGCTGGATATTCGCCTGAACACTCTGGCCGGTGTTGTGGATCGCTTTGTCATTGTCGAATCATCTCATACTTTCACAGGCAAGCCTAAGAGCCTGAATTTCGATATAACGAAGTATGAAAAGTTTAAAGACAAAATCATCTACGTGCCCTTCCACGATCGTCCAATCCTTAAGGAAGGGTCAGCAGATGAATATGATGCCTGGGCAAATGAAGCCGCCACACGCAACGCCATCATGCGTGGTCTGGAAAACGCTAAAGACGACGATATTATTCTGGTTTCAGATGTGGATGAGATTTTCAGGCCTGACGTTGTCAAGAGTATCAACCCAAAGCATCTGTGTACGATTTTGCATATGCCGTTCTATAACTATCAGTTTAACCTCCAGGTATTTAACATGGATGGGTCTGAACGTCAGTGCAAAGCGCCACGTGCAACAACGTTGCGAAACTTAAAAGGCTACTTCAACAGCGAGCCAGAAGTTTTCCGTAACATCAAAAAATCAGCGTTACGCAAAGATTTCCTTTCTAAAACATGGTTTAAGTTGCGCAGTAAAATCGTGAAGAACTCCGGCTGGCATTTCTCCTGGATAATGACGCCTGAACGTATTTCAGAAAAGATGTCATCTATTTCTCATACCGAATATGACCTGCCGCATCTTAATAACAAAGATCACATTATCAGTGCGCTCACCAATTCAAAAGACATCTGGAACCGCGAGCGCGTGATGAAGAAGCAGGAACTCAGCAAAGATAACTTCCCCGCCTATCTGGTCGACAACGCGGAGAATTACAAAGACTTCATTCTGTAAGCTTCTCATCAAACGAGCCGAATACGAGTGTATCCGGCTCGTTGGCATCTGCCCGGCCAAAATCGTTTGGTTCTTCAGCGCAAAAACGGCCAGATCGCTTACTCCTTCAACTCACCATCCTCTTACGCCGCGGGCGGGTTCAGCATCACGCTGGTTACCTGAAGATTTTACCTGCCTCACAGACGGCAAAATCTAAAGAAATCCCCCGTCGCGCCGATCATCATCCGTGTGTATTATTTCCTGTAGCGTTTACCACAACTAACCTTAACTCAAATACTTAAGCGCCAAAGCGAAAGGCATCATGAGCACACCGATCAAACGGCTAGAAATCATTAAAAATGCCATTGAACTGGAAGATGACGACATCATCCAGAGCCAGCTGACACGCCTGAAAAACGAAGCGTTTGACGAGGGGCTGCAGGCGATCGTCGTGGCGCTTGAACAGAAGAACTACACCGACGCCATGGCGGCCATCACCGCCTGGCTGCAAAGCCAGCGGGCCATCACGCAGTGGCGGGATCCGCAGGTGGCAGCCAGCAGGCTGGAGCTGAAGGCGCTGGAAGAACGCCTGCGGGATCTGATCGACCGCCGCAACGCGCGCGTTCAGCAACTTGATGAGTTCAACGATCTCTATTTCTCCCGGCTCGGCCCGCTGATGCAGCAGATCCTTGCCCTGCGCAAAACGCTGGCGGAGCTGAATCTGCGTCGTCAGCAGGCGGAAGCCCGCCGTCGCGAAGAGGATTATCGCCGCTGCCAGCGCTACATGGCGCAGGCGGTGGAGGTGCTGACCTCGCTCACGCAACGCTGGCGCGAGCTGCCCGCGGACTCTGTGCAGGCTGCCGAGGCCCGTAAGCATCTGCAGCAGCAAAGCGATCTGATTGCGAATCTGCTGGCCGAAGCGCGCGAACTGGAGAGCGGCCTTACGCGTGAAGAAGAGCCGGCACGTCAGGCACGCGACGAGGCAAATGATGAGTATGAGAAGTATCGCGAGCAGCATCACGATGCGGAGATACGTCTGCGCAAAGGAAAAACGCTCTCTGAAGAGGATCGGAACGAACTGAAGCGGCTCTGGCGTCAGGCGAGCAAACTGTGCCACCCGGACCTCGTCGCAGATGATTTAAAAGAAGAAGCCAACACCATGATGGTGCAGCTCAACCAGGCCAAACAGCGTGGCGACGTTAAGGCGATCCGTTCACTGGTGGCGCGTCTGCAGCAGGGCTTTGAACCGCTGATGGCGAGCGACAGGCTGAACGATCTGGAGCGTATCCGCAAAAAAATGGCGCAGGTACGCGAGCAAATCGACACCTTAGTGAACGAGCTGGCAGAGCTTGAGAAAGAAGAGTCCTGGCTGCTGGTCTCGTCGCTGAACAACATGGAAGCCTATTTTGCGCAGCAGGAGAAAGCGCTGCACGACGTCCGCGCTTCGCTCGAACATCAGGTAAGCGAAGCGCAGATGGATTCAGCCGCGTAGCTATTTGGCGTGCCAGTATGCGCTGGCACGCACCAGCTGCTGATCAATCGCGTCGGTCTCAAAGCGACGGCTCAGGTTTTTCACCACCTTCCCTTCCCCCGTCAGCCAGATAAAGTAATCTTCCGCCGGAACGGTCAGCGCGGCCAGTTGGTCTGCCACCGCCTGTCCGCTATGGCCCACAATCCAGGTAATGTTGAACCCGCTCAGGTGCGCGAGATAAGTCTTGTAAGACGCATCGCCGACGGTCACCACCGCATGGATCTCCGGGCGAACCTTCAGGCTGGCGATAGTCTCTAAACGACGGCGCAGCGCGGGCATCCCGGACTCGTCGCACACGTAGAGCTGCCAGGCGTAATCTTCCGGCACCACCAGCGAACCGCGTGGGCCGCCGATCGTCAGCTTATCGCCCACTTTCGCTTCCAGCGCCCAGCGGCTGGCGACCCCGCCGTCGTGGACGAAGAAATCAAGCACCAGTTCGTTGTGTTCCGCGTCAAACAGTGGGGTATAGTCACGCGCCTGCGGGCGGACGCCCTCTCCCCAGTCGATGCCTTCCTCGGTCACGACGGGCGGAACGAAAGTCGTGCCCGGCGCCGGGAAAAAGACTTTGGTATGGTCGTCAAAGCCCCGTGAGCTAAAGCCCTCCAGCGCTTCACCGCCTAAAACAATGCGCTGAAAGCCAGCATTGACGCTCTCGACGCGGAGCACGTCCAGCTCGCGAAAACGCAGGTCATTACGAACACGTTGCGGGTAACGAGGTGATGTCATGGTTATGCCCTCTCAGATGAATACGATATATCTAAATAAATTTTAAATGATAATGATTGCTAATTAGCAAGAATGCAAGATCTTTTAGATTGCAACTAAACATATCTACGATATAGTTTAGATATATCTTTTAGAGAGAGATGACATGCGACATGAACATGAGGGCGGCCGCCGTCCGCGTTTTTTTGGACACGGCGATCTGCGGCTGGTGATCCTGGATATCCTGACGCGCAATGCGAGCCACGGTTACGAGCTGATCAAAGCGATCGAAAACCTGACTCAGGGGAACTACACCCCCAGCCCGGGTGTGATCTACCCGACCCTGGATTATCTGCAGGATCAGACCTTTATCACCATTACGGAAGAAGAGAGTGGCCGCAAGAAAATAGCGATCACCGTGGCCGGGCAGCGCTGGCTGGATGAAAACCGGGAACGGCTGGAACAGATTCAGGTGCGTATCAAAGCGCGCAGCGTCGGCTTCCAGCTGCGTAAAAACCCGCAGATGAAGCGGGCGCTGGATAACTTCAAAGCGGTATTAGACCTGAAGGTTAATCAGGGAGAGCTCAGCGACGCGCAGCTTAAGCAGATCATCGGCGTGATCGACCGCGCGGCGCTGGAGATCTCCCAGTTGGATTAAGCCAGCGCGTGCTCGCTTACGCGGAACACTTTTACCAGTTCTTTCAGGTGCATCGCCTGATCGTTCAGCGATGCCGCTGCGGCCACAGACTCCTCCACCAGGGCTGAGTTCTGCTGCGTGGTGGCATCAATCAGGCCAATCGCGCTGTTAATCTGCGAGATCCCTTCCGTCTGCTCATGGCTCGCCTGGCGAATTTCGCGCAGGATCACGTCCATCTCTTCCACGTTGCCGACCATCCCGTTGATCAGCCCGCTGGCTTTTTCGACCAGGTTCATTCCGTCCTGCGTCTGGCTGGAGGAGCTTTCAATCAGCTGGCGGATTTCACTGGCTGAAGAGGCGCTTTTTTGCGCCAGCTGGCGCACTTCACCGGCGACAACCGCGAATCCACGGCCATGCTCACCCGCACGCGCCGCCTCTACCGCCGCGTTCAGCGCCAGAATGTTGGTCTGGAAAGCAATGGCGTCGATCAGGTCGATAATGTCGGACATCCGGTTCGATGTTTCGTTAATCAGGCGCATTTTGCTGGTCACCTGCTTCATCATTTCACCGTTATTTTTCACCACCGCAGCCGCATCGGCGGAGAGGTTGGTGGCTTCCCCGGTGTGGGATGCGGTGTTTTTGACCGTCGCGGTGATCTGCTCCATCGACGCCGCCGTCTGTTCAACGGAACTTGCCTGCTCTTCGGTACGCGCGGCCAGATCCTGGTTACCCGCCACAATTTGCGCGGCCGCGCTGGAGATATTCTCCGACCCGGTCTGCACCTGCTGCACAATCTCCAGCAGGCGAGTTTTCATCTCCATCAGCGCAGAGAGCAACAGGCCCGTTTCATCTTTCCCGTGGGAGGCGATGCTGCCAGTCAGATCGCCGTCGGCAATGGCCTCGGCAAAGCTCACCGCCTCGCCCAGCGGACGAGTAATCGAGCGCACAATAAACCAGCCAATCAGGCTCCCCACCACCACGCTAAAGAGCGTGATAAGGATCAGCACCAGCCGGTTGGTGCGAAAATCACCGTCCACCTGCGCGCCTGCGTTTTGCATCTCCGCGTCCTGAACCGCAATCAACTCCTGCACTTTCGCTTTGTAGGCCTGCTGCAGGCTAAGCGTGGTGGTCATCATCTCCTGAATAGCGCCAGGACGATCGTTGTTTTGCACCGCCTGTAAAATACGGTAACGCGAGTCCAGGTACTGCTGGCGGACGTCGCGAATATCCGACAGAACCTGCTGAGATTTTTTATCCTGCAGGTCGGTGTTCAGCTCACCCAGGATGACGGTGATACGCTCGCTGATGGCCTTCAAACGCTGCTGTGACTGGGCGGTATAACTCCCCTGCTCATCCAGCAGCATGAGTTGCTGAGTGCTAACAAATTCCTGGAAGTTGTCGATGAGCTGGTTTGCTTTTATCGTGGTGGGATAATCATGGGAAAGGATTGTTTGCATTCCGTGATTGGCCCGATTCAGGCTCATCAGGGACAAACTCGCGCTGACCACCATCAGTACAATAAAGAAGCCAAACGCCAGAAATAATTTCGTGCCGATCTTTACGTCATGTAAGTACATATTTACTCCATCGATGTGATTATTTCTCAGACGATCGCTGTTATCGGTAACTGACGCGCTAACTTTATGACTTTGATCGTTTTTTTATTTCATAACCTCCACAATGGATAGGCACAGGCTATTAATTTCGCCCCATCGATCGTTATACGGCCGCTTATGAGGGCATTGATGAAATAGCGTAGGGGAAAACCGACTTAGGCAGGAACAAATAACTGAGGCGTTTCTTTAGTTATTTAATATTATAATAACAATAAACCACATGAATAATCACAAAAAAAAGCCGCTTATTCCTGAACGAATAAACGGCTTTACGGGAACATGCCGAAATCAGTGCAGCACCGTGACCGCATCTTCAAGCCGTCCGGCGCGATGCTTCACCATGGCGGAGATGTGCGCACTCTCTTCCACCAGATCGGCGTTTTTCTGCGTGATGCTGTCCAGCTCCTCAACGGCGCGGGTCAGCTCAGACAAACCGGTCGCCTGTTCTGACGTTGAGTGGCTGATCTGGGCGATGAGCCGGGTGACGTTTTTCACCTGCTCGACGATATCATCCATCGTCCTGCCCGCGGCATGAACCTGATCGGAGCCGGACTGCACCTTGCTGGCGCTGGCATCAATCAACTTGCGGATATCGTTGGCGGCGTTCGCGCTGCGGCTGGCGAGATGGCGCACTTCACCGGCCACCACCGCAAATCCTTTGCCCTGCTCGCCCGCCCTCGCCGCTTCTACCGCCGCGTTCAGCGCCAGGATATTGGTCTGGAACGCGATATCGTTGATAAGCGTGGTAATGGAGCCGATTCGCTGCGTGCTGTCGGCAATGTCATCCATGGTTTTCACCACGGTTTGCATCGCGTGCCCGCCTTCCGACGCCGCACTGCTGGCGGCGACGGAGAGTTTGTCCACTTCGGCTGCGGTCTCGGAGTTACTTTGCACCGATGCTGCCATCTGGTTCATGGTCGCCACGGTTTGCTGCACGTTGGAGACGGTCTGGCGCGTGCGGTCGTTCAAATCTTCATTGCCCTGCGCCAGTCGGTCGCTGCCGTCGCGTACGCTCACCACCTGGCTTGAAACGTCATTGATCAGCCAGCGGCACATCAGCCCCAGTTGCCCGACCGCGCGCAGCGTCAGCCCCAGCTCGTCGCTCCGGTTCAGGTGCTGCACGCTGTTACGTTCACCGGTCGCCACTTTCAGCGCCTGACGCGCCACGTTTTCCACCGGGCGGACGATCTGCTGTTCAAATAACGCCGTGCCCACCAGCATGACAACGGCACTCGCGGCTAGCGATACCCAGCCCGCAGACGTTGCGAAAAGCATTGCGGCTAACAGTGCAAATAGGATGGCCATGACGCCGCGTACGCGCCAGCGCAGCGGCATCGCGGGCATCTTCCCGAGCCAGCCTTTGCGCACTACCAGTCCTTTATGGATACGCTTGTTGCAGCGGCCTTCATTCAGCGCCTTATAGAGCGGCTCAACCGCCGCGATCTCCTCCGCCATCGCCCGGGTACGGATCGACATATAGCCGGTCATCTGCCCCTGACGGATCATCGGCACGGCGTTCGCCCGCACCCAGTAGTGGTCGCCGTTCTTGCGGCGGTTTTTGACGATCCCGCTCCAAGGCTCGCCTTTTTGCAGGGTGTACCACATATCGGCAAACGCCGCTTTGGGCATATCCGGATGGCGTACCAGATTGTGCGGCTGCCCGATCAGCTCCTGAAGCGAATACCCACTGACCTGTACGAAGGTGTCGTTAGTGTGAGTCATGTAGCTGTGGAGGTCGGTCGTCGACATGAGCGTGGTGTCGTCGTCCAGAGGGTATTCGTTCTGGGTGACGCTGGATGGAGAGGACATAATGAGCATCCCTTGCAGGTTATTTGAATGTTAATTTTGTGGTTTATTGTTTTTTCGGCGGTTAAGAATTTATCTTTAGTTGTTAAACATGATTGAGATCGCAAATTTCAGTTAAACCGCACTTTTTGCGCGCCTTTTTAATTAATTGATTTTAAATACTTTCGTAGTGAAATTACTCATAAAGCATGATCTGTTAACGCCCACTAAAGAAGCACACGCCGCACCGCACTGGTGCGCCTGCTTGCAGGAGGCAAAAACCGGCCTGCCGCTTCATCTCGTCCGGGCTTTAGCGGCATGATTAAATATTGCGCAATAATCATTTCCCCTGGCGTTTATCCCGATTTTTGTTAAGTCCTCTGAAGTGGCGTAATCCCTGCAATAATTAACGCAGTATCATGTGATACGCGATCCCCGGGAGCATATTTTGAACAGGTTACCTTCCAGCGCCTCGGCTCTTGCCTGTACCGCGCACGCACTGAATCTCATTGAAAAGCGAACGCTTGACCATGAGGAGATGAAACACCTGAATCGCGAGGTCATCGACTACTTTAAAGAACATGTGAACCCTGGATTTTTGGAGTATCGCAAATCTGTTACCGCCGGCGGGGATTACGGAGCCGTAGAGTGGCAAGCGGGAAGTTTGAACACGCTTGTCGACACCCAGGGACAGGAATTTATCGACTGCCTGGGTGGTTTTGGCATTTTCAACGTGGGGCACCGTAATCCAGTTGTGGTTTCCGCCGTACAGAATCAACTCGCGAAACAACCTCTCCATAGCCAGGAACTGCTCGACCCGCTGCGCGCCATGCTCGCAAAAACGCTGGCGGCCCTAACGCCCGGCAAACTGAAGTACAGCTTCTTTAGCAATAGCGGCACGGAATCGGTCGAAGCGGCGCTCAAACTCGCGAAGGCGTACCAGTCGCCGCGCGGAAAATTCACCTTTATTGCCACCAGCGGCGCGTTCCACGGTAAATCCCTGGGTGCACTCTCGGCGACCGCCAAATCCACCTTCCGCAAACCTTTTATGCCGCTGCTGCCGGGCTTCCGCCACGTGCCGTTTGGCGACATTAATGCCATGCGCACCGCCCTTAGCGAATGCCGTAAAACCGGCGATGACGTGGCGGCGGTGATCCTGGAACCCATCCAGGGCGAAGGCGGCGTGATCTTACCCCCGCAGGGCTATCTGCCCGCCGTGCGTCAGCTGTGCGATGAATTTGGCGCCCTGCTGATTTTCGACGAAGTGCAAACCGGCATGGGGCGCACCGGCAAGATGTTTGCCTGCGAACATGAGAACGTTCAGCCGGACATCCTGTGCCTGGCAAAAGCGCTCGGCGGCGGGGTGATGCCGATAGGTGCCACGGTTGCCACCGAAGAGGTGTTCTCGGTGCTGTTCGATAACCCCTTCCTGCACACCACCACCTTTGGCGGCAACCCGCTGGCCTGTGCGGCCGCGCTGGCGACCATCAACGTGCTGCTGGAGCAAAACCTGCCTGCGCAGGCGGAGCAGAAAGGCGACATGCTGCTGGATGGCTTCCGTCAGCTGGGGCGTGAATATCCGGATCTGGTACAGGACGCGCGCGGCAAAGGCATGCTGATGGCCATTGAGTTTGTGGATAACGAAACCGGCTATAGCTTCGCGAGCGAGATGTTCCGCCAGCGGGTGCTGGTGGCAGGTACGCTTAACAACTCAAAAACCATTCGAATTGAACCGCCGCTCACGCTGACGATTGAACAGTGTGAGCAGGTGCTGAAAGCGGCACGTAAAGCGCTGGCCGCGCTGCGGGTGAGCGTGGAAGAGGCGTAAATTGCGCCGGGTGGCGCTAACGCTTACCCGGCCTAATAAATACTGCATCTGTAGGCCCGGTAAGCGTTAGCGCCACCGGGCTGCTTTTTATCGGTGAAACTCCGCCACCGTCATGGTGAAGCGAAGCACGGTATTGCCTTGATTGGCGTAGCCGTGCGCCGCTTCGGTTTTCGCCACCACCGACGCCCCGGCAGCAACCTGCGTTACCGTCTCGTCCACCGTAAGCGTTAACATGCCTTCGTTCACGTGTAGCAGCTCAAAGGTTCCCGCCGGATGCCCCGAAGAGGTAAAACGCTCTCCCGGCTGCATCTCCCAATGCCATAGCTCAATCATATCCGGGCCCGCGGTGCCCGCCAGCAGCCTGGCGTAACCGCCCAGTGCGCCCTGCCACAGCACCGGTATCGCGGCTTCTTCGATAACGTGCACCTGCGGCTCGCTGGAGACGTTAACGATATCCGCCACTGAGATACCGAGCGCGGCGGCCAACTTGCACAAAATGGCGATACTGGGGTTAGCTGCACCCTTTTCGATCTCCACCAGCATGCCTTTGCTGACGCTGGCGCGGCGGGACAGCTCATCCAGCGACAGTTTTTTCTCTTTCCGCCAGTTGCGGATGCGGTTCGCGACGGCCAGGCTTACCTGGGAAACGTCCGCGCCCTGCACAGTCATTATATTGACTTTTTCAGTCATTGGTCACTACCATGGTATAAAACAGTCAATACAGGATTATTTATGTCTCTCGTTACGCCGTCAATAGACTTGCGTCTTGCCGGGATTGCCCCAGGCTTTCGGGCGCTGAGCATTCTGGTTGAAGCCGCGCCGATTACTCACCCGGAAGCGGCAGCTGCCGCGCTGGCGCAGGCCTGCCAGCAGATGCTTAATGATGATGTGCCATGGGCTGCTGCACACCTTTCAGGCTGGGATGACGTGTTTAAAGCCTTCGGTGCGAAACCGAAACGCACGCCCTGCTCGGCATCCGCCCTGCGTAAGCGAGTTTTGAAAGACGGATCGCTGCCGCCGCTGGATCCGGTGGTGGATATCTATAACGCAGTGAGTATTCGCTACGCCATTCCAGTTGGTGGAGAAAATTTCGCGGCTTATTCAGGCGCGCCGCGTCTGACGCTTGCCGACGGCAGCGAGCCGTTTGATACCTTCAAAGAGGGACAGCCGGTGGTGGAACATCCGGAACCGGGCGAGGTTATCTGGCGCGACGATCTCGGCGTCACCTGCCGTCGCTGGAACTGGCGCCAGGGTATACGGACGCGTCTGGACAGCCAGGCGCAGACCATGTGGTTTATTCTTGAGAGCCTGCCGTCGATGCCGCTTGCGGCGCTGGAAGAGGCGGGAGAAGAGCTGGTCAGCAATCTGCAACAATTGATGCCTGGCGCAACGGCTCAGGTTCAACTGCTGGAACTGTAAGAGGGTAACACGATGTTTCACGGGTTAAGCGCCTTTCCGTTAACGCCCCTGAAAGAGGGTAAGTTTGACGAGCGGGCCTTTATCAATCTGCTGCGTCCCGTGGTCGACGCCAGCGTGGATTCGCTGGGCATTCTCGGCTCAACGGGAAGCTATGCCTATCTGACCGTTGAAGAGCGCGGCCGGATCGCACGCTGCGCGGTGGCACATGCTTATGACATTCCGGTCATCATCAGCATCGGCGCGCTACGGCTCGACGATATTCTGCGTCTGGCAGACGACGGGCAGGCGGCAGGAGTCTCCGGCGTGCTGATGGCCCCCGTGTCGTACCAGCGGTTAACGGAAGACGAAACGTTTAATCTCTATGAAACGGTGACTCGACAACTCTCCGTACCGCTATGCATTTACGACAATCCGGCCACAACCGGTTTTGCGTTTAGCGATGAACTGTTATTTGCGGTCGCGGCCCTGCCGAATGTGGGATCCATTAAGCTTGGTCGCGTGCCGGAGGACTTGTCGCAGATACGCGATCTTCTTCCTGATACGGTCACGTTGGGCATCGCCGGTGACTGGCTAGCGGCCTCAGCCCTTCAGGCCGGGTTTGACGTCTGGTACTCGGTTCTCGCGGGGTTGTTCCCTCATACGACGCTGGCGATTGCGCGTTCGAAAGAGGCGGCACAATCCGAGCGGTTAGAGCCTCTGTGGGAATTGTTCCGTCGATACGGCAGCTTACGGGTTATCGCGGCGGCAGCAGAGATGATGGGAAAAGTGGCTGCACCTGCATTGCCATTTCCGTTACAGGCGGTTCAGGGTGAGCCGCGTGAAGCGCTAGCCCGGATACTTGCGGATCTGGAGCTGGCCTGAAAAATGCCGGGTGGCGCTAACGCTTACCCGGCCTATAAACCTTTATAACGCCTGTTACTCCGGCAACAACCCCACAAAACAGCGCTTTTTGCGCGGCTCCGACATCAGCTCCTCAAGCTTCTCCACGCAGGCCAGATAGTGCGGCGTCTGCTTGTGCGCCAGCACTGCCGCTTCGTCTTTATAGGCCTCGTAGATAAAGAACCGGCTTTTCACCCGCGGGTCCTGCAGCACGTCAAAACGCAGGTTTCCCGGCTCCTGAATCGCCCCTTCGTGGTTGGCGCGAAACACCTCCAGAAACTCGTCCACGCGTTCGGGTTTGATGTTGATCTCGACTAACGTCACGTTCATTTTGCTTCTCCCTGTTTTTCTTCCTGCCAGAACTGGAACGCGTCCCGCGCGCTCATGTTCTCGTGAACCACTTTTTTCACCGCTTTCAGCATGGCGAGCGGCGCGCTGGACTGGAAGATATTCCGCCCCATGTCCACGCCGGACGCCCCCTGATCGATAGCCCGCCAGCACATCTCCAGCGCCTCGTTTTCCGGCAGTTTTTTGCCCCCGGCGATGACAATCGGCACCGGACAGCTGGCGGTCACTTTTTCAAAGCCCTCGTCGACATAATAGGTTTTAACGAACTGCGCCCCCATCTCGGCGGCAATGCGGCTGGCGAGAGAGAAATAGCGGGCGTCACGCGCCATCTCTTTGCCAACACCCGTCACCGCCAGCGTCGGCACGCCGTAGCGCGCGCCCGCGTCCACCAGTTTGATGATGTTATTGATCGACTGATGCTCAAATTCACTGCCGATATAGACCTGCGCCGCCACCGCGCAGGCGTTCAGGCGCAGCGCGTCTTCCATCGCGACCGCCACGCACTCGTTAGACAGTTCGCCCAGAATCGAGTTACCGCCCGAAGCGCGCAGCACCACCGGCTTATTGGTGGCCGCTGGCACGGTGCTTCGCAAAATACCGCGGGTGCACATCAGTACGTCGGTTTCACCAAATAGCGGGGCAATAGAAAGATCGATACGCTCAAGGCCGGTGGTCGGGCCCTGAAAATAGCCGTGGTCAAAGGCCAGCATCACCGTGCGGTTGCTTTGCGGGTTGAAGATCCGCGCCAGCCGGGACTGCATGCCCCAGTCCAGCGAGCCACAGCCCTTCAGGGTATAGGGCGCGTTTACCTGTGGCGTGCCGATGCCAAAATCCTTGCCGTCTTTGATGTCGTCTAAATCAGCCATTTGCTCCCCCGTCAGAAATCGTATTTGCCGATGTTCTCTTTGGTAAACACCACGCGCTCCGGCAGCAGCACAATACCGTTGCCCTTCGCCTCATACTGGTAACCCTGCACGCTGTTTGGCTCGACCTTGAGCGTGCCGATATCTTTTACCTCCACGCTGTCGCCCACGTTAAGATCGCCTTTTTTCAACAATTGATCGGCGACATTGACCGCAATTTTGCCCTGTTGCACCACATCCCACAGGCCGAAGGCTTTCACTGTTCCACGTTCAACGTACGGACGCATGACGTTCGGTGTGCTGAACCCGACGATCGCCACCCCTTCCCGCTTCAGGTTTTCTGCCGCCTGCGCCGCAGCAGGCAGGGCGTTAGCGTCCGGGGCAATGATCGCATCCAGATCCGGATATGCTTTCAAGATCCCTTCAGCGGTTTGCAGGGATTTCGTGGCGTCGTTATAGCCGAACTGGGTGGTGACGACCTGCCACTGGGGATGATCTTTCTCGATTTTGGCCTTCGCCTCTTTGACCCACTGGTTCTGGTCAGTGACGGTCGGGCTGGAGTAGAAGAACGCGACTTTGGCATTCGGTTTGGTGACCTGCTTGCCGGCCATCTCCACCAGCAGGCCGCCGAGTTGTTCCGGCGTCCCCTGGTTGATGTAAATGCTGCGGCACTCCGGTTTGGTGTCGGAATCCCAGGTCAGCACCTTCACGCCGCGCTGCATCGCGCGCTTCAGCGCCGGGCAGAGGCCGTCCGGCGACACGGCGGAGACGATAATCGCGTTATAGCCCTGGTTCACGAAGTTATTGATCAGCTGCACCTGGCCGGAGACGCTCGGCTCAGTCGGGCCGTCGTAGGTCACGTCCACGCCAAGATCTTTACCCGCCTCTTTCGCGCCGTTGCCGCCGCTGGTAAAGAACCCCACCCCCACCAGCTTCGGGATAAAGGCGATGCGGTCCGCCGCCTGCGCCGACGCCACGCTGAGCGCCATCGCCAGGACTATCAGTTTTGTTTTCATCTTACGCTCCGGATATGTTTTGTGAGGAGAGAGCGCACCCATTCACGGTGCAGACTCAGCGAACGTCCCATCACCACCACAACCAACAGCGCCCCTGACAGCGCGCTCGACACCTGGTTGGGGATGCCGACCATCTGTAAACCCTGTTGCAAGTACCCCACCAGCAGCGCCGCCAGTGCCGTACCGATAACCGAACCTGAACCGCCGTAGATATTCGCGCCGCCCAGCACCGCGGCGGTCAGCGCGGGCATCAGTAAATCGCGCCCCAGATCCGAACGCGCCGAGCCGAAATAGGAGACCATCACCAGCGCGGCAATCGCCGAGGCGACGCCCACCATGCCATACAGCGCGTACGGCATGCCGTTCACAGACAGCCCCGCATAGCGTGCCGCGCGCGGATTTTGCCCCATCAAAAACAGGTGCCGGCCGAAGCGCCCGCGATGGGTAATCAGCCAGAAGAAAAGGGTTATCACCGCGAACAGCACCAGCGGGATCGGCAGACCCAGCACGGTGAGGTTAGCGAAGGCGGTAAAGCTGTCCGGGAAGCCGCCGATCCCCTCGTAGCCGGTCGCGCCCGCCATACCGGAGAGCAGCAGCGCCCCGCCGCCGTAGAGGTACAGCGTGCCAAGGGTTATCACTAACGGGCTGATGCCGGTGTAGTGGATCAGCGCGGCGTTCACCAGCCCGCACAGCAGACCGAGCAGCAGCGTCAGCGGGATCGCCACCGCCATCGGCCACCCCGCCTGCATCATCACGCCCAGCGCAATGGCGCACAGGCCGATGGTGGAGCCGAGCGAAATATCAATCCCACCGCTGATGATGACCAGCGTCAGCGGCAGCGCCACAATACCGATGCAGATAAAGTCGCTGGTGCTGAACAGCAGCATGTTGATATCGAGCATTCGCGGGTTGATGGCCCCAAAGAGCAGGATCTCCAGCACCAGCAAAATCAGCAGCGCGCTTTCCCAGTTAAGCCTCATTTACGCCACCTCTTTTTTGCGTTTTGGAAACGGGGTAACGTGCTTTCCCCCTTTATTGCCCGGCTGGAAACGGCTGTATTTCAGTGCCCGCTGATGCCTTGCGAGCGCCTGACGCAAGCGCCCGTCGAGCACCAGCACGCCCAGCAGCACCAGCCCGGCAATAAAATCGTTCCACCAGGCCGGGAGCCTGAACAGCACCAGCACGGTGTCGATTTGGGTCAGGAAGAACGCACCGAGCAGCGCGCCAATCAGCGTGCCCGTCCCGCCCAGCAGCGAAATACCGCCAAGCACGCAGGCCGCGATGGCTTTCATCTCCAGGCCGCTGCCGGTCTGATTCGGCACAAAGCCAATCTGCGCGGCAAAGACGATACCTGCGCAGGCCGCCAGCATCCCGTTAAGCGTAAAGGCGATTATCCGGGTGCGGTTGACCGCCACGCCCAGCTGGCGCGCGGCGGCGAGGTTGTCCCCCACGGCGTAGAAGTCACGGCCAAAGGCGGTGCGCGACAGCATCCACGCGCCGACGGCGGCGAAGAACAGCACCACGAAACCCAACGGTGAAATCCCGAGGGCAACCGGCGCGGAGAGCGCTTTCAGATCCGGCGGAAGCCCTTCAATCCACTTCCCGCCGGTCCAGAGCAGCATCGCCCCACGATACAGCCCCAGCGTACCGAGGGTGGCGACAATCGCCGGTATCCGCAGCCCCACCACCAGCACCCCGTTGAACGCGCCCGCCAGCGCGCCGATCGACAGGGCAAAAAGGATGGCGGCCGGCAGGCTGTAACCGCTGTTGAGCGCCACGCCAACCGCGATGGCAGACAGCCCCACGGTAGATCCGACCGAAACGTCGATGTTGCGGGTCAACATCACCAGCGCCGCGCCAAGCGCCAGCAGGATCAGGATCTGCGCGCTGGCGAAAATCATCCCCAGGGTTTGCAGACTGAGATAGGCCGGGTTCAGTGCCACCAGCACAACGAACAGGGCGAGGATCGCCAGAAACGCGCTCAGCTCGCGGTTTTTCAGTAAGGTCTTCATGATTGCCCTCCAAACGCCAGCCCCATCATCCGATCGAGCGTCACGGCGTGGCGCGGCAGTTCGCCGCTGAGCATGCCCTGATGCATGACCAGCACGCGATCCGCAAGACCGGGAAACTCGTCGAGATCGCTTGAGATCATCAGCACCGCCACGTTCTGCGCCGCCACGCTTTTGATCAACTGATAGATATCGGCGCGCGCCGAGACGTCCACACCGCGCGTGGGTTCATCGACAATCAGCAGCAGCGGGTTGGCCTCCAGACAGCGCGCCAGCAGGACCTTCTGCTGGTTACCGCCAGAGAGCGTGCGCACGGTTTGATCCGCATGGTTGAGCTTGATCCCCAGCGCCCGGTGATAACGCTCCACCACCGCAGATTCCCGCCTGCGCTGCTGCCAGAGGGACGGCTCGTTCAGGGTCACGGTGTTCCAGCGAACCGGCGCATCCAGGAACAGGCCGGAGACCTGCCTGTCTTCCGGCAGGTAGACCAGCCCTTTTTCCAGACGCGCGGCAACCGAATCCGCGTTGATCTCCTGATTTTCAAGCCAAACGCGTCCGCCGCGCACGGGGCGCAGGCCGTAAAGTGTTTCAGCGAACTCGGTACGCCCGGATCCCACCAGCCCGGCCAGGCCGACGATCTCCCCGGCGTAAATCTCCAGGCTGAGATCGATAAACCCTTCCCCGGTAAGATCGTCTACCCGCAGCACCGGAAAGTCCTGCGGCTGGGTCCGGCGATTCCCGGGCAGCGCCAGCCACAGTTTTTGCGTGTCGCTTAAGCGTTGTTCCCGGCTCACCGGAGTCATGGCGGCAATCAGGGCGTTATCGTCAAAGGTCGCGGTTTCGCCGCTCAGCACCACGGCCCCGTCGCGCATCACCGAGACGTGGCTGGAAAGCTGGCGGATCTCCGGCAATTTATGTGAAATAAAGACAATGCCAACACCCTGATCCTGCAGGGCGCGGATCTGGCGAAACAGCCGCTCGGTTTCGCCAGGGGTCAGCGACGCCGTAGGCTCGTCGAGGATCAGAATTGTTGCATTGCGCATCAGCCCGCGCAGGATCTCCACCATCTGCTGATCCGCCACCTCCAGCGTGCTGGCGGTGGCATCAAGACTGAGCTGGCACTGCAGCTGCTGCAGCTTCTCCGCAAGACGCTCGTCCACCCCCTTTTCGCGCGGCAGGCGGAAAAGGATATTTTCCCGCACCGTCAGGTTAGGAAACAGCAGCGGCTCCTGCGGCACCAGGTAGATCCCCAGCCCGTGCGCCTGACCGGGGCTAAGGCGTGCATATGCCCGTCCGGCAACCGAAAGTTCACCGCTGTCCGGGGTCTCGACGCCAGCGATAATCTTCATCAGCGTCGATTTCCCCGCCCCGTTACCGCCCATTAACGCATGCACCTGGCCCGCAAGCAGCATGAAATCAATGCCTTTTAACACCGGCACGCCCGAGAATTGCTTGCTGATATTCCGTGCTTCGATAAGTGGGGTCATCATCGCTCCGCTATTGAACAAATGATTTTTTGATTTAATAATGTTCAAAAGCGTAGACGGTGAACTATATTTACAACCGTGCAGGGATCACAGTTTTATCGATTAAGATCCAGATACCCCTAAAACAATTTTAAAGATCTTTTTTGCCGCGTGGCTCACATTTTCGGCCCGCGCCTGAGCGAACATATGATCTAAATTTTTATAAGAGTTCAAATATGAGCGATAAACGCACTGTGGAAGAGGGTCGTTTTGCCGGGCTGGCGCTGGCGGAAGAGGAGCTGGTCGCTCGCGTGGCATGGTGTTACTACCACGACGGGCTGACCCAGAACGACATTGGCGAACGGCTCGGCCTGCCGCGCCTGAAGATCTCCCGCCTGCTGGAGAAAGGCCGCCAGTCCGGGGTGATACGCGTGCAGATCAACTCGCGCTACGAGGGCTGCCTGGCGCTGGAGACCGAACTGCAGCAGCGCTTTGGTCTGAAGCTGGTGCGCGTGATGCCCGCCCTTAACACCCCGCCGATGAACGTGCGGCTGGGCATTGGCGCAGCGCAGTCGCTAATGGGCGTTCTGGAACCCGGCCAGCTGTTAGCGGTGGGATTTGGTGAAACAACCATGAGCAGCCTGCAACACTTAAGCGGTTTTATTAGCTCACAGCAGATCCGCCTGGTAACGCTCTCCGGCGGCGTCGGGCCGTATATGACCGGTATCGGCCAGCTGGATGCGGCCTGTCGCGTCAGCATGATCCCCGCCCCGCTGCGCGTTTCATCCGCCGGGGTGGCCGGGATCTTAAAGCGTGAAACCAGCGTGCGGGACGTGATCCTCGCCGCCACCGCCGCCGACGTGGCGGTGGTTGGGATTGGTTCAGTGAACCAGCGCCGCGACGCCACCATTTTACGCTCCGGCTATATCAGCGAAGGTGAACAGTTGATGTACGCCCGGAAAGGGGCGGTGGGCGACATTCTCGGTTACTTCCTCAATGCCGACGGCGAGTGCGTCGAGGAGCTTGAGATCCATAAAGAATTACTCGGCGTCACCCTTGATGAACTGGCGCAGCTGCCCACCATCGTTGGCGTGGCCGGAGGTGAAGAGAAAGCCGATGCGATTTACGCCGCACTGAAAGGTCGCCGTATTAATGGCCTGGTGACGGAAGAGACGACAGCCCGCGCGGTGCTTGCTCTGGCAACATAAGAGACGGCCCTGCGCCTGACACGAGGCATGCTATGAGTTACCTTTTAGCGTTAGATGCAGGGACAGGCAGCGTTCGCGCCGTTATTTTCGATGTGCAGGGCAACCAGATTGCCGTCGGCCAGGCCGAGTGGAAACACCTGAGCGTGGAGAACGTGCCCGGCTCGATGGAGTTTGACCTCGACACCAACTGGCGGCTGGCCTGCCAGTGTATTCACCAGGCGCTGGAGCGTGCCCACCTGCACGCGGCGGATATTCAGTCCGTGGCCTGCTGCTCCATGCGCGAAGGCATCGTGCTGTATGACCGCAACGGCGACGCCATCTGGGCCTGCGCCAACGTCGACGCCCGCGCCAGCCGCGAGGTGGCCGAACTCAAAGAGATCCACGACGACCAGTTTGAATCCGAAGTGTATGACGTTTCCGGCCAGACATTGGCCCTGAGCGCCATGCCGCGCCTGCTGTGGCTGGCGCACCACCGCCCGGATATTTATCGCAAAGCGGCGACGGTCACCATGATCAGCGACTGGCTGGCGGCAAAACTCTCTGGCGAACTGGCGGTGGACCCGTCCAATGCCGGCACAACCGGCATGCTGGATCTCTTTTCCCGCGACTGGCGTCCGGCGCTGCTCGACATGGCCGGGCTGCGCGCCGATATCCTCTCCCCGGTGAAAGAGACGGGAACCGTGCTGGGGGCCATTACCCGCGAAGCCGCGCAGCAGAGCGGCCTGCGCGAAGGCACGCCGGTGGTGATGGGCGGCGGCGACGTGCAGCTTGGCTGTCTCGGGCTGGGCGTGGTGCGCGCCGGGCAAACGGCGGTGCTGGGCGGCACCTTCTGGCAGCAGGTCGTCAACCTGCCGCAGGTGCGAACCGATCCGGATATGAACATCCGCGTGAACCCTCACGTCATCCCCGGTATGGCGCAGGCGGAGTCGATCAGCTTCTTTACCGGGCTGACCATGCGCTGGTTCCGCGACGCCTTTTGCGCGGAGGAGAAGTTAATTGCTGAACGCATGGGCATGGATACTTACACCCTGCTCGAAGAGATGGCCAGCCGCGTGCCCGCGGGCTCACACGGGGTGATGCCGATCTTCTCCGATGCGATGCATTTCAGGCAGTGGTACCACGCCGCGCCGTCGTTTATTAACCTCTCCATCGACCCGGAAAAATGCAACAAGGCCACGCTGTTCCGTGCCCTGGAAGAGAATGCGGCGATTGTCTCCGCCTGCAACCTGTCGCAGATATCGCGATTCTCCGGCGTGACGTTTGACAGCCTGGTCTTTGCGGGCGGCGGCGCGAAGGGCGCGCTGTGGAGCCAGATTTTAAGCGATGTCACCGGGCTGCCGGTGCGCGTGCCGGAAGTCAAAGAGGCGACGGCGCTGGGCTGTGCCATCGCCGCGGGTGCTGGCGCCGGGCTGTTTACCGACATGGCCTCCACGGGTGAGCGGCTGGTGAAGTGGAGCCGCGAATTTACGCCGAACCCGGAATACCGGGAACTTTACGACGGCATGATGCAGAAATGGCAGGCGGTGTACGCGGATCAGCTTGGGCTGGTCGACAGCGGGCTGACCACGTCGATGTGGCAAGCCCCGGGTCTGGTGCGGGCATCCCCCTCACCCCGGCCCTCTCCCTGAGGGAGAGGGAGATCGTGTCCCCTCTCCCCGTGGGAGAGGGTTAGGGTGAGGGCACCAGGCCGCACAATATTTGAATCCCATCACAATCGCCGCATTCCCCTTTTCCCTTTTACTCTCCGCTGGCTAAATTAGTAACTCATCCGACCACATAACAATAATTTTACACTGGAAGAGACTATGAGCCGCTACCCGTCGTTATTCGCCCCCCTCGATCTGGGGTTCACAACGCTCAAAAACCGCGTGTTGATGGGTTCGATGCACACCGGGCTGGAGGAGCGTCCGGACGGCGCCGAGCGGCTGGCCGCTTTCTACGCCGAGCGCGCCCGGCACGGGGTGGCGCTGATCGTTACCGGTGGCGTGGCCCCCGCGGTTTCTGGCGTGACGATGGAGGGCGGCGCGGTGCTGAACGATGCGGCCCAGCTGCCGCATCACCGGATTGTGACCGACGCGGTGCATAAAGAAGGCGGTAAAATTGCCCTGCAAATTCTGCATACCGGGCGCTACAGCTATCAGCCGAATCTGGTTGCCCCGTCGGCCCTTCAGGCACCGATCAACCGCTTCACACCCCATGCCCTTACCCACGATGAGATCCTGGCGCTGATCGAGGACTTCGCCCGCTGCGCGGCGCTGGCGCGTGAGGCGGGCTATGACGGCGTAGAGGTGATGGGGTCGGAAGGCTACCTGATTAACGAGTTCCTCGCCGCCCGGACCAACCATCGTGACGACGAATGGGGCGGCGATTATGCCCGCCGCATGCGTTTTGCCGTCGAGGTGGTGCGCGCCGTACGCGAACGTGTGGGCGCGGATTTTATTATCGTCTACCGCCTGTCGATGCTCGATCTGGTGGAGGGCGGCGGCACGTTCGACGAAACCGTCCAGCTGGCGCAGGCAATTGAAGCCGCCGGGGCCACGATCATCAACACCGGCATCGGCTGGCACGAGGCGCGTATCCCGACCATCGCCACGCCGGTACCGCGCGCGGCGTTCAGCTGGGTGACGCGTAAACTGAAAGGGAAAGTGTCTGTTCCGCTGGTTACCACTAACCGCATTAACGATCCGCAGGTGGCGGAAGAGGTCATTGCGCGCGGCGATGCCGACATGGTGTCGATGGCACGCCCGTTCCTCGCCGACGCGGCGATCCTCTCCAAAGCGCAAAGCGGACGCGCGGACGAGATCAACACCTGCATCGGCTGTAACCAGGCCTGTCTGGATCAGATCTTCGCGGGCAAAATCACCTCCTGTCTCGTCAACCCGCGCGCCTGCCATGAAACGAAAATGCCGGTAACACCTGCCGTCACCCCAAAACGGCTCGCCGTGGTCGGCGCGGGCCCCGCCGGGCTGGCGTTTGCGGTGAATGCCGCCGCGCGCGGGCACAGCGTGACGCTGTTTGATGCCCTGGCTGAGATCGGCGGGCAATTTAATATTGCCAAACAGATCCCCGGCAAAGAGGAGTTTTACGAAACCCTGCGCTATTACCGCCGGATGATCGACCTGACGGGGGTCGAGCTGCGGCTTAACCATTTTGTGAATGCGTCGGATCTGGTGGCGTACGATGAGGTGATCCTGGCCAGCGGGATCGTCCCGCGCCTGCCGGCGATCGCGGGCGTCGATCATCCGAAGGTGCTGAGCTATCTCGACGTATTGCGCGACAAAAAACCGGTCGGCGATCGCGTGGCGATAATCGGCTGCGGCGGGATCGGTTTTGATACCGCCATGTACCTGAGCCAGCCGGGGGAAGCCACCAGCCAGAATATTGCGGCGTTTTGTGAGGAATGGGGGATCGATACCAGCCTCAATCAGATCGGCGGCCTGCGACCGGAAGGTCCGCAGCTGCCAAAAAGCCCGCGCCAGATCGTCATGCTGCAGCGTAAAGCCAGCAAACCAGGCGACGGGCTGGGCAAAACCACGGGCTGGATCCATCGCGCCACCCTGCTCTCACGCGGGGTGAAGATGATCCCGGCGGTGAGCTACCAGAAGATCGACGACGACGGGCTGCACGTGCTGATCGGCGGTGAGCCGCAGCTGCTGGCGGTGGATCATGTGATTTTGTGCGCCGGGCAGGAACCGAAGCGCGATCTGGCCGAACCGCTGCGTGAGGCGGGCAAAACGGTGCATTTGATCGGCGGGTGTGATGTGGCGATGGAGCTGGATGCGCGGCGGGCGATTGCGCAGGGAACAAAGCTGGCGCTGAGTATTTAACGGCATTGCCCGGTGGCGCTACGCTTACCGGGCCTACGGGTCCGAGGCCATTGTAGGCCCGGTAAGCGCAGCGCCACCGGGCGTTTGAAACCACAGGCCTGTGCAAGCGCAGCGCCGCCAGGCGAAACACGCTTACCGACGACGCCCCAGCTTAACCGCTTTCAGCACCACAAACTTATTGTTCGTCGCAATGGTGACGCAGTTACCGAAAATCTTCTTCAGCTTGTGGAAGTAGTCCAGATGACGGTTCGCCACGATGTACAGCTCGCCGTTAATTTTCAGGCAGCGGCGGGCATGGTGGAACATCTCCCACGCAACGTTATCCGTCAGCGCGTGCTTCTGGTGGAACGGCGGGTTGCAGAACACGGCGTTGAAGCGGAAAGGCTCCACGCCCGACAGCGCGTTGTTGATCATAAACTCGCAGCGATCCAGCGCGTCCGGCATGTTGGTTTCGACGTTCAGACGGCTTGATGCCACCGCCATCGGCGACTCATCGCTAAACACCACGCTGGCGTCCGGGTTCTTCGCCAGCAGCGTCAGGCCAATTACGCCGTTGCCGCAGCCCAGGTCAACGATCTCGCCTTCCAGGTTTTCCGGCAGATGTTCGATAAAGAAACGCGCCCCGATATCCAGCCCGGTGCGGGAGAAGACGTTCGCATGGTTGTGGATGGTCCAGTCGGTGCCCTCCAGTTTCCAGCTCAGGGTGTCTGGTGCGTCAGCCAGTTCCGGTGCGCTGAAGGTACAGTTGATCAGGCGCGCTTTTTTCCAGGCCAGCGTGGTGGTGGTGGGGCCGAGCACTTTTTCGAACAGTTCCAGCGTCGACGTGTGGATATCACGCGCCTTGGCACTGGCGATGATGCGCGTTTGTGGCGTGACGACCTTACGCAGCGCGCGCAACTGCTGCTCCAGCAGCGCCATGGTTTTCGGCACTTTGATCAGCACCACGCCCGGCGCCTGCGGGTAATCCGCGGTGCTGTCGAGGAACTTCACGCTGCCTTCATCGATATCGTTATGGCGCAGGTTCTCGCGCGTCGCCAGCTCGCTTAAGTAAGAATCCCCGATGCTGTAAGGCGTGTGCTCCGCCAGGGCACAGCCCAGTGCGCCAAACGCGTCATTCAGGATCAGAACCGGGCCGCTGATTTCGGTGTCATCCAACTGCTGCAGCAGATAGTCATCCGCTGCTTCCCACGCCTGAAGCGGGTTAACGTCGTCCGTTTCCGGGAAACGTTTAAGGTTGAGTGAACGGAAACCGTTGTCTAAGTGGCTCATCGGCCCTCCTGAATGGTAAAATTTGGCGTATCCCTGAAAAGGGTGCGTGAGTATACCCGTTTTATTGTCGATTTGGGGCGTTGATGAACCAACTTACTTATCTCCAGGGCTACCCGGAGAACTTACTGACTCAGGTTCGCAGCCTGATTGCCGAGCAAAAGCTGGGCGCGGTGCTGGAAAAACGTTATCCGGATACGCACGATTTCGCGACCGATAAGGCGCTCTGGCAGTATACGCAGGATCTGAAAAACCGTTACCTGAAGAGCGCGCCGCCGATCAATAAGGTGATGTACGACAACAAGATCCACGTGCTGAAAAACGCGCTTGGGCTGCACACCGCCATCTCCCGCGTGCAGGGCGGCAAGCTGAAAGCCAAAGCCGAGATCCGCGTGGCAACGGTGTTTCGCAACGCACCGGAGGCCTTTTTGCGGATGATCGTGGTGCATGAGCTGGCGCACCTGAAAGAGAAAGAGCACGACAAAGCGTTCTACTCCCTGTGCTGCCACATGGAGCCGCAGTACCACCAGTTGGAGTTTGATACTCGCCTGTGGCTGACGCATTTATCGTTAAAGAGTAATGCGCAGTAGCGCACGCGAAATGTCATGATGACGTGCTACAGTGGCTACAGGTCCCCCGTTACGGAGTACGTAAACGTCTATGATACGTTTCGCAGTTATTGGTACGAACTGGATCACACGCCAGTTCGTCGACGCCGCCCACGAAACCGGCAAATACAAGCTCACCGCAGTTTATTCCCGCAGCCTTGAGCAGGCGCAAAGTTTCGCCAACGACTACCTGGTCGAGCATCTGTTCACCTCGCTCGACGAGATGGCGCAAAGCGACGCCATCGACGCGGTCTATATCGCCAGCCCGAACGCCCTGCACTTTCCGCAAACGACGCTGTTTCTCAGCCATAAAAAGCATGTGATTTGCGAAAAGCCGCTGGCCTCAAACATTCAGGAAGTGGAAGCCGCCATCGCCCTGGCGCGCGAAAACCAGGTGGTGCTGTTCGAAGCCTTCAAAACCGCCAGCCTGCCGAACTTCCTGCTGTTGCAGCAGTCCCTGCCGAAAATTGGCAAGGTGCGTAAAGCCTTTATCAACTACTGCCAGTATTCGTCGCGCTATCAGCGCTATCTTGACGGCGAAAACCCGAACACCTTCAACCCGGCGTTCTCTAACGGCTCGATCATGGATATCGGTTTCTACTGCCTGGCCTCCGCCGTGGCGCTGTGGGGCGAACCGCACGGCGTAACGGCCACCGCCAGCCTGCTGGAGAGCGGCGTGGACGCGCACGGTATCGTGGTACTGGACTACGGTGATTTCAGCGTCACGCTCCAGCACTCCAAGGTGAGCGATTCGGTCTTACCGAGCGAAATTCAGGGCGAAGACGGCTCGCTGGTCATCGAAAAAATCTCCGAATGCCAGAAGCTCAGCATCGTGCCGCGCGGCGGCAAAGCGCAAGAGCTGACGCAGCCTCAGCATATCAACACTATGCTGTATGAGGCAGAGGTCTTTGCACGTCTGGTTGAGGACAATGAGGTGAACCACCCGGGGCTGGCGGTCAGCCGCACCACGGCGAAACTGCAAACGGAGATCCGCCGTCAGACTGGCGTGGTGTTCCCGGCAGACGGCGTGGGTGCGCAAGTTATCGCGTAAAACTGTGTAATGAATTCATGCCGAGCCTTGACGGATCGCCGGGCCTGACATATTTTGTTACCAGCAAAGGGGAGTAACTTCCTTGCCGGTGGATCGTCATTACGATGCGTGCAATACCGCATCCGGTCGCCGGGCAACCTTCGTGGTTGTAAGTGAGACCTTGCCGGAAGGCGAGGTCTATGCATAAAAAGCTAACGGCTATCGTCTTCTGACCATAGCCGTTTTTGTTTTTTTATGTGTAAGGAAAATAGTATGCATTCTGTCGGCACTCCAATGTTGTGGGGCGGATTCGCGGTTGTCGTGCTCATCATGCTGGCGATCGACCTCTTTTTGCAGGGGCGTCGTGGCGAGCACGGCATGACCATGAAGCAGGCTGCCGCCTGGTCACTGGTGTGGGTCACCCTCTCCCTGCTTTTCTGCGCCGCCTTCTGGTGGTATCTGGCCTCGACCGAAGGCCGTGCGGTGGCCGATCCTCAGGCACTCGCCTTCCTCACCGGTTATTTGATTGAAAAAGCCCTCGCGGTCGATAACGTCTTCGTCTGGCTGATGCTGTTCAGCTACTTTGCCGTGCCTGCGTCACTGCAGCGCCGCGTGCTGGTCTATGGCGTGCTGGGCGCGATTATCCTGCGTACCATCATGATCTTCGCGGGCAGCTGGCTGATCACCCAGTTTGAATGGCTGCTGTACGTTTTCGGCGCGTTCCTGCTGTTCACCGGTATCAAAATGGCGCTGGCGAAAGAGGATGAGACCGGCATCGGCGAGAAGCCGCTGGTGAAGTGGATCCGCAGTCACCTGCGCATGACGGACAAAATCGAAAGCGAGCACTTCTTCGTGCGCAAGAACGGCCTGCTGTTTGCCACCCCGCTGCTGCTGGTGCTGATTCTGGTTGAGCTGAGCGACGTGATTTTCGCGGTAGACAGCATTCCGGCAATTTTCGCGGTTACGACAGACCCGTTCATCGTCCTGACCTCTAACCTGTTCGCGATCCTCGGCCTGCGTGCCATGTACTTCCTGCTGGCGGGCGCGGCAGAGCGCTTCTCCATGCTGAAGTACGGCCTGTCGGTGATCCTGGTCTTTATCGGTATCAAGATGCTGATTGTCGATTTCTACCACATTCCGATCGCCATCTCGCTCGGCATTGTGTTTGGCATTCTGATCGTGACGCTGATTATCAATACCTGGGTTAACCGCCAGCACGATAAAAAGCAGCAGGCTTAGTGCTTTTTGCCCGGTGGCGCTGCGCTTACCGGGCCTACAACGTCACCCCGAAGGCCGGGTAAGCGCAGCGCCACCCGGCACTTTCGTTAATCAACAGTTAAAAAATATGACACAACACGTAAAATCCAGCATTTTACGCTTCCCTCCTTTCGCGCATTCCCTATACTCGACCAGGCAAACATTTTCTTACATCCGGACATAAATGTGACTTAGAGCACATCCGGAATGGAACACAATTTCACTTAAGGACTTCCTATGAGCGTATCGTCATCGGGTCTTCTTGCGCGTCTGTCGCGTGGCAGCCTGGTTAAGCAAATCTTGATTGGTCTGGTGTTGGGCGTGGCGCTGGCGCTCATTTCCAAACCTGCCGCCGAGGCCACCGGCCTGCTCGGGACGTTGTTCGTTGGTGCACTAAAAGCGGTCGCGCCGGTTCTGGTGCTGACCCTGGTTATGGCCTCCATTGCTAACCATCAGCAAGGACAAAAAACCAACATCCGCCCGATCCTGTGGATGTACCTGCTGGGCACGTTCTCTGCGGCGCTGACGGCGGTTGTAGTGAGCTTCGCATTTCCCTCCACGCTGCAGCTTACGACCGGTGCAACCGACATTACCCCACCTACGGGAATTGTGGCGGTGATGCACGGCCTGCTGATGAGCATTGTCGCCAACCCTATCCACGCCCTGATCAATGCCAACTACATTGGCATCCTGGTGTGGGCCGTCGGGCTGGGCTTTGCCCTGCGCCACAGTAATGACACGACCAAACATCTGATCACCGATGTGTCGAATGCCGTAACCTTTATCGTCACCGTCGTGATTCGCTTTGCGCCCATTGGCATCTTCGGTCTGGTGGCGTCGACGCTGGCAACTACCGGCTTTGGTGCGCTATGGGGCTACGCCCAACTGCTGCTGGTGCTGATTGGCTGTATGGCCGTGGTGGCGCTGGTCATTAATCCGCTGCTGGTTTTCGTACAGACGCGTCGCAACCCCTATCCGCTGGTGTTGATGTGTCTGCGTGAGAGCGGCGTGACCGCCTTCTTCACCCGCAGCTCGGCGGCGAATATTCCGGTTAACATGACACTGTGCGAGAAGCTGAACCTGGACCGCGATACCTACTCGGTGTCAATTCCGCTGGGCGCAACCGTCAACATGGCGGGCGCGGCCATCACCATTACCGTGCTGACGCTGGCGGCGGTGCATACGCTGGGTATTCCGGTGGATCTGCCCACGGCGCTGCTGCTGAGCGTGGTGGCATCGCTGTGTGCCTGTGGTGCATCCGGCGTGGCGGGCGGTTCGCTGCTGCTGATCCCGCTGGCGTGTAATATGTTCGGCATCCCGAACGAGGTCGCCATGCAGGTGGTTGCCGTAGGCTTTATCATCGGCGTGCTGCAGGATTCCTGCGAGACCGCGATCAACTCCTCAACCGACGTGATGTTTACCGCGGCCGTGTGCCAGGCGGAAGACGCGCGTTTAGCGAAGAACGCCCTGCGCAGTTAAAAAGAAAAGCCCGGTGGCGGCTACGCCTTACCGGGCCTACAAGGTAAATGCAAAACGGCAACATGTGTTGCCGTTTTTAATGTTTGTACCCTCTCCCCGTGGGTGTACGGTCCGGGGACATCGTGAACACTTGTTCGGGGACATGGTAGACACTTACAACTAAGGCATAAGAACCCGTTTATGGAGTCGCTTATGCCCTGGGATGCGAGAGATA